>CAMCAZ010000010.1 GCA_945872795.1 Chryseobacterium gleum
GCGACTGTCAGTGCGTAGGTGTATTGCCGAACGACTGCCTGGGTGTGGCCGGTGGCTCTGCGCTGCCTGGTACTGCCTGCAACGATGGTCTTGCCACGACGGGCAATGACACGTGGAACAGCAACTGCCAGTGCGTGGGTCAGCTGATCGATTGCGAAGGTGTGGCCGGTGGTGCCGCACTGCCAGGTACCGCTTGCAACGACAACAATCCGGATACCTCTGGTGATACCTGGAACAGCGACTGTCAGTGCGTAGGTGTATTGCCGAACGACTGCCTGGGTGTGGCCGGTGGCTCTGCGCTGCCTGGTACTGCCTGCAACGATGGTCTTGCCACGACGGGCAATGACACATGGAACAGCAACTGCCAGTGCGTAGGTCAGCTGATCGATTGCGAAGGTGTGGCCGGTGGCTCTGCGCTGCCTGGTACTGCCTGCAACGATGGTCTTGCCACGACGGGCAATGACACGTGGAACAGCAACTGCCAGTGCGTGGGTCAGTTGATCGATTGCGAAGGTGTGGCCGGTGGTGCTGCACTACCAGGTACTGCCTGCAACGACAACAACGCCGGTACCATCAACGATACGTGGAGCACGGGTTGCCAGTGTGTGGGCGTACCCTCCGGCTGCCCGAATGAACTGGACCTGATCTTCACCACGGATGCCAATGGCGATGAGACGACTTGGGAGATCACGGTGGAAGGTGGCGGTGCGCCGCTTTGCAGTGGTGGTCCCTATGTGAGCAACGCTGTAGTGGGTGCTGATTGCTGCCTGGCCGACGGATGCTACGCTCTGCGTGTGTTCGACGCTTCCGGTGACGGTATGACGACTGGAGGTTATGTGCTGCAGACCGATGCCGGTTCGCGCATCATCGACAACCGGAACAACTTCAGCAACGGCTTCGAAAGCGCCATCAGCGGGGGGCAGGGCTTCTGCCTGCCACTGGGAACGGATAAGGTTGTCTTCACCAGCTGCGACAAGCTGGACTGGAGTAACGGCCAGTACGTGGTCGCATCGCCCAACGCGGCCGTCAGTGCCGAGTGGATCGTGGGAGGTGCCAACAGCGTGCAGGACAACAACAGCGGCTATGAGTTCTGGATCTTCGATCCGAACGGTAGCTACAGCTTCCGTCGTTTCCGCAGCCACAACATCAGCGACGGCTTCAGTCCCGCAAGCGCCATCCGTGCTTGCCACATGAAGCTGAACAACTGGACCCTGTCCAGCCAAGTTCCTGCGAATAAGCTGATGAACCTGCGTGTGCGGAGCCGCGTCAACGGTGTGAACGCTGAGTTCGGCCCGGCCTGCCGCCTGATGATCGACCCGGTGCGTGCTGCATGCCCGCTGACCAAGCTCATCGACATTCCCGGCAATCAGTACTTCAGCTGCGGCGTGACCCGTCAGTGGGGTCTGAGCAACAGCATCATCGCTGCACGTCCTGTAACCGGTGCCAACCGCTACCAATTCCGCTTCCGCCTGCCTGCCGAGGGCTTCGAGGTGGTGATCACCCGTACCACCTACACCCTGCCGCTCAACTGGAGCGCCGCTACCGGCCTGCCCCTGCAGAACGGCAAGACATACGATGTGGACGTGCGTGTGAGCAAGGATGGCGGTCTGACCTGGTGCACGAACGCTACGCCGTGGGGTGATATCTGCCTCCTGACCATCGCTGCTCCTCCTGCAGGAACCAGCAATGCCATGATGGCCATGAACAATGGTTCAGCGGCTGAACTGCGCATGTTCCCGAACCCCAACCGTGGCGATCTGCTCAACCTGAGCCTGAGCGCTGTGGAAGAGGGTGTGAACACCGTCAGCGTTGACATCTTCGATCTGTTCGGCAAACGCGTCAGTGCCCGCACGATCGCAGTGAACGACGGCATGATCAGTACCGTGCTTGACCTGAACGGCGACCTCGCCGCTGGTATGTACCTGGTGAACATCACTGCTGGCGAGACCCTCTACACCGAGCGACTGGTCATCCAGCCGTAATGGAGTAAGCCCTGAACTGGGACGCCCCGCACGGAAACGTGCGGGGCGTTCTGCGTTCATAGGGGCGTGTTCCCCTCAGCTTCCTGGCCGCGCTTGCTCAGGGACATTTTTGCCATGGCTTGCCCTGTGCAGGCCTGAGCGGGGGGAGTGGGGTACTGGGTCAGACCTGTTCAAGACGGTCTATTGGACCGCTCCCGACAGGAGCGCGCTTTGTACGTAGTGTAGGAGTTCCCGGATCGTGGCGGTGATCCACATTGGGTAACGACCTTCATGGGGGAGCACTCGTCCGAGGTGTGACCGTGTCGGATCTCGCGATCTCCGGTCCGCTGACCTCGATCCCCCGGCGGTCTGCGGTGCTGACCGTGGTGTCCCCCTCCGGAATGAAAGAACCCCGCTGTTCCGAAGAAGGCGGGGTTCCCGTGAAGCACAATAGGATCAGTAGTAGATCAGGCGACGCACCTTGGCGATATGCTTCGCAAGACGGATCACCTGTTTTGTATATCCGAATTCGTTGTCGTACCAAGCATAGAGAACCACCGTCTTCCCGTCGGGAGCGACGATGGTGGCGTTGCTGTCGAACACACTGCAGCAGGTATCGCCGATGATGTCACTGCTCACCAGCTCGGGGTCCATCTGGTAGTGGATCTGGTTCACCAATTCACCGTTCAAGGCCGCATGACGGATCATGTCGTTCATGGCCGCCAGGTCGGTGATGGGCTTTTTCAGCGTCAGGTTCATGATGGCCAGTGAACCGTTCGGCGTGGGAACACGCACGGCGTTCGCGGTCAGCTTGTCTTTAAGGCTCGGGATGGCCTTCGCCACGGCAGTGCCGGCCCCGGTGCTGGTGATCACCATGTTGATGGCTGCACTACGACCACGACGTGGACCCTTGTGATAGTTGTCCAGCAGGTTCTGGTCGTTCGTATAAGCGTGCACCGTTTCGATGTGCCCTTTCTCGATGCCCAGGTTGTCCTCCACCACCTTCAGGATGGGGCAGATGGCGTTCGTGGTGCAGCTCGCAGCACTGAAGATCTTCTCGTTCTCGATGTCCAGGTCATTGTGATTGATCCCGTACACCACGTTCGGGATCTCCTTGCCCGGAGCGGTGAGCAGCACCTTGGCCACGCCCTTGGACTTCAGATGGCGCTCCAGATCTGCACGTTTCGTGAATGCACCGGTATTGTCGATGACCAGGGCATTGTGGATGCCATAGGTGGTGTAATCGATATCCTCCGGGTTGCTGGCAGCGATGAGCTGGATGAGCTGACCGTTGACCCAGATGGCCTTGTTGGGGATATCCTCCACCACGGTGCCTTTGAAGGTCCCGTGCACACTGTCATTGCGGAGCAGCGCTGCACGTTTCACGATCTCGGCATCGGTGAGCGTACGCGTGACGATGGCCCGCAGCCTGAGCTGTTGCCCTTTGCCGGCCTGCTTGACGAGTTCACGTGCGGCGATGCGACCGATCCGGCCGAAGCCGTAGAGCACCACATCCTGCGGCTGGAAGGTGTGCTTGTCCTGGCCGATGAAACCGCTCAGGTGGTCCTTCAGGAAGGCGTGTACGGAGGTGCCGCCACTCAAGGAGTATTCATGGGTCAACCGTCCGATGTCGATCTTGCTGGGGGCCAGATCGAGCTCGAGCAGTCCACGAGCCACTTCGGCCGTGGTGAACACATCGATCGGTTTCTTCACCACCTGTTCGGCGTAGGAGAAGAGCTTGATGACCTCGGAGATGCTGATATCCAGCAGGTGGTTCCGGAATAGGACGAGTTCGACGCCCCTGCCATACATCAACTGCCCGACGGAATTGGTCAGGTCGACGGCCGCGCGCTCGCGGTCCACGTACTCCTTCAGGCCGGCCTCATAGCCGAGCTTGGGTTCTGCGGTCTGCATATTCGGAAAATGGTGGTTAGGATGCGGTTCTACGAGGAGCGGATCAGCCGAGGTACGCCTTCAGCAGCTTGCTGCGGCTGGTGTGGCGCAGTCGACGGATGGCCTTCTCCTTGATCTGGCGAACGCGCTCACGGGTCAGGTCGAACTTGGCCCCGATCTCCTCCAAGGTTAGTCCGTGGTTGATGCCGATGCCGAAGAACAGCTTCACCACATCACGCTCACGCTCGGTGAGGGTGCTCAACGCGCGCTCGATCTCCTTGGCCAGGGACTCGTTGAGCAGCAGGCGGTCGGCGGGTGCACTGTCGTTGTTCGGCAGCACGTCCAGCAGGCTATTGCTTTCGCCTTCCACGAAGGGGGCGTCCATGCTGATGTGACGACCGCTCACCTTCATGGTATCAGCCACCTTCTCGGCGGGCAGGTCCAGCAGGGTGGCGAGTTCGTCCGCACTGGGCGGGCGCTCATACTCCTGTTCGAGCTTTGCGAAGGCCTTGTTGATCTTGTTCAGTGAACCCACTTGGTTCAGAGGAAGGCGCACGATCCGGCTCTGCTCAGCCAGGGCTTGGAGGATGCTTTGGCGGATCCACCAAACAGCGTAGCTGATGAACTTGAAACCGCGGGTCTCATCGAATCGCTGGGCGGCCTTGATCAGACCGAGGTTACCCTCGTTGATCAGATCGGGCAGGCTCAGACCCTGGTTCTGGTACTGCTTGGCAACGGACACGACGAAGCGCAGGTTGGCCTTCACCAATTTCTCCAGCGCACGTCCGTCACCTTCCTTGATCTTGCGGGCAAGCTCCACTTCCTGGTCCGCGGTGATGAGGCCTTCCTTGCCGATCTCCTGTAGGTACTTGTCCAGCGACTGGCTTTCCCGGTTGGTGATCGACTTGGTGATCTTGAGTTGGCGCATCCTTGAAGCCACGGTGGTCAGGTTTTATGGTTGATAAAAAGGGAATCCCAGGAACCCCTTACGCTCCTCTACGGTCGGCAAAGGTACGCCCCCCCGGTTCTACGGGACAAGGGCAAAACGACGGAAGATGGAGGCCTTTTCGCAAGGTCTTCTGGATCAGTGTTTTCAGAGCCCCAGGCCATAGTAGGCACGCACTCCATTGGGATAGATGCCTTCGATCAGCACACCGCCCCGCTTGGCTGCCAGGATGCGTTCAAGATCGTCCACGGTTCGGATCTGCTCCTGGTCGATGCGGGTGATGATGAAGCCCTCCTTGATCCCGCTGCTGCGCAGTTTGCCGCCGTCCAGGGACAACACCTTCACACCATGGTCCAGTTTCAGGGCCTTCAATTCCTCGGGAGATGCTGCGCGCAGGTCTGCGCCCAAGGACGAACGACTGTTGACAGGGCTCTTTACCGCCACAGTCGTGGTCCCCTCCTTGCCGAGCAGGGTCATGTTCACCACCTGTTCCTTCCCTGTTCGCACATAGGTGACCGGTACGCTCTCGCCGGGGCGGAAGCGGCCCACCTGCTCCTGGAGCTGGGGCACATTGTCCACGTTCATGGTGCCGACCTTCACGATGACATCGCCTGCGCGCAGTCCGGCCTTCTCGGCGGCACCGCCCTCGGTGATCCCATTGATATATACCCCGCCGATCCGTCCCAGATCGGCCTCATCGGCGAGTTTCTGGTCCACATCGCGGATGCTGACACCCAGATAAGCACGCTGCACACTGCCGAATTCCAGCAGGTCATCCGCCACCTTTTTCACGATGTTCACCGGCACGGCGAAGGAATATCCTGCGTACTGCCCGGTGGTGCTGGCGATGGCGGTGTTGATGCCGATGAGCTCTCCGGCGGAATTCACCAGCGCTCCGCCACTATTCCCCGGGTTCACGGCCGCATCAGTCTGGATGAAGGATTCGATGGGGAAGATATCCCGGCTTGGGTCGTACTGGAGCAGGTTGATGTTGCGGGCCTTTGCACTGACGATGCCGGCGGTCACGGTGCTGGTGAGGTTCATGGGGTTACCCACGGCGAGCACCCATTCGCCCACGCGCACACCATCGGAATCACCATATCCCAGTACATCCAGATCATCGGCCTCCACTTTCAGCAGGGCGATGTCGGTGCTGGGGTCGCGCCCGATCACCTCGGCGTCGAACACCCGCCGGTCGTTCAGGTGGACCTTGATCTTGTCGGCGCCCTCGATCACATGGTTGTTGGTGACGATGTATCCATCGCGGGACACGATCACCCCGGAACCGGCGCCTTGCCGCTGCTGTTGGGCCGGAGGTCGGTAGCCCCAGAAGAACTCCGCAAAGGGATCACGGACGTTCACCGTGGTCTCCGTGGTCACGTGGACCACGGCGTTCACCGTGCGTTCAGCGGCGGCCGTGAAGTCCACCGCCAGATCGGGGCCGTTGGGCCCGGGAAGGCTCACATAGCGCACCGGAGCGGCGGAAGGTGTGGAGGTGTCGGCTGCGTAAGGCGAAGTTGGAACGATCCGGCCGATGGCCACGGCGAGCAGACCACCGGCCAGTGCAGTGAAGAAATATGCGAAGGTGCGTTTCATGGTCATTGATCTAACGGGAACACCAATGATCAAACGGTGTGCCCCGGTGCTTTCCAGAACGTTCTGTCAGGCCTGAAGTATCCCGGTGTCACGTTAAAAAGTGTTGATCGGACCGAAGGGCGGTCCCGTCGCGCGACATGCGATATTTGTTCCCGCAGATGGACATCCGATTCAGCAAGTGGGAGGGTACGGGGAACGACTTCATTCTTTTGGATGATCGGCAGGGAAGGCATGGTGCAATGGCCGACACCTGGGTGCGGCGCATGTGCGACCGCCATTTCGGCATCGGGTCGGACGGTCTGATCCTGATCCAGGCGCCCAGGGAACCCGGCACCCGTTACCACATGGAATTCCTCAACCCCGATGGCTCGCGCAGTTTCTGCGGCAACGGCAGCCGCTGTGCCTTTGCGTTCTGGCGGTCGCTGGAGAACGGTGCACTGGCCCCGGGTGAGGAGGTGGGGTTCACCGCCATCGATGGATCGCATCGCGCTCGTCTGCTGGCCGATGGACAGATCGGGATCGCCATGCGCCCTCCCCGCGAGCAGGAGCAACTGGCACCTGAGATGGACCACCTGCACACCGGTTCGCCCCATGTCGTGGTCTGGGTGGAGGATCCGGAAAAGGTCGACCTGTTGAGGGTCGCCCATGGCATCCGGTACAACAGCCGCTTCAAGCAGGCCGGCGTGAACGTGAACCTCGCAGCATGGATCGATGGGGCCGTTCACATGCGCACCTATGAACGGGGAGTGGAGGATGAGACCTTGAGCTGCGGAACCGGTGTGACCGCAGCAGCGTGGAGCGCCCGGGAGCGTGGGTTGGCCACGGGGGATGTGATCTCCGTCCGGACGCGCGGTGGAGCCCTGCGGGTGGACCTTGGCGATGCAGCGCGCAGTGGCGAAGCCCTGCTCTGCGGCCCCGTGCGCGAGGTCTTCACCGGTACCTATCTGTTCTGATCGATGCGTAAGGGGCTTCGCATATTTCTGTTCGTTCTGGCCCTTCTGGCGGTCGCGGCCGGTCTGTGGGGTTGGCAGATGTGGCAGCGCGTGTTCGCCCCGGCGACGGCTGTGGATACGGTGCACTACCTGCACATTCCCACCGGTGCCGATTTCGACCAGGTGATGGACAGCCTGGAGGTCAACCGCCTTGTGAAGGACCCCGACGCTTTCCGGTGGACGGCCGAACGGAAGAATTATCCGAACAAGGTCCGACCGGGGCGCTATCGGATTGAACCCGGGCTTAGTACCAATACTTTGGTGGACCGGCTGCGCAGCGGAGAGCAGGAACCCGTAAGGCTCACGCTGACGAACATCAACTGGATGCATGAGCTGGCGGGCAGGGTCGCTCAACGGTTGGAGTGCGATTCCATTGAACTTCTGGAACGATTGCGGAGCGAAGAGGTGGCCTCCCGTTACGGGTTCACGCGTGCCACCTTCATCGGCATGTTCGTGCCCGATACCTATGAGTTCTGGTGGAACACCGATCCGGAGGCTTTCCTGGACCGGATGGCAAAGGAGTACCGGCGCTACTGGACCCCTGAACGGCAGGCCAAGGCCAAGGCCCTGGGCCTTACCCAGAGCGAGGTGAGCACGCTGGCCAGCATTGTCCAGGCGGAGACCGGTGTGGCCAGCGATGCACCCTTGATCGCTGGTGTGTACCTCAACCGCTTGCGCATCGGCATGCCGCTGCAGGCCGACCCCACGCTGAAATACGCCCTCGGGATGGACAGCATCAGCCGCGTCCTGGACCGGGACAAGTTGGTGGATTCACCTTACAACACCTACCAGCACAAGGGACTTCCTCCGGGGCCCATCAACCTGCCCGAGGCCCGGTTCATCAGCGCCGTTCTCGATGCCGGGAAACACGACTATTTGTACTTCTGTGCACGATCCGACCTTAGCGGGCATTCCGATTTTTCACGGACCTACGAACAGCATCTGGTCTATGCTCGGAAGTACCAGAGGGCATTGGACCAACGTCAGATCTACCGCTGAGCAACAACATCCGCAGTTCCACATAACAAGGGCCTTCTAATTTCGCCCCCTTCAACGATTTTCTCTCATGACCAAGATCAAGTTCGGTACTGACGGCTGGCGTGCCATCATCGCTGCGGATTTCACTGTGGATAATGTGGCGCGCGTGAGCGTAGCCGTCGCGGCCTGGGTGAAGCGGAATTATCCCACGGACCCCAACATCGTGTTGGGCCATGATTGCCGCTTCGCCGGTGAGCTCTTCGCCGAGACGGCCGCCAAGGTCTTCGTTAACGCAGGGGTCAAGGTGCACCTTGCCAAGGGTTTTGTGAGCACGCCGATGATCTCGCTCGGTGCCTACAATTTGAAGAGCGCCATGGGCGTGGTGCTCACTGCGAGCCACAATCCGCCCAGCTACAACGGGTACAAGCTGAAGGGCATCCACGGTGGCCCGCTGGTGCCTAGCAAGGTGCAGGAGGTGGAGGACATGATCCCCGAACAGCACGGTCTGGACCTGGTCTCCATCGACCTTGCCAAGGCAGAGGCGGAGGGGCTGCTGAGCTACATTGATCTGGAGAGCATCTATGTGAAGCATGTGGAGGCGAACTTCGACCTGAAGGCCATTCGTTCCAGCGGCATGCGCCTGGGCTACGATGCCATGTACGGTGCCGGCCAGAGCGTGGTGCGCCGCATCCTTCCCGAGGCCACCCTGCTGCATTGCGAGTACAATCCCTCGTTCCATGGTCAGGCCCCCGAGCCGATCCATAAGAACCTGATCGAGTTCAGTGAGCTGATCAAGAACTCGAACATCGATTGTGGGCTGGCCACCGATGGGGATGCCGATCGGATCGGCCTTTACAACGGGAAGGGCGATTTCATTGATTCGCACCACATCATCCTGCTGCTGATCCACTACCTGGTGAAGTACAAGAAGTTCACGGGCAAGGTGGTGGTGGCCTTCAGTGCCACGCCCAAGGTGAAGAAGATGTGTGCGCACTATGGCCTCGAGTACCAGGTGACCAAGATCGGTTTCAAGTACATCGCCGAGATCATGATCAGTGAGGACGTTCTGTTGGGCGGGGAGGAGAGCGGTGGCATCGCCATCAAGGGCCACATCCCGGAGCGCGATGGTATCTGGATGGGCCTTACCATCTGGGAGTTCATGGCCAAGAGCGGCAAGAGCCTGGATGACCTGATCGAGGAGGTGTACGCCATCGTGGGACCCTTCAAGTACGAGCGGAACGATCTGCACATCAGTGAGGCGCTGAAGCAGGAGGTGCTGGCACGCTGCCAGGCCGGCACGTTCACTGCTTTCGGTGATCTTGTGGTGCGTCAGGTGGAGACCATCGACGGCTTCAAGTTCCACTTCGACAACGACCAGTGGTTGATGATCCGCGCGAGCGGAACGGAGCCTGTGCTGCGCTGCTATGCGGAGTCGGATACCTTGGAGAACGCGAGGGCGATCCTGGCGGCCTGCCAGGACAGCATAGGCGCCTAGGCCTGTTCAAGATCTTCTGGTGGTGATGGGTGCTTTGCGGCATGCCAACACAGCCTGGCACGCGCAAGTCCTGCCAGAGCGACATCAGCCGAGAGGAATTCGAGGTGATCCGTGTGGGCCGTGAGGGACATAAGAAGCGGACATGCCCGCGCCGATCGTGGACCTGGTGGCGTGATACACTCTTACCGTGGCCTCAAGGCCGGGGCTTCACCGGGAGGCGGATATCTTTGTAAGGATGCCGGCGCATGGAACGGATGGGGTGGTGGTTTACCGCGAGCTGACGCTACGACTTCTGGCCTTGCTGGTTTCGCTGTTACTGGCTGCGTTGTACGCAGCCGCCCAACCCTTGGATACGCTGGGGGCGGAGCGCTCAGGTCGCTGTGTGCGCCGCACAGTGATGGGGCTGGGGGCGGGTATGGCCGGGACGTACGTGCTTCTCGACCGGGCCTGGTATGCGGACTATGAGCGTTCGCCCATGCACGCCTTCAACGATGGCGATGAGTGGATGCAGATGGATAAGGCCGGTCATGTCTTCAGTGCTTACACGCTGGGCAGCTGGGGGCATGCCATGCTCTCCCGGTGTGGAACGGACCAACGCCTCGCGGTATGGGCAGGTGGCAGCCTGGGGCTGGTCTTCCTCACCGGTGTGGAACTGTTGGACGGCACCTCTGCGGCTTGGGGATTTTCCTGGTGGGACATGGCGGCGAACGTGGGGGGGGCTGGCCTGTTCATGGGGCAGCAGGCCTGGTGGAAAGAGCAGCGGCTTCAGATGAAGCTATCGGCCCACCTGACCACTTATGCCGAGCAGCGCCCCGACCTGCTGGGGGAGAGCATCCCGGAGCGCCTGCTCAAGGACTACAATGGCCAGACCATCTGGTTGAGCGGGAACATCCGGTCGTTCGCGCCCAAGAGCGGCATCCCCAAGTGGTTGAACCTTGCCGTAGGCATGGGGGCTGAAAGCATGACCACCGCTTCGCCTGAACCCGGTGACGGCCGCTATCGCCAGATCTACGTGAGCCCCGACATCGACCTCACCCGCATCCCGACGCGCTCACCATTGGTGCGAACGCTGTTGTTCGTCCTCAATGGCATAAAATTCCCGGCCCCGGCCGTGGAATTCAGGAGCACCGGGCAGGTGGTTGGACACTGGGTCTATTTCTGAGCCCGCAGCAGACCGTCGTCCAGCAAGCGCTGGACCTTCAGCACGGCGGCCACGGTGAGGCTGTCGCGCAGATCGCCGCTCATCACCCGGTCGAACAGTTCACGGAACGGCACCTTGCGCATGGCGAGCTCCTCATTGTGGTCCGGCTCTGGTTCGTGGAAGCTCAGGTCCTGCGCCACGAAGATCACCGCTTCCTCATCACTGGCCGAGTTGCTGAGGTCCATGCGCAGCACCTCGGTCCAGGTGCCTGCCATGATGCCGACCTCCTCCCGGAGTTCCCGTTTCGCGCTTTCCACGGGGGGGAGGTCGCGACTGCCACCGCCTTCGGGGATCTCCCAGCTGTAGGCTTGTATGGGATACCTGTACTGCCCCACGATCCAAGTGTTCAGGTCCTCATCCAACGGAATGACCCCCACCGCCAGGTTCTTGAAGTGGATGACGCCGTAAATGCCCGGGGCACCGGAGGGGTCGATCACTTCGTGATGGCTCACGGCGATCCATGGCGTGGCGTAGCGTTCCTCGATGCTCACGGTCTTCCATGGTCCACGTTCCTCCATTGCCATTCGTTCGGTGCTTACTGATGTGTTCAACGGGTCTCCTTGGGCAGTCTGAACTGGATGCTCACCTGCATGGTGCTGCGCACGCGCTGACCGTCCAGCACGGCCGGCGCCCAAGGTGTGCGATAGAGCAATCGCATGGCCTCATCGGTGCAGCCGCCTCCCACGTCCTGCAGGGCGCGCATGTTCGACAGGTTCCCGGAGGTCTCCACCACGAACTCCACCACCACCTCACCCTCCAGGCTGTACCGGTAGGCTTCGGGCGGGTACTTCAATTCACTGGCCAGGTGGTTGGGCAAGGCCTTGATCCCCCCTTTGATGATCGGCCTGGCCTGCTCTGTCACTTGGCGAGCGGTGCGGATCGTGAGCGCCGTATCGGCGGGCAGATCGAACACCGGGTCCACGTGCTCCATTCGGTTCTTGAGCCAGCGCTTGTACTTCTTGGGGTCGAAGGATATGCGGAAGTGGCGTTCTTCGGCCCGTTTCTCCTCCACGGCGGGTGCCAGTCCCCAGCGGATCAAAGCGCCAAGCCGCAAGGCCTCGGCATCGCACTCCGGGCTCACGGAGCGCAGCACGCGGATGGTCTTCACAGCACCATCAGGTCCGATCATCAAGGCCAGCGTCACCTCACCGGCGACTCCCGCCTCCAAAGCGGCGGGCGGGTAACGGAGTTCCTGCTCAAAGAACAGATCGGCGGCGCGCTGGCCTCCGTAGGGCACCCAGGTCTCGAAGCCCTGGGCCTGCAATTGCATTAGGGTGGCCAGGTAAAGCAGAAGGGAAGTGAATGTTCTCATGATCGCGGGTTGCGGCCGTGTAAATTTGCACCATGTCCGCCACATTGCTTCATCCGGGTGACCGTGTTTCCTTCGTGGATGAGGTGGGAGGTGGAATCATTCTCCAGGTGCTGGGTCATAATATGGTGCGGGTCCGCACGGACGATGGGTTCGAACTGGACCGCGCCGCGCGCGGTCTGGTGCGGGTGAGCAGTGAATTGCGTACGGCCTTGGGCAAAGTGAGCGATCATCAGGCCAAACTGATCGCCGCGAACGATACCTTGGAGGAGAAGCGGGAGAAGCAAAAAGGGGTGCGTCCCGGAAAGACGCCCAAAAAGCCGGAGGACAACAGCGTGGCCGAGGTGGACCTTCACCTGCACGAACTGCTGGACGACGAGCGGAACCTGAGCGATGGCGAGAAGTTGGAGTTCCAGCTTCGCTATTTCGAACGGGCCTTGGAGTCGGCCATCCGCAATGGCAAGCGCAAGCTGATCGTCATTCACGGTGTGGGGGAAGGCGTGCTGAGGGAGGAGGTCCGGCGCATGCTTCAGTACTATGACACGGTGCAGTTCCATGATGCGGATATGCGTCGCTATGGTGTGGGGGCCACGGAGGTGATCATTCACCGCACGCGTTGAGTTCCAGAACGTTCATTGACATCCTGTGCATCGCTCCATCGTTCCGGTCCTTTGGGCCGGGGAGGAAAGTCCGGGCAGCTTAGGGTGCCGTGCTTCCTAACGGGAAGGGGCTTCACTGGTGACGGTGACGCCACGGAAAGTGCCGCAGAAAGGGAGACCGCCGACCCACCGCAAGGTGGAGGTAAGGATGAAAAGGTGGGGTAAGAGCCCACCAGCATGCCGTGCGAGCGGCGTGGCTTGGTAAACCCCACGGGCTGAAAGACCATGTATACCGGGGCTTCACCGCAAGGTGGATAAGAACGACCCGTTCGATCCCGGAGGGTAGGTCGCTAGATCGTGCCGGTGACGGTACGGCCAGATAGATGATGGAGATCCGCCGCAAGGTGGATACAGGACCCGGCTTACAGATGCACAGGCTTTTCTTGAAGGGCTCCCCACACCATGGGGGGCCCTTCCTCATTCCTGCTCCGATCATGGAACGGAACTTGAAGTTCGGGCCAAGTACCTTTGGACCTCCGATGCGCCCAGCGATCCGCGTTGCCCTTTTCCTCCTCCTGCTCCCCTTCATGGCGCGCGCGCAGGAAATGGTCACCATCCATGGCCAGGTGGTGTCCTCCACGCAGGAACGGACGTACTACGACCTGATGATCGTGAACAAGCGCACCCGGTCGGGCACCTTCGGGAATGCCGATGGGTCCTTTGCGGTGAGCGCCCTGCGCACCGATACGCTGCTGGTGGGTTCCGTGGGGCATGTCACCCAGTTCATCTGCATGAAGGACAGTCTGCCGAAACCCAGCTACCACGTGACCGTGTATCTGCGGCAGTTGAACGTGCAATTGCGCGAGGTGGAGATCCTGAGCCCGCGCACGCTGGCCCAGATCCAGAAGGACATCGACAAGCTGGGTTATCGCGAGAGCGACTACCGCATCAGCCAGGTGGACGCGCTGCAGAGCCCCATCACCTTCCTTTACCAGGAATTCAGCCGGCGTGAACGCAGCAAGCGGCTGGTGGCCCAACTGGAGAACGAGGACCGCAAGCGGGAGCTGCTCAAGGAACTGCTCCAGAAGTACGTCGAGTATGACATCATCAACCTGAGCGATGAGTCCTTCGATGATTTCATCGACTTCTGCGCGGTGCCCGATGAGGTGATCAAGGGCCTTACACAGTACGAGTTTCTGCTGTACGTCAAGAAGAAGTATGAGCTGTACTCCTCGCTGGGCCCCACCCGCAGGCATTGAGCCCTGATGGCAGCCAACCGGATGATCGACGGGTCGGTGCAGGGTGCACAGCATCGTCTACGAGCGACGGCGCAGGACCGTACAGGCTGGTGGATGACCCTTCTGTTCTGTTCGATCGCGCTCGCTGCCCGCGCCCAGCCCGATACCCTGTTCAAGCACATCCAACTGGATGAGGTGGTGATCAGCGCGCGTTCACAGGGCTTCAGCGTGGCCGACTTCGTACGGCAGGTGCGCACCGACACCACCTTTCACAAGGCCTTCCTGAACACCCGGTACCACCCACACCGGATGCACAGTGCAGTGCGGGTGCGCAACAAGGGGGAGAAGGAGACGGCCACCATGCAGCGTTCGGGCCGTCTGGTGCGCGAAGGCGAGCGGGCCCGACTGGAATTGGACAGCGTGCAGGAGACCGGGCGACTGCGCGACCGCAAGGGCGGATTCCGCTTTCTGACCGTGGAGATGTACGATGATGTGTTCTTCCCCAAGGGCACCTTCACGGCGAACAATACCGTGGCGTCGCGCAAGCTGGAGCTGGGCCGGGGCAGTCGCTTCGACAAGTACAAGAGCGAACTGAAGAAGTTCATGTTCGACCCGGGCACGGAGATCGCCACGGTCCCGTTCATCGGTGACAAGCTGGCCCTGTTCAGCCCGGAGATGGAGCCGCTCTACGACTTCCGCATCTGGAGCGATACCCGCGAGGGACGCGACTGCTGGGTGTTCAGCGCCGAGGCCAAGCCGGAGTTCCGTGATGGACGCACCGTGATCAAGACCATGGACACCTGGTTTGATCAAGTGAGCGGTGATGTGATGGCCCGCAACTACCGCATCGCCAGCAGTTCGGTGGTCCTGGATTTCGACATCACCATCCGGGTGCAGAACACCATGGTGAACGGCGCTTTGGTCCCGGTGAGGGTGGATTATGACGGCGATTGGGACATCCCCTTCAAGAGCCGCGAACTGGTGCGCTTCTACCTGGCCTACAGCGATTGGGAGGTGATGCCCTGAGCACGAAAGTGCCAGCCGCCTGCTGCAGCCGGTTTTCTTGCCGACTTCCCACAGGAAAACACCGATACAGGAGTACTACTGCTCATCGAAGCCTTGGATGAAGTACTGTTCGGACATGGCTTCTGAGGCAGAGCGGCGACAATGGGCCTCAGGTCACTATGGTCAGTGCTTGCCATTGGCGGCCAGCCAACGCTCGGCATCCAATGCAGCCATACAGCCGGTGCCAGCGCTGGTCACCGCCTGTCGGTAGACCTTGTCCGCGGCATCACCGGCAACAAAGATCCCGGGCACCTTGGTGCTGGTCCGATCGGCGTCGTGCTTCAGGTAACCGGCCTCATCCATGTCCAGCCACTGTTTGAATATCTCGGTGGCGGGGGTGTGGCCAATGGCGACGAAGAGCCCCGTGACATCCAGGGTTCGCTCCTCTCCGGTCCTGTTGTTCACGGCCAGAACACCGGTCACGGTCTGGTCACCGAGCACATCCTTCACTTCAGTATTGAAGAGCACCTCGATGTTGGAGGTGTTCTCCACGCGGTGCACCATGGCCTTGCTGGCCCTGAACTCGTCCTTGCGCACAAGCATGTACACTTTGGGGCAGAGCTTGGCCAGGTAGGTAGCCTCCTCGCAGGCGGTGTCTCCAGCACCCACAAGGACCACCTCCTGTCCCTTGTAGAAGAAACCGTCGCATACCGCACAGGCGGTCACGCCACCACCGATATCGCGAAGACGGATCTCGTTGGGCAGTCCCAGCCACTTGGCACTGGCACCGGTACTGATGATCACGGTGTCGGCATGGATCTCCGTCTTCTCATCCACCCACACCTTGTGGACAGGACCGCTGAAGTCCACCTTGTTCACCCACCCGTTGCGGATATCGGTCTTGAAGCGGAGCGCCTGTTGTTTCAGGTCCTCCATCATGTCAGGACCACTTCGGCCCTGGGGATAGCCGGGGTAGTTGTCCACCTCGGTGGTCTGGGTGAGCTGTCCACCGGGCAGGGGGCCTTCGATCATCAACGGCTTCAGGTCTGCACGGGCGGCATAGATGGCGGCGGAGTATCCGGCAGGTCCCGATCCAATGATCAGGCATTTGACGTGTTCGGGGGTGGTGCTCATGGCGTTGTTGGGGGCGTAAAGTTAGCCGTGTGCCACGCACGTGGAAGTGACCATGGTTACGGGATGGTTAATACCCCGTGCACGCAGAACCGCTCTATGGTGGAGCTCAGGGCTGGCACACCACGGTGTCCAACACCGGCACGCCCCAGCCGCTCCATACGCCGAGCCCGCCATCGATGTTGCTCAACACATTGGCCGGGTTGCTGAATACATCCCCTTGCGAGGCCACGTTGTTCTGGAAGGAGTTGTAGAACAAGAAGGAGGCCCGGTCAAGGCTCACGAGCTTCACCACCACCGTGTCGCCACGCTTGAAGTAGCCCCGTTCCTCGTTCTCATCGTCTTCGGCCTCGCTGTAGGGTTGGACGCCGCGGTTGAAGTTGAAGTCGAAGGACAGGCCATTGACGAATCGGTCCTCAAAAACGGAGAAGAATGGTGCCACAAAACCATCATCCTTGGGGCTTCCGTCCGGACCGGCGTTTATTCGCCTGGCCAGCCATCGGTAGTGGTTGCCAAGCGAGTCAGGATCGGAAAGACGCGCCCACACGAAGCCCAGCGAGTCGTCATCGGGCTGTTGTTGGGCAAGCCTGAACCACAACGAATCCAGTGCCACGGCCTGGGGAATGGTGGTGGTCGCCGATAGATCCTTTCCGTCGGCCTGGATGTTCAGCCGGTAGGAACGGCCGGGTTCGCCGAGCAGCGTTAGTTTGGTCCAGGCGCAAATGTTGGCGTTGGAGAGCAACGTCGCATCCAGGCCGGTGAGCCCGGCGATCAGCGCGATCTGTTCCTCGGTCAGCTCACCGCTGCACATGCGGTCCAACGGATGGGTGGTGGTGCCATCGAAAATGGACACCGAGGCCTCGTTGACGAAGCTGGCAGCGATGCTGTTGAGGTCGGTGGGCGCGAAGTAGCTCTGGGTACGCGTGAGGATCACGATCGGTGGAGCACCGGTCTCGATGGTGCCTTCCACGACGATGCGGGGCTCGGTGACCGGGAGGTCAACTGTGATCTCCTTCTCGCAGGCGACAAACGCGAATGTCGATGCCAATAGGAGGATGCTGGCTCGGTGTTGGATGAATGCGGCCATGTGCATCAGAATTGGAAGTTCCAGGTAACGGACGGCAGGATGGAGAACAGGGAGACCTGTTTGGCCACCACTTGGAACGTGTTCGTTGCCGGGTTGCCCGAGGCGTCGAAGTAGATGAAGTAGGGGTTCGCCCGATTGTAGGCGTTATAGATGGAGAAGGTCCAGCTGCTTTTCCATCGGCGTGATATCTCCGTGGTCTCCTGGGTCACCGGGTCGGTCACGGTGCGGGTGGTCCTGTTGTGCAGTGTGGCAGCAAGGTCCAGGCGGTGGTAGGGGACCATGCGGTAGCCGTTCCGTTGGGTGTACTCGCTCACGACGCGGCCTTCGTAGAAGTAGCGGTTCACGGGCAGCGTCACGGCCTGCCCGGTGGAATAGACGAAGTTGGCGCCGAAGCTCCAGCGCTTGTTGGGCTCGTAGGCCAGCACCACCTTCAGGTCGTTGCGGCGGTCCCAGCGACTGGGGAATTCCACACCCTCGTTGATGTCGGGAAAAGTGCGCATGGTCTTGCTCCAGGTGTAGCCCACCCACCCGTTCATATTACCCAGTCGTTTTTTGATGAACAGTTCTGCACCATAGCTGTACCCCTCGCCGAAGATCAGTTGGGCGTCATAGTTGGTGTTACCGTTGTTGGCCGGTTCGGCGCCCTCGGCGTATTCGATCAGGTTGTCAAAGTCCTTGTAGTACACCTCCACGCTGGTCTCGAACAGGCCCTCCATCAGGTCCCGGAAATAGCCGGCGGCATACTGGGTGCCGATCTGGGGACGAACGTTGGTGCTACTGGGGATCCACACATCGGTGGGCAGCGGAGTGCTGCCGAAGCTGGCCAGGTGCACGTACTGTTGCCCCCGGTTGAAGGACGCCTTGATGCTCCCCTGACGCAGGCGGTAGCGGACAGAGAACCTGGGCTCGAGAGCGGCGTAGCTGGAGATGGGGCTACCGGGGGCGAATTCCTCCGGTTCACCGGTCGCGCGGCCCGCCTCATCCAGTTCATACAGTTTGAACGGCCCCACGTGTGCGAAGGTGGTGAGCCGCACACCTGCGTTCAGCCGAAGTTTGTCGGTCACATCGAAGTCGTCCATGACATAGAGCGCGGTCTCGTGGGCGTGCAGCTTGGGTGGCGTGTCAATGTCGAAATCGGTGTCACCGCTGCTCACGTTCACCGTGCTGGTGGTGTAGACGTGGTAGATGTATTGTCCGCCGTATTTCAGGCGATGACGACCGTTGGGATAGTGGGAGAGGTCCACCTTGAGGCTGTAGTCCTTGATGCCACTGAACAGTTCAAAGGCGAACTGGTCCTGGTCGGCTTGGAAGGCGAACGAGTAGTCGCTGAAGGTGGCCGTGGTGTTCATGAACAGCTTGGGGCCGAACACATGGTTCCATCGCGCGGCGAGGGTGGCATTGCCCCAGGGGATGCGGAATTTCGGGTCGCCCTCCTGGCTGCCGGAGAAGTCGAAGACATCGCGGCCGAAGTAGCCGCTCAGGAACACCCGGTCCTTGTCGCTAAAACGGTAGTTCGCTTTCGCGTTCAGGTCATAGAAGTAGTACCCACTGCCCGAGAACGCACTTTCCGGGTTGATGAAGGGTTTGGTGACCACATCGATGTAGGTGCGCCTGCCGCTCACGATGAACGAGCTGCGGTCCTTCACAATAGGGCCCTCCAGGGTGAGCCGTGAGGAGATGAGCCCGATTCCACCCTGACCATGGAAGGACTTGTCGTTTCCGTCCTTCATGGTGATGTCCAGTACGGAGGAAATGCGACCTCCGTAATTGGCCGGCATTCCGCCCTTGATCAGTTCGATGTTCTTCACGGCATCCGCGTTGAACACACTGAAGAAGCCGAAAAGGTGGCTGGCGTTGTAAACAGTAGCCTCATCCAATAGGATCAGGTTCTGGTCCGGCCCCCCACCACGCACGTAGAACCCGCTATTGCCTTCCCCGTTGCTGGCCACGCCGGGCAGGAGTTGGATCGTCTTCAGGATGTCCACCTCGCCGAGGAACGCGGGCAGGGTGTTCAGTTTCTGCACGTCGAGTTCCACGGTCCCCATCTGCGTGCCTTCCGTGTTATCCTTCCGCTCGCCCACCACTTCAAATTCCTTGGATAGGATGGCTTTCGGAGCGGCATCGATGTTCATCTTCAGATCTCCCTTCACCTCGATGGTCCGGGTCCAATCCTCGTAGCCCACGTAGCTCATGGCCAGCGTGTAGGTGCCCGGCGCCAGGCTCAGCACGTAATACCCGTAGACGTTGGTGGCCGTGCCACGCATGGTCTCCTTCACGAAGACGTTGGCACCGACCAGGGTCTCACCGGTGCTTGCATCGGCCACATAACCGCTCACACTGAAGACCTGTTGAGCCTGGGAAGCCATGGCAAGCAGGCTTAGGGTCAAGGAAAGGACAAACGAAAGGTGGCGCATGAGGACGGACGGGAAAGGAGGCGCAAAGGTATCCTGAGGGTGGTCGGCGACCCTTCCGTTCATCGTAGCGAACGACCATTGGTCCAATTGATTCAGGGTGATTTCACATTGCGCTGTTGGCAACTCCACGTCGTTCAACAGTGCGGGAACATTGCGGAAACACCCTGTGGCGGAGCTTTGCAGGCATCAATCCCTGAGACCATGAACGCCATTCTCCGGAAGTACAGCGCAGGTATCCTCACCACGGTGGTCTATGCGGTGGTGGTCACGTTCGCCATCTGCTGTACCCTCGGGCTGATCTGAGATCGCCGGGCGTAACCGATGTGCGCTGCACGGGCCCACAAGGGTCTGGTGTTCGGCGGGTTGTTGGCCGTTCAGCGGCGTTCCGTAAAACTCTCTTGCCGGATGTTCCCGTTCGATCACATCATTTTCTACATTTGCGGCCCTTACGGGCTTAACTCAGCCCGGTAGCGCATCCCGCCAAGGTGGCGGGATGGTCGCAACGAAATGTGGGACAATTTCCTCGGGGTGTAGCGCAGCCCGGTAGCGCACTTGCATGGGGTGCAAGTGGTCGCTGGTTCGAATCCAGTCACCCCGACTGGCTGATACAAGAAGGCCGTTCTCCCCGGAGAGCGGCCTTCTGCATTTCCGAACGCTGGTGCATTTCTACATCCTTCATTCCGCCATCCTGGATCGATACTACTTGGGCCACACCAGCGAGGCGTTGGATGAACGGTTGCGCAAGCATTTGAGCGCCCACAGCGGCTGGACGGCCCGGGCCAAGGACTGGCGCCTGGTCCACCATGAGCTATTTGCCACGAAGAGTGAAGCCTATCGGCGTGAACTGGAGGTGAAGGGCTGGAAGAGCAGACCACGGCTTGAGGCCTTGATCGGCGCAGCCCGGTAGCGCATCCCGCTTTGGGCGGGATGGTCGCTGGTTCGAATCCAGTCACCCCGACTGGCTGATACAAGAAGGCTGTTCTCCCCGGAGAGCGGCCTTCTGCATTTCCAGGCAGCAAGCGACGAACATGATCGACCAACAGGAGCTCATGCTCAGCGCCAAGTGGTAACAGGGGGCCATCGGTGGGATAAGTTGTGGGGCCTCCCGAGGGCCACAGTTCTACCTTTGTGCTACCCACGCTCGTGAACTCATGATGAAGTCCTTGACGCCGGTGGCGCTGTTCAGCGCGATCCTGCTTCTCTCTTGTTCCTCCAAACCGGCCTCCAAAGAGGCCAGTGCCACGACCACCCCGAACGCACCCATGGACAGCCATAGTCACGCGAGCGCTTCCGCTGCGCGGATCACCCACCTTGACCTCGACATCACCGTGGACATGGCCGCGCGTGCCATCCATGGTGTTGCCAGCTATGACATCGCACCCAACGGGGCGGATACCATCATCCTGGATGTGGATGGTCTGCTGGTCGATCAAGTGCTTGTGGATGATGCGAAGGCAGCCTTTTCCTTGGGCGACAGTTCGTTCATGGGGCAGGGTTTGAGGATCCCGATCGGTCCGGACAGCAAACGATTGGCGGTGACCTACCGAACATCCAGCGATGCCAAGGCCCTGCAATGGTTGTCCCCCCAGCAGACGGCCGACCGCATCCATCCCTTCCTGTTCACCCAAGGCCAGGCGATCCTGACCCGCACATGGATACCGATCCAGGACAGTCCGGGGATCCGGCTCACCTACATGGCACGCGTGAAGGTGCCGCAGGAGCTGATGGCCGTGATGAGCGCCTCCAACCCACAGGAGCGTTCGGCGGATGGCACCTACTCGTTCCGGATGGACCAGCCCATACCGGCCTACCTGATCGCACTGGCCGTGGGTGATCTCGCCTTCGAGGGCATCGGTGAACGGACGGGGATCTATGCGGAGCGCAGTGTGGTGAAGAAGGCGGCCTGGGAGTTCGCCGAAATGGAGCGCATGCTGGAAGCAGCGGAAGCCCTCTACGGCCCTTACCGCTGGGAACGGTATGACGTGATCGTCCTTCCGCCGAGCTTCCCCTTCGGCGGGATGGAGAACCCGCGCCTGACCTTCGCAACGCCCACGATCATCGCCGGCGACCGATCGCTCACGGCGCTCATCGCACACGAGATGGCGCACAGCTGGAGCGGCAACCTGGTGACCAATGCCACGTGGGATGACTTCTGGCTGAACGAAGGGTTCACCGTGTACTTCGAGAACCGCATCTGTGAAGCGATCTACGGCAAGGACAGGGCCCTGATGTTGCAGGTGCTGGGCCGGCAGGACCTGGAGGGAACGCTGAGCAAACTGGAGAAGAGCGGCCAAGCGCACGACACCCATCTGCGACTGCTTCTGGAGGGACGCGACCCTGACGACGGCATGACGGATATCGCCTACGAGAAAGGCTTCGCATTCCTGATGTTGCTGGAATCGAAAGTGGGTCGGGAGAAGTTCGACGCCTTCCTGCGCACCTACTTCGATCGCTTTGCTTTCCAGAGCATGACCACCGACCGTTTCCTGGCCTATCTGGACGAGGAGCTCCTGAAGCCCAACAACGTCACGGTGGATGTCGCTGCGTGGGTGGACGGTCCGGGATTGCCCATGGACGCCCTGATCCCGAGCTACACCGGGTTCACCAGTGTGGAACAGGAGGTGGAACGGTGGCAGAAGGGTGCCGGTGCAAAGGAGCTGAACACGGCGGATTGGAACGCCTTCCAGTGGATCCACTTCCTGCGCCTTCTTCCACCGGGGATCAGCGAGGACCGTCTGACGGACCTGGACCAAGCCTTCGGCTTCTCAGCGAGCGGTAATGCCGAGATCCTCGCAGCCTGGTATGAGCAGTGCATCCGCAATGACCATGATGCCGCCTACCCGGGCCTTGACCGTTTCCTCACGAACGTCGGGCGTCGCAAATTCCTGGTGCCCTTGTACACCGAGCTCGTGAACACCGAGAAGGGAAAGGTGCTGGCGCAGGCCATCTACCAGCATGCCCGGCCGAACTATCATGCGGTATCGGTGCGTACCCTTGATGAACTGCTGGCCTGGAAGTAGAGCAAGCCCACGGTCTCATTCTGAGGCCGTCAGCAGGCGCTTCAGCAGGATGGGTTCCAATTTGTGCCCTCCGGTGAACAGATGCGTCCGATGGGGAATACCCGAGGTGGCCATCCGTTGCGCCATGTGCTGGAGCACCTCCGGCCCGGCGTAGACATCTCCATCACCCAGCACCAGGTCCACGTGGATGTTCCGCCATGTGCTGAGCATTTCGCGGTCCAGTTCGGCCGGCAATGATCCGGCCCAGAGCACCAAGCGCTTGATCGACGTGCCGCCCTTCAGCGCCCACCGGGCAACGGTGGCCACGCCTTGTGAAAAGCCCAGAACGTTCACCGTAGTGCCGGTCGGTGCATCGCGCAGCAGTGTGGCGGTGAGCCGATCGAGGTAGGCGATGTGGTCCTCGATCTCGTGCAGGCGGTCCTCGCGGGTCATCCAGGTGGCGCCCACGCGGCTGTGCTCGGCATCCAGGTAGAAGCGGCTCAGCCCTTCGGGGGCCACGATGCAACGGCCTTCCTCCATGCCAGTGAAGTTGTTCAGGAAGTAGCGGCCGAGCTGCCCGTATCCGTGGACCACGACCCACAGCTCACGGCATGTACGGATATCGCCCAGGACATGGAAGCGTGCCGTACGTTCCACCCGGATGAACCGCTCCTCCATGGCAGTGGTCAATAGTCCAGCAGTTCCTTGAGCACCACACCCACCTTCTCCGCACTGGGGATCATGGTCGCCTCCAGGGTGCTGTTCAGTGGTATTGCAGGCATGTCCGTAGCACCGATCGTGCGCACGGGTGCGTCGAGGTGTTGGAAGCAGGTGTTGCCGATGCGGCCCGCCAGTGCTTGTGCGAAGCTGTTGGTGATCTGTTCCTCGGTGACCACCAGGCAGCGACCGTGGCGTTGCACCTGCGCCATCACGGTCTCCTCGTCCAATGGAGCCAGGGTGCGCAGATCGACGATGGTGACCCGGCCGGGGAAGTCCTTCGCGGCAGCCTTGGCCCAGTATACGCCCATGCCGTAGGTGATGATGACCGCTCCCTTGCCCTTGTCGAGCTGATCGGCAGAAGCCTCCTGCACGATGCGCGCCTTGCCGAAGGGGATCACATAATCCGCTGATGGTTCGATGGTCTTCGCGTCCTCCGTGCCCTTGATCTTGCTCCAGTAGAGGCCCTTGTGTTCGAGCATCACCACGGGATTGGGGTCGTGGTACGCGGCCTTCATCAGGCCCTTGAGGTCCGCACCCGTGCTGGGGTAGGCGATCTTGATCCCCTTGATGTTGCAGAGCACGCTCTCCACACTGCTGCTGTGGTAGGGACCGCCGCTGCCATAGGCGCCGATGGGCACGCGCAGGATGCAGCTCACGGGCCATTTGCCGTTGCTGAGGTAGCAGCTGCGGGCCACTTCGGTGAAGAGCTGGTTGAGCCCGGGCCAGATGTAGTCCGCGAACTGCACCTCCACGATGGGTTTGAGCCCGGCGGCGCTCATCCCCACGGTACTGCCGATGATGAAGGCTTCCTGGATCGGGGTGTTGAACACGCGGTGGTCTCCGAAATCGCGGGCCAGGGTGGCGGCCTCGCGGAACACGCCGCCGAGGCGACCGCCCACGTCCTGCCCGTACAGCAGGCAGTTGGGGTCCTCCTGCATCAGTTCGCGGATGGCGAAGAGGGCGCTGTCCACCATCACGGTGGGCTGGCGGTCGGAGGGTGCCCGTTCGCCGCGCTCCTCGGTGATGGGCGTGGGAGCGAAGACATGGGTCGTGAGGTCCTCCGGTCCTGGGTCCTCCGCGAGTTTGGCGCGTTCGAAATCGGCCTTCACCCGGGCGATGGCATCCTGCTCGAGTTTCCGCAGGCCGTCGAGTTGGAAGCGACGGTCCTGCAGCTGCTGCATGAAGCGCGGGAAGGGATCACGCTTGCGGTGCTCGACCAGGTTCTCTTCGCTGCGATAGAACTCCATGCGTACACCGCTGGTGTGATGGTTCAGCAAGGGCACCTTGGCATGTACCAGAAAGGGCCGGCGTTCCTTGCGCACCAAGGCGATCACTTCCTCCAGGGTGGAGTAGCAGCTAATGAAATCGGTGCCGTCGATGCTGCGCACCTCGAGCCCTTTGAAGCCCTTGGCGTACTCACTGGCATCGGCCACACGGATCTCGTCGGCGCTGGCGCTGATGTCCCACTCATTATCCTGGACGAGGTAGATGATCGGCAGCTTCTTCAGCACCGCCATTTGGAAGGCCTCGGCCACTTCACCCTCGGTGATGGAGGCATCGCCCAGGGAGCAGACCACGACGGGCATCTCGGAGGGTCCTGGACCCTCCGAGGCGCCCTGATGAGGAATGCCTGCCTTTTCCTTGTACCACATCCCCAGCGCGATGCCCGTGGTGGGGATCGCCTGCATGCCTGTGGCGCTGCTCTGGTGCGGGATCTTCGGCATGTTGTCCCGCCGCAGGCTGGGATGGCTGTAGTAGGTGCGCCCGCCGCTGAACGGATCATCGCGCTTGGCCATCAGCTGCAGCATGAGCTCGTAGGGCTCCATGCCGATGCCGAGCAGGATGCTGTCGTCACGGTAGTAGGGCGCCACGTAGTCCTGAGGCTTCAGTTGCAGGCCCAGTGCGAGCTGGATGGCTTCATGGCCCCGGCTGGTGGCATGCACGTATTTGGCGGTGAACTTGGCGTTCTCCTCGTACAGTTCGGTCATCGCCTTGGCAGTGCACATCAGCTCCCAGGCGCGGAGGAGGATCTCGTTCGAAAGTGCGGTGGCGGCTGGTGCCGGGCTGGTCTTGGTGGAAGGCATCAAGGCAGGGCTTGGTCTACAGGAGCGGCCAATTTACGCCTTGGGCGGCGCATGGCGCGTCCTTCGACGTCGATAGCTTTGTGCCATTCAATCGAACCACCTGAGCCCATGAGCCGCCAAGCCCACGAACTCGACCACCGCATCGTCGGTGATGACATGCAATGCGTGGAGATCACGCTGGACCCGATGGAGACCGTCGTCGCCGAGGCGGGGACCATGATGATGCTGGACGAAGGCATCCAGATGGAGACCATCTTCGGTGATGGCCGCGGGCAGTCACAGGGCTTCCTGGACAAGATGTTCAGCGCAGGGAAACGGGTGCTTACGGGTGAAAGCCTGTTCATGACCACCTACACGAACATGAGCACCGTGCGCCGTACGGCCTGGTTCGCTGCGGCCTATCCGGGCAAGATCATGGCCATGGACCTGCGCGACTACCAAGGCAAGTTGGTCTGCCAGAAGAACAGCTTCCTGTGCGCCGCGAAAGGGGTGAACATCGGCATCGCCTTCCAGAAGCGTATCGGTGCTGGGCTTTTCGGCGGCGAAGGCTTCATCATGCAGAAGCTCGAGGGCGATGGCCAGGTGTACATCCATGCGGGTGGCACCACCGTGCAACGCGACCTGAAGCCCGGCGAATCGCTCCGGGTGGACACCGGTTGCCTGGTGGCCATGACGCAGGATGTGGAGTACGACATCCAATTCGTGGGCGGTATCAAGAACACCCTGTTCGGCGGTGAGGGGCTCTTCTTCGCCACCCTGCGCGGACCCGGTCATGTCTGGATCCAGTCGCTGCCCTTCAGCCGTCTGGCCGACAACATCATCGCCGCTGCACCGCGCGCGGGAGGACGCGGCAGGGAGGAGGGAAGCGTGCTGGGTGGCTTGGGACGCCTTTTGGACGGCGACAACTAAGCCATTCCGGAAAACTGCAATTGTGAGGGCCGGGTCATTGATCCGGCCTTCGTGCGTTAACGCTGGTCATTGTTCGCAGGCCGGTCCAGCGCTTGCAGGAAGCCCTGCACAATGGAGAGCAGGAGGCTGAAGCCCAGTGCCCACCAGAAGCTTTCCACCACGAAGCCGGGTACGATCGTGGAGGCCAGGAGCACCATGCCGGCATTGATGACCAACAGGAACAGGCCCAGCGTGACCAAGGTGACCGGAAGGGTCAACAGCACGAGCAAGGGCTTGAGGAACGTGTTCAATAGGCTGAGCGTGATGGCCACAAGCAGCCCGGTCAGGAAATCCTCCGCATGCACGCCGGGGAGCAACAGGTCCGTGACCAGCACGGCGATGGTGGAGATGATGAGGCGGATGATCAGTTGCATGGCGTGAAAGTAAGAAAGGCCACGGTGGGAGCCTTTGGTGCCGCAGCCGTTGTCGATCACGCACGTGAAGAAGTTTAGAACCCGTCACGCGTGGTTCACTCCCTGAACAGGCGGTCCCTGTCCCGGCGATCGCGCTTGGTGGGCCGGCCCTCACCGGTAGGCCGGTCCTGTGCCTTGGCCAAGCGCAAGAGCTCCAATTTCTCCAGGTCCTCGAGCGACGTGCGCTCAGCGATGAGCCCTGGAACCAGTTTGGCACCCACCCGCGAACTTGGCATGGCCAGGATCTCCCAGCTTCGCCATACAGGCGGTTCACGCAGGGCCACGGTGTCACCTGGCTTCACTTCCGCAGAAGGCTTCACCAGGCGGCCGTTCAGTTGCACCTGTTCGCGTCGGAGGGCATCCGTGGCGAGGCTGCGCGTCTTGAAGAGGCGGACACACCAGAGGAATTTATCGATGCGCATCAGAGCAAAGAAAGGGAGAGCCGCACCAAGAGCACATGAAATGGAAAAGCGCCCTTTCGGACGCTCTTCGGTGACCCCGGAGGGATTCGAACCCCCAACCAACAGAACCGGAATCTGTCATTCTATCCAATTGAACTACGGGGCCGGATCGCTTCACCAGATGCGAGCAAGCGAGCGCAAAGATACAGCGGCAAGTCGGATCGCGTTCGGTGGCCGGTTCACTCGGACCTGCGCAGTCGCAGGTTCAGGCCGAACTCGTTCGGCTCTTGCAAGAGCAGTGTGGAAGGTCTCATGACGCGGAACGTCACTGCGCTATCATCGGTCTTGAGCAGAACACGGTCCCCGTCCTGCGTCCACGCCCCTTCACGGTCGATCCTCGAGCCGTTGCCGGGGGTGAGCGCAAAGCTGAACCGTCCGTCCTTGCCGATGAGCAATTTGGCCGAGGCTTCACCATCGTTCACGGCGTCCTGGCTATAGAGGCCGGGTAGGTTGAATGGGCAGGGCGAGTCGGTGCTCATGTCCACCACCCGGCCTTGGGAGTAGGTGGTATCGGTTGCCTCGATCGTGACCCAGTGATCCTTCGCGGGTCCGGCGGTGTTGGCACGTGCCACGGCTGTGGCCACGGAGTCGCGCAGGGCGCCCGTCAGTTCCACGAACGTAAGGTCGCATCCGGCCAGGGTCGTACGGCCTAGATTGGTCACCAACAGGCCAGTGTAGTTGACGCTGGTCAAAGGCGTTTCGCTGCATCCAGCGAGGAGAAGGAGACAAGTGATACCGGTGAGGACGGCGTGTGCGACTGGCTGTTTCATACTGCGAATATGATGCATTCACATTGGATGGCACTATAAGCGCTACCTTTGCAGGCCTTTTTTCGGCCACCAGTCCATGACCCAGCTGCGCAACATCGCCATCATCGCCCACGTCGACCACGGCAAGACCACCTTGGTGGACAAGATCCTGCACCAATGCCAGCTCTTCCGTGAGAATCAGGCGACCTCCGACCTTTTGTTGGACAACAATGATCTGGAGCGTGAGCGGGGGATCACCATCCTGTCCAAGAACGTGAGCGTACGATACAAGGGCGTGAAGATCAACGTGATCGACACCCCGGGCCACAGTGACTTCGGTGGCGAGGTGGAGCGTGTATTGAACATGGCCGATGGCGTGCTTCTGTTGGTGGATGCCTTTGAAGGCGCCATGCCGCAGACGCGCTTCGTGCTCAGCAAGGCCATTGCCTTGGGCCTCAAGCCGATCGTGGTGATCAACAAGGTGGATAAGCCGAACTGCACGCCGGAAGAGGTGCACGAGCAGGTGTTCGACCTGATGTTCACCCTGGAGGCCAGCGAGGAACAGCTGGATTTCCCAGTGGTGTATGGCAGCAGCAAGCAAGGCTGGATGGGTCCTGACTGGAAGACCCCGACGGAGGATGTGAGCCACCTGCTGGACATGATCATCCAGCATATCCCGGCCCCTGAAAAGGTGGATGGCACCTTGCAGATGCGCATCACCAGCCTTGACTATAGCAGCTTCCAAGGCCGTATCGCCGTGGGTCGCGTGCGACGTGGATCCATCAAGCCCGGACAGAACGTGAGCCTCGTGAAGAACGATGGTCGCATCATCAAGGGCAAGGTGGCCGAACTGATGGTCTTCGAGGGACTGGGCAAGGAGAAAGTGAAGGACCGTGAGCTCTACAGCGGTGAGCTGTGCGCGATCATGGGACTGGAAGGCTTCGACATCGGCGACACCGTGGCCGATTTCGAGAACCCGGAGGGACTGCCCGGATTCAAGGTGGACGAACCCACCATGAGCATGCTGTTCACCATCAACACCTCGCCGTTCTTCGGTCGTGAGGGTGACTTCGTGACCAGCCGCCACCTGCGCGACCGCCTTTTCAAGGAGATCGAGAAGAACCTGGCGATGCGGATCGAGGAGACCAACAGCCCGGACAAGCTTCTGGTCTATGGTCGCGGTATCCTGCACATCGGTATCCTGGTGGAGACGATGCGTCGCGAGGGCTACGAGTTCCAGCTCGGGCAGCCACAGGTGATCATGAAGGAGATCGACGGTGAGCGTTGCGAGCCGGTCGAGATCTTGACGGTGCAGGTCCCGGAGGCCTTCAGCAGCAAGGTGATCGACCTCGTGAGCCGTCGAAAGGGCGAGCTCCTGAGCATGGACCTGAAAGGTGACCGTGTCCACATCGAATTCAACATCCCTGCGCGTGGCATCATCGGTCTGCGCAACCCGCTGCTCACTGCCACTGAGGGTGAGGCCATCATCGCACACCGCTTCAAGGCCTACGAGCCCTGGAAGGGTGAGCTCGGTGTTCGCCGCGCGGCCAGCATCATCAGCGGAGGGACCGGGACGGCCGTGGCCTTCTCGATCAACAAGCTGCAGGACCGTGGCCGTTTCTTCGTGGATCCAGGAGAGGAGGTGTACATGGGCCAGGTGATCGGTGAGAACCCCAAGACCGATGACCTCGTGGTGAACATCCTGAAGGGCAAGCAGCTCACCAACATGCGCGCCAGCGGCACGGACAACAAGGAGAACATCGCCCCTGCGGTGAAGTTCTCCCTGGAAGAGTGCATGGAGTACATCGCGGATGATGAATACCTGGAGGTGACCCCGAAGAACCTGCGGATCCGCAAGATCTTCCTGGACGAGAACGATCGCAAGAAGGCTTCGAAGAAGCCGGTGATGGAGGCCTAGTGTCGCAACCCGTAAGTTCCTTAACCATCTCCGCCCCTCTTTCACCTTCCTGCCGCGTTGGAACATTTTGTCGTAGCGCCCGCTACGCCGTGCATGTTCCGCCTTGCATGAAGGCGAAATAGTGGCAGACCTTCAGTTAACCAACTTACGGGTTGCGACACTAGGCTTCTTCGGTCCATGATCCTGGAACGCCGATCTTCGTGGTCGGCGTTCCGCGTTTCCGGGCGCTCGGCCAAGGCCCTGGATCTTCGGGGACCCTTCGCCTGACCTCGTCCTTTTCCGGCTAGTGGAGGATGACCGCTTGTATGGGGAGATGATCCCGGATGGTGATCGTGTAGGACCCGTTCGCAAGGTGATGCGTATCCATGCTCCATAAGGAGCTGTTGATCTGTTGTTGAAGGACGGTCCTGCCCATCGCATCACGCAAAGTCACGGTATGGCCCTGATGTCCGGAAGGCAGCCTGATGTGCAGCCATTCGTTTGCAGGGTTGGGGAACAAGGCGGGTCGGGCATCGGTGTTCGCTTCCAAGCCAGTGCTTAGCTCAAGCAACCACTCCAACGCATCGCGCATGTGCACGCGGAACAGGGCGTCACTGGTGTAGTTCTCCTGCGCGTGGCCCAGTGCTGTATAGAACACGCGGGACCCGACCGCCGGCGTTCGGTACCAGCTCATGGGTCGCGCGGCATCGTAACTGTTCTCCTGCCCGTTCGGCCCCACCGTCCCCTCCACGCGCAGCACCTCAGTATTGTCCGTTCCGTAGTAGCCTCCCTCCCAATAGTAGTACTCCTCGTTCTTCAGCCACGGGTCAGGCAGATCGGCCGTGCTGGCGTGCGCACCAATGTGGGACATACTGTACTGCGGCGTGCCATTCACGTGGTTGGGGTTCTCCTGCACACTGGCACCGATCAGCTCGGCGTAGAAATCCCATGTCCCCGTGTTGTTTCCGTTGGCCGTACTGTGCCGGTAGGTGTCGCTGGCCGCATGGATGCCCAGCACCTGACCGCCGTTCGCCACCCACGCCTCAAAATTGATCCGCTGCTGCGCGTTGAGGATCGCATTCCCACTGGTGTTGCTGAAGACGATCACAGCGTATTGGTCAAGGGTGCCGGGATCGCTGAACGGGTCCCCCGAGGCATCGTCATCGACCACCACGCCCAGCTCCGCGCCGATGGACTGGAACATGGCGTAGGATACCGAGCGTGTACCGTGATCATCGACCCTCATGCGGTGAGCGCCGATCCGGCCACTACGGCCATGGTGGGCATGGCGTTGCTGCGGCTCGGTAACACGCGGGACCAGGGGGGGCAGGCAGATGGGCGTCGATCTTTCGTTGACCCCGTCCCGGCATTTCAGCGGCCGTGGGTTGACCAACCGCTTCAGCACGTTGTGGGGTTCCTGGGTCCTGGAAGGTGCCGGGAAACGCTTGTACTTCGGTGCCGACTCGGGCCCCTCGACGACCTTCGCAGAGATCGGTCAGCGTTACGGTGCATTCGACCTGGTGTTGCTCGAATGCGGGGCCTACAATGAGAAGTGGGCGGACATCCACATGCGCCCCGAAGAGACGGCGCAGGCGGCGAAGGACCTGGCGGCGAAGGTGCTGATGCCGATCCACTGGGCCAAGTTCAACCTGGCCATGCATGCGTGGAAGGAGCCTGTTGAGCGCCTATCCGTCGAGGCGTTGGAACTGGGCATCCCACTGCTCACACCGCGGATCGGCCGGATCGTGAACGGCCCGAACATGGCAGTGAGCGAACGCTGGTGGAGCACCGTGGAATGAAAGAGCGCCGCCCATCGGACGGCGCTCCTTCATCATCAGGACCTACCGGCTGATGGCAATCCGTCCGCTGGCCTGAAGGGTCCCGGCTGTATCCCTCAACACCGCCGTATAACTCCCGGCGGAGAGCTGCGTGATGTTGATGCGGTCGTTGCCCTGCACCGTCCAGTGCAGTACTTCACGCCCCTGCATGTCGATGAGCACAAGCTCTGCGCCCGGCGCGAGCGTGGTGCTGAGCACCAGTTCGTCACTTGCTGGGTTCGGGTAAAGCGTGAAGCTGCGGTCGAAGGCCTGTTCCGCGAGGCCGGTGCTTGATTCCACCACGATGCGCCCCTTCATGCCCATGTTGGCGTGCGGTGAGCAGACATAGTAGTAGGTGCCGGGTATCGTGAGGTTCAGGGTGTTCGTACCAGGACCGAAGTTGAACCCACCGTTGGAGGTGTTGCCGTTCGCGTTCCACGTGGCCTCGCTCACCTCGGTCATGGTGTGCTGGCCGCCAATGGTCACGGTGATGTCGGTGCCGGCCTGCACGGTCAGCAGGGCGGGCGAGAATGTGAAGCCCACCGTGCTGATGGATTGGGCGCTCAGCAGGAAGGGTAGGACAGTGGCAAAAAGAGTAAGTGTATGCTTCATGGTTTTGGGTTTTGTTTCCTGATGACGCATCGGGGTGTCGTTCCGCTGCCTCTGTAGGGATGGTCAGTTCGCCCCATAGCGGGGATCTTGTTTCCACGGGAGCTTCTCCATGTGTTCCACGCTCAGGGAGCAGTGCCCGAATTCCTCCTCCACCTTGCCCGTGAGGCGATAGACGCCGCGCCCCCGGAACGGATACTTCGCCTCCACATTGGGGAACTGCGTGCTGTCCCAGAAATCACCTGCCGGGTCGATGAAACTGCCGAAGCTCATGCGTTCCCCGGTGCCGGTCCGCGTGGGCTTCACGTGCACCACATAACCCAGCATGGTCACCGTGCGGCCGTTATGGGCAGGCATATCGCGGGCCAATATCACAGGAGGTGTGATGTGTGAAGTGTTTGGTGTGAACTGTGAAGTGGTCGCATTCCCATCGCGCCTTCGCGAAGCCTTCGGTGAAGCGAGGTCATCCGTTTGTCCGATCACCTGTTCGTCCGATCCGCCCTTGACCAGTAGGAAGGGATCGCACAGCGGGAAGCCGAGCAGTTCCAGTTCGTCATAGGCATCGCTGAGGTCGAAGTGCTGGAGTTCTGGCAGCTTCGTTTGCGGAGTTTTGGTGATGAAGAGGTCGACGCTGCGCTCGATGGCCTTCGCGCCGGGATGCAGCAGCGTGAGGTCCCACAGCAGCTCGGGTTTGCTCTTTCCGGTGAAGCGGAAGGCTCCCACGCGGATCAGCATGCGGGCCTGTTCCACGCCGATGGACACGCGGCGCAACAGGTCGGGGAGGTCGGCGAAGGGGCCGTGACGGCGGCGGTCCGTGAGGATGCGTTCCACCGTGGCGGAGTCCAGGGATCTGATGTTCCGGAGACCGAGATAGATGCTGGCCTTTAGCCGTGGGCTACTGGCTTCTGGCCGATCATCGGAACGGCCAGAAGCCAGCGGCCAAGGGCCAGCAGCGTGCAACGTGCAGAGCTCCCCGCTCCGGTCCACGCACGGTGCCTCGATCACCGCCCCGGCGCGTTTCGCCTCGTGCAGGTAGAACTCCGTGTGGTAGAAGCCGCCGAAGTTGTTCGCCACGGCCACCATGAACTCCAGCGGGTGGTAGGCCTTCAGGTAGAGGCTCTGATAGCTCTCCACCGCATAGCTGGCGCTGTGGCCCTTCGCGAAGCTGTAGCCGGCGAAGCTCTCGATCTGCCGCCAGATCTCGGCGCTCTCCTCCGCCGGGTAGCCCTTCTTCATGCAGTTGTCGAAGAAGCGCTCCTTCACGCGTTGGAACTCCTCCCGGCTGCGGTACTTGCCACTCATGCCGCGACGCAGGATGTCGGCCTCGGCCAGCGTGAGCCCCGCATACAGGTGCGCCACCTTGATCACGTCCTCCTGATAGACCATCACTCCGTAGGTGTCGGGCATGATCTTCAGCATCGCCGGGTGCGCCTGCTTGCGCCGTTCGGGATCGCGGTGCCGCAGGATGTACTCGCGCATCATGCCGCTCTGCGACACACCGGGTCGGATGATGCTGCTCGCCGCCACCAAGGTCAGGTAGTCCTGCACGCCCAGCTTCTTCAGCAGCATCCTCATGGCCGGGCTCTCCACATAGAAGCAGCCGATGGTGTCGCCGGTGCGAAGGAGTTCGTTGATCTTCGGATCGTGCTTGAAGCGTTCGATGGCGTGAATATCGATCAGGGGTCGACCCAGTGGGTCGACGGTACGGGTGCTTCGACCATACGTAAGCGCCATCACTGCACCCGTTCCGATCGCCGTTTCAGGTTCCGGCTCGCTGGCCATCTGTGATGAGGTGCAATTCCCATTTTCTGATCGTCTGATCATCTGATCATCTGATCCGCATTCCACGAGCTCCACCGCATCCCGTATATGCCCCAGGCCCCGCTGGCTGAGGATGTCGAACTTATACAGCCCCAGGTCCTCGGCCTCGAGCATGCTGAACTGCGTGGTGGCGAAGCCCTTCGGCGGTAGGTGCAGCGCGGTGTAGTGGGTGAGGGGCTGCTCGCTGATCAGCACGCCGCCGACGTGGATGCTCAGGTGGTGCGGATGCTCATGGAAGTGCTCCGCGTAACGCAGGATGGTGCGGGCGATGCGTTCGTTGTCGATCTCCACGCTGCCGCCGTTCGAGGCCTTCGCGTTGTCGCCGCGCCCGATCCAGCGCGAGTGACCCGCATCCCCTTCGGCGAGCGCGTCGATGTCCGCCGGCGGAAGGCCGAAGACCTTGCCCAGTTCGCGCACCACGGCGCGGCGCTGGTACGTGCTGTACGTGGCGAGCAGCGCGACCCTGCGCTGTGCACCGTAGGTGTCGAAGAGGTACTGCGTTACCTGGTCACGGTCCTTCCAACTGAAGTCCAGGTCGAAGTCGGGCGGGCTGCTCCGGCTGGGGTTGATGAAGCGCTCAAAGTAGAGGTCGAGCTCGATGGGGTCCACGTCGGTGATGCCCAGGCAATAGGCCACCAAGCTGTTGGCGCCACTGCCGCGCCCCACGTGGAAGAAGCCCTTGCGCTTCGCGAAGCGGATCAGGTCCCAGTTGATCAGGAAGTAGCTCACGAAGTCCTTCTGGGCGATCACGGTGAGTTCGCGATCCATACGGTCCATCACCTTCTGCGAAGGTGCGGGATAGCGGCGAAGCAACCCCGCCTGGGTCTCCGTGCGCAGCAGTTCGAGGTCCGCTGAAGCATCATTGCTCCAGGTCCTCCGGTTCTTGCTCTTGCCATGGGCGAAGTGCACATCGCACTGGTCCATCAGGCGGCGCGTGTTCCACACCAGCTCGGGCACATCGGCGAAGGCGGTGCACACCTGCTCCTCGCTCAGGAAGCGGTTCTCCGGTACTGAGACATGTGCTGTCGGTGTGGTGCTCAGCAGGGTGTTGGTGTCCACCGCACGTTTCAAGCGGTGCACGTTGAAGTCGCGTTTGCCCAAGGGCACATCACTGTGGAAGGTGGCTGTGACCAGGGCGAGCAGCTTCTCTTTGCGTGCCATCCACGGCGAGAAGCGCAGGCGGTTCACATCGCCCGACCGCACGCCGATGAACTCGTTGGGGCGCAGTTTGGCCGGAATGTTCACGGCACCGTACAGGTAGATGATGAAGGCGTCCGGAAGTTCCGGTGCTTGTTCAGGAAGCGCGTTGCCGTCCAGCAACCGGTCCGTCAGCAGGGAGGCCAGCTGCTGCACTCCTGCGTTGTTCCGCGCGATGCCGATGTACAGCGTTCGTGCCCCCACTTTGAACTCGATCCCCGCCAAGGGCCGCACCTTGTATTTGTCCGCCAGCCGGAACAGGTCGCTCCAGCCCGCCGTGCAGTTGATGTCGGTGAGCGCCACCTGCTGAAGCCCCAGGTCGTGCACCTCCTGCAGCACCTGCTCGGGCGAGAGCACGCCGTGGTTGAGGCTGAACCAGCTGTGGACGTTGAGGAGCACGGATCATAGATCGACAGGATATACGTCGATCTGTTGATCATAAGGTAAGCGATCGACACTGCTGGCTTACAGCACCAATCGATCATCCTCCCCCTCCCGGTCGAAGAACAAGTGGTCCGGGTCGAGCAAGACCTCCAAGGGCTTCAGGGACGTGGTGATGTGAACGTGGTTCTTCCCGCTGAGCGAACGTACCCGTTGCTTCACCTCTTTACCGCCTTCCACCCGTACACTGACATCGATCCAGTCGTTCATCGGCACCTCCGTTTCCTTTCCCGAGGGATCGGCATGGAGCTTCGCGCAGGTGATGGAAGCGGTAACGGTCCACGACCCATCCGTATGCTGTACGGCCGAGGCGGAGGACAGTGCGTTCCTGTGGAAGGTGATCTGCTCCAGACCATCCACCAACAGGTAGTGCAGACTGTCCGGGGTCACGGCCTCCAACGCGCGATACAGGTCAAGCGTGGTGGGGTAGGGGGCTTCACCGAAAGCGAAGGAATCCACCATCGATCGATAAGCGGAATTCACCTGTTCCTCGCCGATCAGGTCTCGCAGGGCATACATCACCACACTGCCTTTGTTGTAGTGGATGTACTGCTGGTCCTCCACCCGCATCAGCGGCAATTCCCCAATGCCTTCCTGTCCCCGACCGCGTAGGTAGTTGTCGCGCTCGTACTTCAGGAAGCGGCGCATCGCCTTGCGACCATACTCCTTCTCCATCACCATGAGCGCGGTGTATTGCGCCATGCTCTCCACGAGCATGGTGGATCCCTGCATGCGCGGCCCCAGCACCTGGTGGCCCCACCATTGATGGGCCACCTCGTGCGCCACCACGTAGTAGACCATGTCGATGCGGCTGGTGTCGCGCAGGTCGGTGATGAAGCCGATGGCCTCGCTGTACGGCATGGTGCCCGGGAAGGATTGCGCGAAGCGGCGGTACCTGGGGAACTCGATGATGCGGGCCACCTCATGCTGATAGGGGCCGAATTCGGTGGAGGCATAGCTCAGTGCGTCACGCATGGCCTTCAACATGCGCGGAACGTTCGTGCCGTGCTCCGGATGGTGGTACACCTCCAAGGTGACCGGGCCGGCCTGCTCACGGGCCACTTGATAGCGCGCGCTCAGCACCGCCCAGAAGTTGAAGATGGGTGCCTGGCAGACGTAGCGGTACCAGCGTTTTCCATCCGCCGTCCAGTCCTTCACCAGGGTCCCCGGTGCGATACCGATCTGGTCCGGTGCGGTGCCGATGGTACAGGCGAAGCGGATGCGGTCGGCATGGTCCATGGTCTCGTTCGTGGCACGGTCACGCGGATCATCGCTCAAGGGTGCGGTGCGCGGTCGCACCGGTAGGCCGGCCTTTCGACGTTCGCCCGGTTCGGACAGCTCCACTTGGTCCTGGTAGCCGATCATGGGCAACAGGTCCATCGTGTTCAAGAAGGTCCCGTTCTCCACCAATGACAGGAACTCCACATCGTTCGTGAAGCCCTTGGGCGCCCATTCCCCGGTGACCACGACCCGTACGGAGTCGCCGGTGCTGAGGGAGCGATCCAAGCGGAACATCCGCTGGAAACGGGCGCTATCGTTCAGCACCAAGCGGGCGCTCGGCACCTCGAAGCTCATGTGCATGTGATCGGGCAGGCTGAACCACAACGTATCCACCGGAGCGTCACCCTTGTTGGTGAGCATCATCTCAGCCGTGTATCGGATGCTGCGTTCCTCGGGCTCAAGCTCCACGGTGATATCCACGGCGGTGAAGTGTGGAAGAGCGGTGTTGGTGAAGCGCTTGTAGGTCCGTTCGTAGTCGACCTGGAGCGCCTCCGTATCCTGTTCGGTGACCGGTCGGTTCAGGATACGGGTGTTGTAGAAGCCGATGAGCAGCAACACGACCCACGCGCCGAATGCCAGAGCTCCCGTTCTCCAGGATCGCTTCCATCGGATCCCCGCGATGCGCCAGCGCCAACCCCAAGTGGTCTCACCACCGCGCACCACGAAGAGCGAGGCGATGAAGAGCAGGCACACAGCGAAGGCGAGCCAGTAGGCCCGGAAGAACGTCCAGGGCATCATAAATGGACCGAAGCCGTTCATGTCCGAGTACAGCAGCCGAGGTCCGCCATAGAACACCAGTAGGTTGGACTCCACCTTCAGGAAGCGCCAGATCAGCGTGTTCACAGCGAAGAGCACGACGAACAGGCCGAAACCGACGTACTTATGGTGAACGAGCGTTTGGATGGTCAAGGCCACCATGGACCAGAACGCGAACGCGATGACGCCGGGCAGGATGAAGCCCAGCAGGTAGGTCACGGGCTGGTTGTCGGTGTAGCCCTGCGCCAGTTGACCGATCACCCCGATCACGGCCATGAGTGTGAGGACGAACGCCCCGACAAGGATGAGCGTGCTGAGCTTGGCCAACAGGGGGAATGAGGTGCGCACAGGAAGCGCGTTCATGATCCCCTCCAGGCCGGCATCGCGATCACGCCACAGGAGTTCACCGCTGTAGAAGGTGATCAGCACCATCACGAACAACATGGACATGCCCCGCAGCATCTCGGCCACGTGGTAGGTCACCGGCCAGCTGTGGTTGCCGAAGGCCGAGGTCACTTCGCTCAGGCTGATGGCGGTCATCAGTAGGCCGAGGCCAGTGATGATCCAGAACACGGGTGAGCCGAGAATGCCACGCAGATCGGAACCTATCAAAGCAAAGAAGCGCCTCCACTGGGATGTCCACCCATAGTGGAGTTGGATGTTCGGGAGCGTCTTATCCGCTCCGGAGTGCAGCGCTTCGTCAGCGACCTTGAGGTGACCGGGTCGCCGCCGTTCGGTGAACGTGAAGCGGAGGTACCCCACAAGGAAGATCACCGCTGCGATCCCCAGCCAGAGAAAGCGATTCCAGATGAGGGCGCCGCTCAATGGGAGCAGGGCGCTGTTCCGTTCATCCACGCTCCAGTAGCGCGTCACTTCATCCAGTGCCTGGTTGGCGAAAGGGTCCAAGAGCGCGGCAAGCAGACCATTGTCCACTTCCGTGGAATAGGCCGTGGCGATCACGTTGAGCACGACCAGGGCTATGGACGTGACGAACGCCGCTGCCGCCGAGCGTACCACGGTGGCCACCGCGAACATCACCGCGCTTTGGAAGAGGATGCTGGTCACCGCGAACAAGAGGAAGGTCTGCGCATGGACCATCGGATCGTTCGGACCGAAGCGGATGGGGTCGCCCGAAGGGATCCAACTGCCGACGATGAGGCCCGCGGAGATCCCCAGCGTTGGGATGAGGGCCACCACGGTGCTGCCCAGGAAGCGGCCCAGCACGTACTGGCGTTTACTGACCACCGTGCTGAACACGATGTCCGAGGTATGGTGTGCGAAATCGCGGATCGCGGTGGCGTTCACGAACGCCGTGACCATGGGGAGCCAAAGGAAGGCCAGGTTGGCATAGAGCTCATAGACGTGTGAGGGCGAGTTCACGTGCACCATCCCCGGGCTACCCTTGCCGCCGCTCTCGAACACCGCCAGTAAGCAGGCGAATGTGAAGGCCATGCCGAGGAAGATCCACAGCTGGGGTTGACGCAGCCAGAAGCGGAGCTCGAAGTGGATGAGGCGTGTGATCATTCAACGCGTGATGAAGCGAAAGCGACCCAATAACGAACGCGATCGAACAGGGAATGCGCAACGGCCCGTTCCGTTACGGACGCATCCCCGTTCGACCGATCAAGGCCGCAACCACTGGACGACCGACCTCATTCAACTTCCAATCACCGATCGTTCCGATCGACCGTTCCTCACTCCACCTCCACCTTCTTCACATTGTCCTGCATCACGCGATCGAAGAACAGGTTGTCGCGGTCGATCACGGCCTGCATGGGTTTCTCCTGTACGATGAAGGTCAGCTTGTTCACACCCGAGCGCAGGCGCAGCCGTTGGTGTACGAGCGGCACCTCGTTCAGCGACTTGTCCGCCTTCCTTCCCAGCTTTGGGTAGCGCAGGATGCTGACGTCCATCCAGTCGTTCATGGGAGCTGGTGTCTCGCGACCGAGGGAATCGGCATAGTTCTTCTCACCGAAGAGTTCGAGCGTCACTTCGTAGGTGCTGTCCGGCAACATGCGGGCGCTGGCCTTGTCCACCCGGTTGTTGTAAAGCGTGATCCGTTTGAAGCCATCGATCAGCAGGTACTCCAGGCTATCAGGTACCACCTGCTCCAGTTCGCGGTACATGTCCAGCGCGGTGGGGTATGGCGGCTCCGCATAAGCGAAGGTGTCCACCAGCGCCTTGAAGGCCCTGTTCAGGTTCTCCTCGCCCACGAAGTCGCGCAGGCCGTAGAGCACCACGCTCGCCTTGTTGTAGTGCACGTACGGCTGGTTCTCCACCTCCATCAGGGGCACCTCCTTCAGCTCCTCGGTGCCGCGTGCACGCTGGTACCGGTCGCTCTCCAGCTTCAGGAACTTGCGCATCTGCGCCCGGCCGTACTCGTCCTCCATCACCATCAGGGCACTGTACTGGGACATGCTCTCGCTGAGGAGGGTGCTGCCCTGCATGTCGGCGCCGATCACTTGGTGGGCCCACCACTGGTGCCCCATCTCGTGCGCCACCACGTAGAACACCATGTCGATGTCGGTGGTGTCGCGCAGGTCGGCGATGAAACCGATGGACTCGCTGTAGGGCATGGTGCCCGGGAAGGCCTGGGCGAAGCTGAAGTACCGGGGGAACTCGATGATGCGCGCCTGCTTGTGGCGGTAGGGGCCGAAGTTGTCGCTGTAGTACTGGAGCGACTTGCGGATGCTGTTCGCCATGCGCGGCACGTTCTCGGCGTGGTCCGCGTGGTAATAGACCTCCACGTCCACACTCTGCCCTGAGCCTGTCGAAGGGTGCCACTTCTCACGGTGCACCGCGTAGTCGGCGCTCATGAACGAGTAGAAGTTCATGCTCGGATGGTCCACCACGTACTCGAAATAGCGTTTGCCGTTCTCCGTCCACTCGCGCTTCAGGCTGCCCGGTGCGATGGCGATCTGGTCGGGCGTGGTGCTGATCACGGTGCGCACGGTCACCCAGTCACTGTTCGGCACCAGGTAGGTCTGCATGCGCGCTGCGCTATCGGCTGAGAGGCGCGGCATGCGCTCCTTCGCAGGAAGCCCGCGGTCCTTACGCTCGCTCTTGTCCTGCAGTTCGCCTCCGGCCGAGTAGCCGATGCCGGGCAGCAGGTCCATGTTGTTGAAGAAGGTGCCGTTGTGGTTCAGTTGCGCCACGCGGGGCTCGTTCTCGAAGCCCTTCTCCACGTGGGTGGCGGTGACGGTGAAGCGTAGGTCCTCGCCGGGCATCAGGGGCCTGGCGAGCTTGTAGATGCGGTAGTTCACGCGCTCGTCGTTCAGCACTAGTTGAGCGCCGGGCAGGTCCACCTCCTGCTCGATGCCGCCGCCGCCCATGTTCAGGTGCAGCGAGTCGATCGGAGCGTTGCCCTTGTTGTGCACGGTGACCTCCGCCACGGCGTGCAGGCTGCGCTCGGCGGGTACCAGGTCGATGGTGAAGCGGATGTCGGTGTAGTGCGGCTGCAGCATGCCCTCGTACCGCTTGTAGGTGCGCTCGTAGTATTCCAGGTCGTCCTCCATGGTGGAGGCATCGGGCATCTCGTTCAGCACCTTGGTATTGTAGTAACCCCAGGCGCCGAGCAGCACCCAGGCGGAGAGGGCGGGGATGGCGTATCGCTTGTTGGTGCGCAGGCGGCCCCCGGCGATGGCCAGTCGCTTGCGGAAATGTGTTTCCCGGCCGCGCACCCAGAAGAGCAGCGTGATCACGAGCAGCACGGCGGAAAAGGCCCACCAATAGGCCTTGAACCACAGCCAGCCCGTGAGCGCCGTGCCATAAGTGTTCATGTCGCTGTAGCTGAGGTTCGGCGCGCTGTTGAACTGCACCAGGTGGCTCGTGACCTTGAGCGCCGGCCACAGGATGAGGTTCACGGCCAGCACCACGAGGAACACCGCATAGCCCACGTACTTGTTATTCACCAGCACGTGGCAGAGGAACGAGAGCGCGGCCAGCGCCCCGAAGCCCAGCAGGCCGGGCACGATGTAGTAGCCGAGGTAGACACCCGGCTCGATGCGCGTGTAGCCGTTGATGAGCTGGAAGACCATGCCCCCCAGCGCAGTGACCAGCAATACGGTGAGCAGCAACAGCAGCAATGCCGTGTACTTCGCCAGCAGCCCGATGCCCAGCGGCAGCGGCGTGGCGTCATGCACCTCGTCCAGCTTGGGCTCGCGCTCTTTCCACACCAGCAGCCCGCTGTAGAAGACGATGAGGATGGTGGTGAAGAGACCGAAGCCCCCTTCGATGACGTCGATGACGTTGTAGGTGACCGGGTGTATGGTGTTCTCGTAGAGCGAGGTGCTGAACGAGAGGTTGAGGAACATGTTGAGCAGCCCTATGCCGGTGACGAGCAGGAAGGCCACGCCGCGGGTCATGCCGGTATAGTCGTTCCACGCAATGCGGCGGAACTGCCGGATGCGCGCCACGGCGCCGTGGCTGCGATCCACCCGGGGCAGGGGCACGGCTGCTGGGGCCGCGACGGGACTCACGGCGGGCTCGGCCAGGGGCGCACGCTGCCGCCGGTCGGTGAAGCTGAAGCGCCAGTAGCCGAAGGCGAAGATGCCGGCGGCGACCGCGGTCCAAAGGATGCGGTTCCACAGCAGCACACCGCTCATCGGCAGCAGCAGCGTGTTCTTGTCGTCCACGGTCCAGTAGCGGGTGATATAGCTGAATGCGGTGCTGCCGAAGGGGTCCAGGAGCGAGGCCAGCACCTGGTTCTCCATCTCGGTCATGAGCGAGCCGGCCACGCCGCTGCCCACCATGATGAGCACGGCCGTGATGAAGGCCGCCGCCGTGCTGCGCACCAGTACGGCCACCGCGAAGATCACGGCAGCGCTGAAGACGATGTTGGGCAGGGTGAGGTATAGGTAGGCCTGCAGGTGCGCGCCCATCAGGTTGGGGCCGATCTTCTCGGGATCGAGCCACCACATCCAGCTGCCCACCACGATGCCGAGCGACACCCCCAGCATGGGCAGGCTGGCGACGAAGGTGCTACCCAGGAAACGGCTCAGCAGGTAGTGCCGCTTCTTCAGCGGGGTGCTGAACATGATCTGCTGCGTGTTGTACGTGAAGTCGCGGATGGCGCTCGCGTTCACGAAGGCGGTGACCATCAGCAGCCCGAAGAAGGCCAGGGTGGCATAGTAGACGAACACCTTGTAGGGCGCGTTGTACTTCACGTTGGCCAGTTCGGCACCCACCTGCACCTCGTCGATCACCAGGCTCAGGTAGCTCAGCAGGGCGAAGAGCAGCAGGAAGATGTACGCCATGGGCTGCCTCAGCCAATGGCGCAGTTCGATGAGGAGGAGCCGCCAGGTCATGCCGCCACGGTGTTGGGGGTGTCCAGGATGCGGCTGAAGAAGACGTCCTCCAGCCCGGGCTCGGCCGCAGTGAAGCCGTCGCCCGGGGGCGTGTCGCTGAGGATGTGGATGGAGGGCCGCCCACTGATGAGCTTGTTGCTGATCACATGGTATCGGGCATGGTGATCCTCCAGCTCGGCCTTGGCGATGCTCTTCTCCCAGATGCGGCCCTTCACCTCGCGCAGCGCATCGTTCGGCGATCCGGCGAACAGCAGGCGTCCCTTGTTGATGATGGCCATGTTGCGGCAGAGTTCCTGCACGTCCTGTACGATGTGGGTGCTGAGGATCACCACCACGTTCTCGCCGATCTCCGTGAGCAGGTTGTAGAAGCGGTTTCGCTCGCCGGGGTCGAGGCCGGCAGTGGGTTCGTCAACGATGATGAGCTTGGGTTCGCCGATCAGCGATTGGGCGATGCCGAAGCGCTGCTTCATGCCTCCACTGAATCCGGCAATGCGGCGCTTGCGGTGCTCCCACAGGTTCACCTTCTGCAGCAGCGCCTCCACCAGGTCCTTCCGCTGGCCGTTGTTGATCACCCCCTTCAACAGGGCGATGTGGTCGAGCATCTGGTAGGCGCTCACCCGCGGGTACACCCCGAACTCCTGTGGCAGGTAGCCGAGCACCTTCCGCACCTCGTCCTTCTGGCGCAGCACATCGATGTTCCCGAGCATCACCGTGCCGGCATCGGCCTCCTGCAGCGTGGCCAGGATCCGCATGAGCGAGCTCTTGCCCGCACCGTTGGGACCCAGCAGGCCGAACATGCCGGTGGGGATGGTGAGGGTGACGTTGTCCAGCGCCTTCACGCCATTGGCGTAGGTCTTGCTGAGGCCGTTGATGACAAGTTCCATGTGGGGTGTCGGAAATTATGCTCGCAAGATGCACAGGGAAGTGCCAACCTGATGCTCGAATACATGAGCGGTCGGGAGGGTCGGACGGGCGGTGGTCGGACAGGTAGCCTGCCTGTCCGCAGACAAACCGCCGACGCGGGAAACGCGGGGTATATCACTCCTCCCCGAAGAAGTCGCTGTCGATGCGCTTCACAGCGTAGGTGCGCTGGGTGGTGACGCCGAGATCGTGGTCGATCATCAGTTGGGTGAGCTCCTCACCGTCGAGAAGGACGATCTTGGTCTCGTTGCGGGGTATGTACTCGCGGGCTTCTTTGCTGAACGAAGAGGTGGTGATGAAGATGCCCTTCTTTGCGCCCTGCCCGGCCAATGCTCCTACGAACTTCTGGATCTCTGGACGGCCCACGGTGTTGCCGGTATTCCACTTCTTGGCTTGGATGTAGATGATGTCCAGCCCCAGTTTGTCCTCTTTGATGGTGCCGTCGATGCCTTCGTCGCCACCCTTGGTAAGCGCACGACCTGCGTCCTTCACGGAACCGCCGTATCCCATGCGTACGAGCAGCTGCACCACGAGGCGTTCGAAGTCCATCCAGGTGAGGGATCGGACTTTTGCGAGGAGTTCTTGGCCGATGGTTTCCCGGATCTGTTCGTATGCACCATCCAGTAATTCTTCCGGTGTGCGCGAGTTGTCCGCGTCGGCGGTCTGGGCTGAAGGAGTATTATCCCGCTTCATGGTCTGGAACTCCACGAATTCCGGGAAGCGTCTGAGGTAGCCTACGTCGATGCGTTCCGGTTTTTGCTTCAGTATCTCCAAGCCACGAGGCGTTATCTGCATCATCGCGCGTTTGGGTGAAGCGACCAGACCGGCCTTCTTGAGATACGTACGTGCCCATCCTACGCGGTTGTCGAACGCGGCCTGCATACCGCTCTAGCATCTCACGTCGCTCCTCCTCGGTCAGTTTGAACTGTGTGGCCAAGCCCTCCACAACATCACGAAGTGCATGCACCCTGTTGTCGGATAGATAGCTCAACAAGGGCAACATGATGCTTTGATAATCGGGAACGGCCATGATGTGATCGGTTCAGTTGAGAGGGTAAGATCGTTGATCCATCCGGTTGTTGTGCGTGAGGGATGGTAGCGGCAGCTTGCCGCCGGACCGGCCCAGCAGCGTAAGGAGCGAGGAGGCCCGACGATAGGAGGGACCCCGCAGCCCGATGCGATGCGGGCCGGGCCAAGGCAACTACAGCGGACAGCCCGACCCCGCGCGCTGGCCGGTGGGAGGAAGGGGGGCACGCCCGAAGGCCAATCAGACTATGAGAAGATCAGACGATCAGATGATCGCCCGCGCGCATGCCCACCCCAATGCCGATCAAATGGTCACAAGATCCTGGCTGTGGTTCTTCGCTGGTATGGTCGGCGGCAGGCATTTCCATTTTCTGATCTTCTCATTTTCTGATCGTCTGATCCCCTATGTTCTCCTATTCGCCAACAATACCGGCGCCTGTCCATCGAAGGGGCGTTATCACGGCCGCAATGCCGAGCAATAGTTTCGGTTCCGTATTATTGCCATACGAACCAGTGCGGAGGTGCTGTGGCATTAGTCGGGAGCGCATGGCAGGATTCAGAGCGGTTCGAGAAGCTCTTCGTCATGAAAACCCTTTACACCCTTTTGGCGACCTCGGTGATCCTGAGCACGGATCTCGTGGCACAGACGTTCTCGAACACCACAGCAGCTGCCTGCAACACGTGGGATTCGGGGAATGCCTACACGGGTTTTCAACGGACCATCGCAGTGGCCGCCTTGCCTACGCCGTTGGGCGCTTCGGGAACGGTCTTGCGCCAAGTGAACCTGCAACTGGGCACTGCGGCGTGCAAAGGCAACCTGTCCACGTACTACGCACGCATCGTATCACCTACGGGTACTGTCATCCAGTTGTTCGGGCCGTTCACCACGACGAGCACGAGCCAATGGATGAACATCAAGTTCCGAGATGACATCGCCTTGGAACGTGTCCGCGACTACAGCACGACCACGCAACAGGGCTACCACCCGTGGAACGTAGGCTACTGCCGCACGGATGCGGTCAATGCGTTCACCACGGTGAACGGGGAAGACCCGAACGGCAACTGGACCTTCCAATTGGCTGAGAACACGACATCCGAGGTCTCGTTCCAACGTGTTGAACTCGTCTTCGGGCCACCCATCGTCGTGACCGATGTGACCGGTGGCTCAGGAAACGATTTCTGCAGCGGGGCCACCTGTATCGATGGATTGTCCGTGATCCGCGGAACGAACCTCGCTTATCCGCCACTTGATCCCTTTTACCCGGGCGATGTGGTGGGTGGCTGTGGTTGGAACGGTGCGAACAACAATAACGGATGGTACCGCTTCGTCGCATCCGGAACCACAGCGAACATCACTGTGAGCGGCATGGTGAACACCACCGGTACAGGCACGGCGGACATGCAACTGGTCGTGGTCCAGCAGACCAACCCCATCTGCTCCGGTCCTCCGACCCTAGTGCCGACGGGAGGCTGTCCGGACCCCCCCGGTGTGAACAATACATCTTATGCCGCGCCGAACGGTGGTGTTGGTACAATGGCCAATGTTTACTTGAACGGGATCACTGCGAATTGCGAGTTCAACCTCTCGGGGCTTACGGCCGGGAACAGCTATTACCTGATCATCGATGGGAACGGTGGTTTGTCATCCACCTTCTACATCGAGATGCCGAGTGGCGGGATCGACTGCAACATCCTGCTGCCGGTCACGTGGACGGCTTTCAACGTGGAATGCGAGATGGGCAACCGGCGGATCTCCTGGACGGTGGCTACCCAGCAGGACAATGATCATTTCGAAGTGGAACGCAGTCTGGACGGCTCCTCTTGGAATGTGTTCGCTACTGTTCCCGGGGAAGGGACCACGCAAACGACCATGTCCTATGAAGTGCTGGACGACAACAGCGATATGCTCTTCGAACAGCCACTGATCTATTACCGGGTGAAACAAGTGGACGTGAACGGGAACTTCAGCTTCACGCCGGTCGAGGCGAGCAGTTGTTCTGTGCTGCTGTACCCCAATCCGGCAAGCGATCACATCATCGTGGCTGTGCCCTTTGCCGGTGTCGATGTGCAGCTAGTGGATGCCATCGGACGGGTGGTGGAGATGCGCAAGACGCAAGGCACTACCATTCGGATGGACATCGGCCATCTGGCCTCCGGTTATTATGCGTTGCAGCTCCTCAGTTCTGGTGACCTGCTTGGCTCGGCCGTGGTGGTCAAGTTCTGAACGGTCAGGCTACGTCCTCCTATTCGCCAACAACACCGGTGCCTGCCCATCAAAAGGGTTGTCCATCCGCCCGATGCTCTTCGCATCCATGCCGGCCGCGCGCATCACGGTGCGGTCGCCGAAGCGCTTGCGGATCTTGTCCATGGCCTGGTACAGGTCCATGGCCTCCTGCGTGTCGGTGAAGGCATCCATCTGGTGGCCGCCACCCACCAGGTGACTGAAGCGCACGCCGATCAAGCGGATCCGTTGGCGACGGTCGTACAGCGCGCGGAAGAGGTCGTGTACTGCGGGTAGGATGATGTGGTCGCAGGCCGTGTAGCCCACGCGCGCTTGTTTGGTGTGCGTGTTGAAATCGGCGTAGCGGATCTTCACCGCGATGCAGCTGGTGAGCTTGTCGCCCTTGCGCAATTGGAAGGCGAGGCTTTCGGCCATGGCGGTGAGCAGGCCTTTCAGTTTCACCACATCGATGGTATCGCGCTCGAAGGTGCGCTCCGTGCTGATGCTCTTGCGCTCGTGCCAGGCGATCACCGGACTATCATCGATGCCGTTGGCCTTGCGCCACAGCACAGGCCCGTGCTCGCCCAACAACCGGTGCATCAGGTCCACCTGCAGCTCTTGTAGCGTGTGGATCTTCGCCACGCCCATGCTGCGCAACAGGTGCGCGGTCTTCTCGCCCACGCCGGGGATGCGTTCTATGGGCATGGGCGCCAGGAAGGGTTTCTCCGTGCCGCGCTCCACGTACCATTCGCCCGCGCCGTTCTTCGCCTCGCCGGTGGCCACCTTGCTCACCGTCTTGTTGATGCTCAGCCCGAACGAATTCGGCAGCCCGCTATCCTTGATGATCTTCTGCCGCAGCTCCACCGCCAGCTTCCTGCTGCCGTGGAATTTGTCGGTGCCGCTCAGGTCCACGTAGAATTCGTCCACGCTGCTCTTCTCGAACAGCGGCACGTTCGCGCGGATGATCTCCGTCACCTCATCGCTCTTCTTCAGGTACGCTCCGCTGTCGCCGCGCAGGATGATCGCCTCCGGGCACAACTGCTTGGCCATCTTCATCGGCATCGCGCTGCGCACCCCGAAGGCCCGCGCCTCGTAGCTGCAACTGGCCACCACGCCGCGGTCGCTGTCGCTCCCGATCAGCACGGGTCTCCCGTTCAGCTTCGGGTTCTCCAGCCGTTCCACGCTCACGAAGAAGGTATTGAGGTCCAGGTGGAGGATGGTTCGTTCGCCGTTGATCATTCTACATTCTTCATTCATCATTTTTCATTCCCCCTGCTGCCATCACCACGCTGTTAGGTCGACCCAGTGGGCCCGAGGCCTCGGGCGACACTACGGGTGCTTCGACCCAGATACCTGCATACCATCGTCCACAGGCATTCCCATTATCTGATCGTCTGATCATCTCATTATCTGATCCGTAGTTGGCCGCCTTAACGGGCTGTTCGCTGTAGTCCCGCACGGCCATGCCAGCGGTGGCGGCACTGCGGGGTTCCGCCGTACGGCGGACCTCCTCGTTGCACGCCCCCACAAGGCCCGGCCGTGCGGGAGCTGCCGCTCCCATCCCTGGCGGAAGATCCCGTCCCACCAACAGTTTCGTGTTGACAAAATATCTGTCATGTTGCAGTCGGTAAATTAGTCATTAGATTTGTCCGTCGGATAACTGGTCAACAGAATGATGGGAACCCTGGCAATCAACCTTCGTCCTGCCGAAGCCTCTGGCGTAGGAGGACTCACCCGCAAGTCCCCGCACACGGACCTGCTGCCCTTGGAGTACCTCGTGGCCGCGGAACCTGCGCCTACCTACACGCCCGTGGCCCCGCCCGATGCCGCCATCACCGGCCGCATACACATCATCCGTGGGCAAAAGATCATGTTGGATCGCGACCTTGCTGAACTCTACGGCGTGGAGACCAAACACCTCAAGCGCCAAGTGAGAAGGAACCTGGGTCGCTTTCCGGAGGACTTCATGTTCGAACTTACCGCAGCGGAATGGGCCACTTTGAGGTACCAATTTGGCACTTCAAAGGACGAAATGCTCTCAGAACGAGGCGGTTCCAGGGTGCTCCCCATGGCCTTCACCGAGCAAGGCGTGGCCATGCTATCCAGCGTCTTGAACAGCGAGCAGGCCATCCTGGTCAACATCCATATCATTCGTGTCTTCTCACGTACCTGCCTGCCGGCAGGCAGGTGCGCGAAGTGCTCCTTTCGCACCGAGAGATCCTCCAGAAACTGGAACAACTCGAGGGTCGCCTCACCGGCCACGACGAGGAGGTCCAGGCCATTTTCGATCACCTCACGGAACTGGTCTCCCCAGCGGAGCAAGCGCGTAAGCCTATCGGCTTCAAACCGGAAGCTTCATCACCTTCTACTTGTCCGCCAGCTCCCAACTCCGGCAACTGTTCACCCGCATAAGACGGTCCTTCAACCGTCATAGGACATTCCCTTCAACCGTCATAAGACACCCTTCACATGGCAAATCCCGTCTTCGGCTCCAACATCAAGCTCCTGCGCACCCGCCGTGGCCGCTCGCAAGAAGAGACCGCCATCGCCCTCGAGGTGAAACGTTCCAGCTACAGCGGCTACGAGAACGGTACGGCAGAACCCTCGTTCGAGCTGCTCGTACGCATGAGCGAGTACTTCAAGGTGAGCATCGACAAACTGCTGCGCGATGATCTGGGCGCCCTCAGCGACAGCCAGATGGGCGTGCTGGAGCGCGGTGGTGACATCGACCTCAGCGGTAGGCGCCTGCGGGTGCTGGCCACCACGGTCGATCGCGAGGACCGCGAGAACGTGGAACTGGTGCCCGAGAAGGCCAAGGCCGGCTACGCGCTGGGCTACGCCGATCCGGAGTACATCAGCATCCTGCCCACCTTCCAGATGCCCTTCCTGGCGCGTGACCGCAAGTACCGGACCTTCCAGATCAGCGGCGACAGCATGCCCCCCGTGGCGGACGGTTCCTGGGTCACCGGCGAGTATGTGCAGAACTGGCAGACCGTCCGCGATGGCCAGCCGTACATCGTGGTCACCAAGGATGATGGCATCGTCTTCAAGGTGGCCTACAACCAACTGAAGGAAAAGGGCACCCTACTGCTGTGCAGCACCAACCCGCTCTACGCGCCCTACGAGGTGCAGGTCACCAATGTGCTGGAGATCTGGAAGTTCGTGCACTTCATCAGTGCCGAGCTGCCCGAGCCCAACATGAGCCGGGATGAGCTCGCCCGAAGCGTGGTGGAGCTTCGAAAGGAGGTGGGGCAGTTGCGCCTGGCCATGGAGCAGCAAGGGAGGCTGTCGTTCTGAACCCGGCAGGGGGCTGGGTTATCTTGTGTCCCCATCCGTCAGTATCCGATCGATCGTTTGCATAGGCCCTTCCACGATCTCCTGCGCGATCAATCCACCGGCGGGGTCCTCCTCTTCGTGGTGGCCGTGATCGCCATGGTCTGGGCCAATTCGCCTTGGAAGGAGAGCCACCATCACCTGTGGGAACATACCATGGCCATCAGCTTCGATGCGTGGAAGGTGGAACGCACGCTGAACCATTGGATCAATGATGGTCTCATGGCCATGTTCTTCTTCCTGGTCGACCTCGAACTGAAGCGTGAAATAGTAGGGGGCGAACTGTCCCGACCACACGATGCGGTGCTTCCCTTAGCGCCCTGATTTGGAGGTATGATCGTGCCAGCGCTCATCTTTCTGCTGTTCAACCCGAGCGGCGAATCCCATGCGGTATGGGGCATCCCCATGGCCACGGACATTGCCCTCGCTATCGGACTGTTGGCCCTGTTGGGCAGTCGTGCCCCCATCGCCCTCAAGCTCTTCATCACCACGTTGGCCATCGCCGATGGCCTGGGTGCGGTGCTGGTCATCGCCATCTTCTACAGGTCGGATATCAGCTTCATCAACCTCGCGATCGGTGCTGGGTTCCTGCTCATGCTCGTCGCCGGCAAAGTGCTGGGCGTTCGCAGTCCGTGGTACAACGCCCTGTTCGGTGTCGATGGGATGTGGACGGCCTTTCTGCTCAGCGGCATCCACGCCACGGTGGCCAGGGTGCTGCCGGCCTTCGCCATCCCCGCCGTGACGCGGATTGACGAGGTGACCTACATCAGGCGCATCACCAAGTAAGTGCGGGAGTTCGCCGCGCTGAAGCCGAACGAGCTTCCCACGCTCACCGAAGAGCAGTTGCACGTGATCGAGAAGATCGATGAGGCCAGCGAGAACGCGGAGACCCCGCTCCAGCGCTTGGAGCACAAGCTCCAGCCTCTGGTGATGTTCGGGGTGATGCCGCACCTTGCCATGGCCAATGCGAGGGGGGAACTGCCGGACGACATGGGCGCGGCGCGCGCCAGTTCGGTCACCCTGGGCGTAGGTCTGGGCCTGCTGCTGGGCAAGCCGCTGGGGATCCTGCTCACCTGCTGGATCTTCGTTCGCCTGGGCCCGCATCGGACCGGTGCTCACTTGGAGCCATCTCGTCGGTGCCGCCTTTCTTGCCGGGGTGGGCTTCACCAGGTCGCTGTTCGTGCATGAACTGGCCTTTGTTTCCCCCTGCTGCGGCAACAGGCCAAGTTGGGTATTCTCGTGGCTTCCGTGCTGGCGGGCACCATCGGCTTCCTTCTCCTTCGCCGATCGCCGCCGGTCACAGAAGGGTCGGATGGGGAATGAACCGTGATCCGTTGAAGAGTTCATGTTAAGCCTATGTTAACATGAAGTGAACATTCGTGTACCTTTGGACGTACTGAAGGTCGAGACACGAACACATGCGCATCTTCCTGGTCATCGTATCCCTGTTGTCGCTGGGCACTGTCTCAGCGCAGGAACTGCTTGGTCAGGAGCGCTGGCCGGATGGCAGCTTGAAGGCGACCCGCTACAGCGAGGGTGACCGTATCCACTTCATCACCTACCACGAGAACGGCAAGGTGAAGGAGATGGGGACCTTCCTTCAGGGCAAGCGCGACGGCGAATGGAAGCAGTACACAGATAGCGGTGCCCTGGTGGCGCGGGCGGCCTTCAACAAGGGAGTGCGTCAGGGGGTGTGGGAGTTCCGCAACGGTGCCGATCGGCCGCTGGGCCTTCTGGTCTACAGCAACGGGGCACTGGTCCGTGGGGAGACCTACGACGAGGGCGGTGGCCTGTTGGCGCAACGCGATTACTGAGCGATCACCACGGAATGGAAGAGGGGCGCTGATGAGGCGCCCTTCCTGCTTTCTTGGTGCGTTACGCAGCTTCCCGTGGATGTGGTCGGGACTCCGAACACCGTATCCCCGTCACTGCAGAGGCTGCGACCAACCAAAGGTTGATCGCCGTTCTGGCCGTCAGGCCTTCCGGAACACGTCCTCCGGATCGGGGAAGGCCTTGAACTCGATGGCGTGCCCGTCCGGGTCCTCGATGAACATGCTCATCTGTTCACCCACCTCTCCCTTCATCACGGTGCGGGGCTCGATGAAGAACGGGTGTCCCACCTTCTTCAATTTGTCGCGCAGCTTCTTCCAGTCGGACATGCCGAGCACGATGCCCCAATGGTCGCTGGGCACATTGGACTTCGGGTTGTAGATCCGCGCGGTCTTGATCAGTTTGGGCACCTGCTGTATGGTCAGTTGGTGCCCGAAGAAATCGTAATCCACCCAGCTGTCGGCGCTGCGCCCTTCGCGGCAGCCTAGGAATTTGCCATAGAAGGCCTTGATCCGTTTGAGGTCCGTGGTGGCAAAGGCGAGGTGGAAGGTGCCGTGCATGGGGTGGGTATCGGATGCCCCAAAGTAGCAACGGCCTTGATCGCCGGGATCAAGGCCGTTGACGTGTTATCAGCAACCAGGGGTGAATGGAGCGGTCAGTCCTCATCATCGTCGCCGCTGTCATCGGCAACGTCATCCGCATCGGTATCCTCGTCCGCATCGTCCTCCGTGGCATCGTCATCGCTTTCTGCGCTGTCGTCGTCGCCACCGATCTCGCTGGCTTCATCCATGTCATCGCCAACGGGCGCTGCATCCTCCTGGTCCAGGAATTCCTCGATCTCCGCCCGGCTCTCCGGGTTGATCTTGATGAGGTACATGGCGTCCGGGGTGCGCAGTTCGATGACGCGCAGGATATCCCCCTTGGCCGTGGGGATGGTCTTGATGTGGGTGCTGTCGATACCGTCCGGATACTGCTCTTGCAGGGTTTCCTTGAGGGTGTCGGTCAGGGTGTTGAAGGAGCGGATCAGGCGTTGCATGGGGTGGTTGCTCACATGTCGAGGACGTATGCAAATATCAGTGGCGCAACGATCGTGGCGTCACTTTCGATGATGAATTTCGGCGTATCAATGTCCAATTTGCCCCAGGTGATCTTCTCGTTGGGCACGGCACCACTATAGCTTCCATAGCTGGTGGTGCTGTCGCTGATCTGGCAGAAATAGCTCCAGAACGGAATGCTCTCACGCTGGAGGTCCTGGTGTAGCATGGGCACCACACAGATGGGGAAGTCCCCGGCGATACCTCCACCGATCTGGAAGAAGCCGATGCCGTCGGTCCCGCAGTTGTTGGTGTACCAGTCGGCGAGGAACATCATGTACTCGATGCCGCTCTTCATCATCCCGGGTTTGCAGTCGCCCACGATGCAATGACCGGCGAAGATGTTGCCCAAGGTGCTGTCCTCCCATCCGGGACAGATGATGGGCAGGTTGCGCTCGGCAGCGGCCACCATCCAACTGTCCTTGGGGTCGATCTGGTAATACTGCTCCAGGACCCCGGAGCGGATCATCTCATAGAAATACTCATGGGGAAAGCGGCGGTTCCCGCTCTTGTCATCGGCCGTCCACAGGTCCACCACGTGCTTCTCCAAGCGCCGGAAGGCCTCGTGCTCGGGGATGCAGGTGTCCGTCACCCGGTTCATGCCCCGGTCCAGCAGGTCGCGTTCTTGGGCGGGTGTAAGATCCCGGTAGTTGGGTACACGCTCGTAGTGGTCATGGGCCACCAGGTTCATCACATCCTCCTCCAAGTTGGCGCCGGTGCAGCTGATGATGTCCACCTTGCCCTGACGGATCATCTCAGCGAAGATCTTTCCGAGCTCGGCGGTGCTCATGGCGCCGGCAAGGGTCACCATCATTTTGCGGCCTTGGGCCAGGTGGGCTTTGTATCCTTGGGCGGCATCCACGAGCGCTGCTGCATTGAAGTGCAGGTAGTGCTTTTCCATGAAGGCCGAGAGAGGGCGGTTGGTGCTCATCGCAATGATCGGGGTCGAAATATAGATGCGTGATGTGAATTGGAAAGCGGGTGCCGTGAAGTTCCTTGAAACGTCCTAGGTGGGAAGGTAGCCCAACAACTGGAGCATCCGTTCCGCGGTCTGTTGCTCGGCGAAGACGCGGTCCACCAAGGTGCCATCGGGAAGTCGGTCCAACAGCACGTGCCTCGGCTTGGGGATCAGGCAATGCTGGATGCCACCGAATCCACCCAAGGTGTCCTGGTATGCGCCGGTGTTGAAGTAGCCGATGTACTGCTTGCGGTCCTCGCGGTACTTGGGCAGGTAGATTGCGTTGATGTGCTGCTCGCTGTTGTAGTAGTCATCACTGTCGCAGGTCATACCGCCCAGGAACACGCGCTCATACTCATCATCCCAGTTGTTCACCGGCAGCATGATGAAGCGTTTGCTGATGGCCCAGGTGTCCGGCAGGGTGGTCATGAACGATCCATCGATCATGTTCCAGCGCTCCTTTTCGTTCTGCTTCTTCTGGTAGAGGATGCTGAAGAAGGTGGCACCGCTGTCGCTCACGGTGAAACTGCCGAACTCACTGAAGATGTTCGGTTCCTGGACCTTATTCTCCTCGCAGATGTCCTTGATGCGCCCCACGATCTCGCCGATCATGTAGTCCAGGTCGAAGCTGAAGTTGAGGCTGTTCTTGATGGGAAGGCCACCGCCGATATCCAGGGTGTCCAGCGTGCGACACAGCTTCCACAGATCGCAATAGACGTTCACGCACTTGGTGAGCTCGTTCCAGTAATAGGCCGTGTCCGTGATGCCGGTATTGATGAAGAAGTGCATCAGCTTCAAGCGGAACTTCTTCTGCTTGCTGATGTTCCGCATGTAAAAGGGGATGATGTCCTTGTACCCGATGCCCAGTCGGCTGGTATAGAACTCGAACTTGGGCGCCTCCTCAGCGGCGATGCGGATGCCGATGTCGCAGTTCCCTTCGATCACCTCGTCCAGCGCATAGATCTCCGACATGTTGTCGATGATGGGCACGATGTTGTAGCCCCGGTTGGCGAGCTTGCCGATCCCCTTGATGTAGCGTTCGTCCTTGAAGCCGTTGCAGAGGATCGTGGCGTCCTTGGTGATGCGGCCGCGTTCGATGAGCAGCTCGATCATCTCCAGGTCATAGGCGCTGCTGGTCTCCAGGTTCACGCCCTTGTCCAGCACCTTGTCGATGACATAGCTGAAGTGATTGCTCTTGGTGCAGTAGAAGTACTCGTACGAACCACCGTACTGGTGCTCCGTGATGGCCTTGTTGAAGCTGTTCCTGGCCAGATCGATCTTCTCGCCGATCTTGGGCAGGTAGGTGATGCGCAGGGGAGTACCGTGCTTTTCCAACAGCTCTGTGAGCGGCAGGTCGTTCCATAGAAGCTTGTCGGCCTCCAACTTGAACTCATCCCGTGGAAAATCGAAGGTCTGTTCGATCAGGTCGATGTAGCGGGTCTTCATTGATCGGAAAAGCCGGTGTCAAATGGTGAACAGGGGGCGGACGGTCGGAGGACGGCCGGGGCCATGCAATTGCTTCGGACCGATCGAGGGAAACTTGCCGTTGGCAGGGCACGGTGGGCTTCAGTTGCCCGGTCACGCTTGGTGCGAACGGCGGGATGCGTCATCGGAATGCGCTGGACGGCACCCAAGCGGCGCATCCCTCCAATGACCGGCAGATAGCTGCCGCAAGGGTGGTATGGCGTCCGGATGGGTTCATGCTGTACGGTGCAAAAGTAGAGGGCTGTGCGGTCCGCCGATCCACCGGGGTGAAATTGTGGTGTTCCGGTCCATCCCCGGTGTCACAGCCAGCGTTTCTTCCGGAACCAGAGCAGCATCAGGACGGCGATGAGGGTCATGGTGCCCATCACACCGAAATAGCCGTAGCGCCATTCCAGTTCGGGCATGTGATGAAAGTTCATTCCGTACACGCCCACCACGAAGGTGAGCGGGATGAAGATGGTGCTGATCACCGTCAGCAGCTTCATCACCTGACCCATGCGCATGTTCACGCCCGCATGGTAGGTGTTCTCCAGGCTGCCCAGCATTTCGCGGAAGGTGGCGATGGTCTCGGCGATGTAGACGGTGTGGTCCTGCAGGTCGTTGATGTAGCGCCGGGTGGGCTTCTCGATCAGCGGGCTTTGGATGGTGTTCAGGCGGCCCGCCAATTCCCGGGTGGGGGTGACGTAGCGGTTCACGAGAATGAGCATGCTGCGGAGCTCCTGAATGGTGATCAGGTCCTCGTTCCCGGGGCGGACCAGCACCTTGCGCTCCAGTTCCTCGATGCGCTTGCCCAGGTCCTCCACGATCAGGAAGTAATGGTCGACGATCACGTCCAGCAAGGCATAGAGCAGGTAATCCGCACCAGATCGGCGGACCCGCCCCAGGTCCTTTCGGATCCGTTCCCGGATGGGGTCCAGCACATCTCCGGGACGCTCCTGGAAGGAGATCACGAGGCTTTTGCGCAGTACGAAACAGATCTGTTCGGTGTGGATACCTCCCGTTTCCTCGTCTAGCTGGAGCATCTTGACCACCACGAACAGGGTGTCCTGGTACTCCTCCACCTTGGGGCGATGGTCGGTGTTCAGGATGTCCTCGAGCAGCAGCGGGTGCAGGTTGAACAGTTCACCTGCCGAGTGGATGGTCCGGTCCGAGGTCAAACCGTCCACGTCCAGCCAGGTGGTGAATTGTTCAGGGTCCGGAATGATCAGGTCGGAAAGCTCGCTCAAGGGCTGCTCCTTGTATCCGGCGGTGTTGTAGTAGAACAGCCGGATGGAGTTCCGGGCCCCCTCATCCACACCCACGTGGATGAGCGATCCCGGAGGGAGGCCGATCTTCCCGGCACGGCTTTTCACCTTCTTCATTGCGTGGACACTTGGTCGTTCACTGGCACTGACCTACTGGATCGGTGGACCGTTGCAGTTGAGTGTCAGGGACGGAGGTCGGTGAGGTCCTTGCGGAAGCTGGTGCCGTCCAGCACGGTCAACGTTGCCTGCCCATGCCTGAACAGTTTCATGTCCCGGCCTTTCAGGGTCACTTTGCCATCCTGTATGTGCAGAAGCGAGCCTTCACGCAAGCCTGCCACGGGCATCGCTGGGTTCATCGCCAGGAATTCGGCGATGCGTTGGTCGCGGCTTTCCCCACCGTGGCCGGGAATGCTGGCCTCGGTATAATGCGGATTGATCTGGAAGGGCACGAGATGCATCGCCCGAAGTGATGGTGGTTCCACCACGGGCATGTCGTTGGTGGTCATGATGGTGGGGCAGGCCACATTGCTCCCTGCGCTCCAGCCCAGGTAGGGCATGCCTTTCCGAACGCGATCGGCCACGGTGCGCACCAGTCCCGTCCGGTACATCTGACGGAGCAACAGGAAGGAATTGCCCCCTCCGACCGCCACGGCATCCGCACTGTCCAGCGCCGCCGCCATGTCCATCTCACCCATCAGGGGCACCAGTTCCACGTTCATTCCCGCGAACACCGCAGCCACCTTTGCCACATAGTCGGCCTGCTGTTCGGGAACAGCGGCCAAGGGTACGAAAGCCAGACGCTTTTTGCCCTGCAGGAAGTTCGCCACATGGGCGGCCGGCCAATGGAAGAAGGGCTCGCCGGGAAGGGTGGAGTTGGAGAGGAGGAGCAGTTCCATGTGGGCTAAGGTATCACCGTGCCCAGGATGATCAGTTCAACCTTGCTCGGCACGCCATCGGTGGTGATGGTCACCGTGCGCTTCAGGCTTCCGAGCGGTGCGCGGCCGCTGAAATGGATGGATACCGGAATTTCGGTTCCTGGGCGAATGGCCTGCTGTGGCAGTTCTGCCGTGGTGCAGCCGCAGTCGGCGGTGCTCTCCAGTAAACGCAAAGGCCGCGAACCTTCGTTCCGGATGGGGAACAGGATGGCGCGTTCCTGGTCCTGTTGGATGTTCCCCAGGTCCTGGGTTATCTTTATCGTTCCTGTGGTGTTCAACGTGCGTTCCACCAGGTCCACGGCGATCACCTCGATCCGTCGTTCACGCGCAGCCTCCACGCTGTACACCGAGCGTTGGAGGTCGCCGATGTCATCACTGACACCCGCGACCGAGCGCTCCTCGCCGAAGGGCAGTTCACGCACCTGCAGCATGGCACCGTTCGTGGCAGTGTCGTTCAGGTAGGGGGCCAACACTCCATCGTTCACCATGCGGAGGTGCTGCCGCAGGCTCTCGATCCGGCGGCTCGACAGGTTCCGGTTGTAATCGTTGCGGGCCAAGGGGCTGGCGTGTCCCCTGACATCGAGCGTGATGCTGGCACCTTGTTCCAATTCCGTGGTCAGGACCTCGACCAGTTCGCCGAGGGCTTGGAAACCTCCATCGACCTCCTCCCGAAAGAAGTCCTCCAGAGGCTTCGGGTCCTTCTGGTCGCGGAGGTAGTCGGGCACCAGCTTCTTGTACCGTGTGTAGGTAGTTCCATAATCCTGTGCGGTGGTCACGGCCCACGAGCGGGGCTCCGGTTCGTCGTTATGGAAGTAAAGCTTCAGGGGGAAGCGACGACGGATGTCGGCGATGTTACTTGCGGCCAACGTTCGTTGAACGACAGAGGTGCTGTCCGGAACCAGCGCGACGGGGCCTGTACGCGGGCCGGAAAGGGTCCAGCGATACAGGTCATTGCAGCAGGTTTCGCCCTTTGCGGCGAATGATCCGACGCGGTTGCTGGTCAGCCAGCCTTCACCACGTTCCGGAAAGATCGCCGGGTACAGGTCGTTGGCGGGGCTGTTGATCGGGACGCCGGCATTGATGGCCTCGGTGAACACATCATTCTCCAGCGTGGCCGTGAAGATGTCGTAACCGCCGAGGCCGGGAAGGTGGTCCGAACTGAACCATAGCGCTTGGGAAAGCGTGTCGTACCAAGGGCTGCGTTCGTTGCCTGGGCTGTTCACCGAAGCGCCGAGCGGGTACACTTCCACAGCACGACCGTTCTCCAGCCGCGCCTGCCAGATGTCCGTTCCACCCTGCCCGCCCTCACGGTCGCTGACGAATAGCAGCATCTCACGGTCCTCCCACCTCACCACCATGGGTTGGGTGCTCATGGCCTCTCCCAGGCCTTCCAGCGGTGTGGCGATGATGTCCGTTACATTGAACGGGCTATAGTGGATCCGGCAGGGCCCATCATCCGGACACAGGGTGAACAGCATCCATTGGGAACTGAGCGTCCAAGTGGGATTCGCAAGGTCTCCCTGTCCGCTGATCGGATCCATGATACCAGGCTCGTTCCATTGGTCGCCATCGCCCGTACTCCGGAAGATCCTGGTCCTGTAGGTGGCCGGATCAAGCACTTCTCCCTCGGGGTTCAGCGCTCCCCGAAGACTCGTGAAATAGAGGGCACTGTCCGGACCGATGCGTGCCCCGAACTCACTGTCGTAGGTATTGATCGGCGCGGTCAGATGTTCAAGTTCCACGGGCGATGGCTGCACGTTCACCGCACGCGCCAGCTGGATGCCGGCCAGGGCATTGGTCGCCCGTAAGGCCAGCACCGACCGCTTGTCCTTTTCCTTCTGGAGGACCTTGTTCCAGGTGCGCTCGGCATCGTCGTACGCTCCCATCGACAGCTGCATCTCTCCCAGCCAGCGCAGGGCTTCGGGATAGGTGCGACCCATGTCCTTGCGTTGCACTTTGTCGTAGAGCGCGGCGGCGCGGTCATATTGGTTGCTCAAGCGACAGGCTTCAGCCTGTTTCCATTGCAGGCTCATGCGTCCGGGTTCCAACACAAGGGCACCATCATAGAAGCGCGATGCACCGTAATGCTCGCCGCGGGCCATGGAGGCGTCGCCCCAAGTGGTCCACTGCTCCAGTGACTGCCCTGCGATCGTTCGGGCGGCCAGCAGGAGCGCCAGCAAGGTGAGGGTGCGAAAGGAGAAGGTGGACAAGGCCATGGCTCAGCGTTGATCGGGACAGGCCTTGAACTGCACAGGGATCAAGGGGCGCTGCTTGAAGATGCGCACCATGGTGAATTCGATGCCCCCCCGGTTGCGGCTCGCAGGGACCAGGTCACTGGTGTTCACATCATAGCTCACGCCAAAGGTCCAATCGTCGTATTCCAGTCCGGCATGCACATACCCGGCATCGGCGGCCCGGTAATGAAGCCCCAGTACGAGGGCTCTCGTCAGGGCGAAACGGTCCAAGAGGATGTATCGGACGTTGGCGCCGAGGTCCAGTTCGGTGAACGTTCCCTGTGCCATGTACTGTGCCATGGGCAACAGGTCGATCTTGTTGGCGATGGGGAATTGGGTGATGGCATGCACCCCGAGCCGGCGGTCGAGCGGTGATCCCGGACCACCCAGAAAACCGATCGTGGGAGTGGTGAGGTTGAACAGCGAGAAACCCAGCTGCAGCAAGCGTCTCGCATCGGGATGGTATCGGTAGACCGCACCCGCATGGACATCGGGGTGGAGGAGTCCATCACGGGCAAAGGTCTCGCCGTTGTCGCGCTGCGGGTCGTAGTATAAGCCGTTGTATTGCGCATCGAAGGAGAGGCCTCCGTTGTCCAAGGTCAGGGAGGTGAAACCGGCCTGCATTCCCGCGGTGATGCTGTGGTCAGCATCGCCGCCGAACCGTTCCGTCCAGCTGGCACCGATGCTCAGGTGGAACTGGTTCAGACGACTGTCCCCTGCGCGGTCATTGAAGATCCACGCGCCCACCCCGAGCTGCTCGACCCCTGCGAAGTGTGCCACGTCGCCGCCAAGCCCGAACGTTCGATAGGGCACAGTGACCGAACGCCATTGTTGCCGGAAGACACCGCTCAAACGCTGGTCTCCATCGAACTGGCCGATGCTCCCCGGACCCAAGGCGAGGGGTGTGTTGAAGAATTGGGAGAAGTGGATGTCCTGTGCGGCGCTCCTCAGCGAGTTCAGCGCGAACAGCATGACCAGCGAACCGATGAGCCGGTAATGGAGCAAGCGGGCAGTGCGTGGTGCGTGGGTGCACCCAGCACCCCACTCGCCGATCGTAACCCGGATCACTCGACTTTGCTTCATCGGACCACGGTCACATTTCCCTTGGTGAAGTAGCGCTGTCCATCCACGCACCAGGCGGTCAGGTGATAGACGAACACGGCCGGGTCCACCGGTCGCCCTTCAAAGGTGCCATCCCAGCCGATGGAGCGGTCCGTCGTCTCGAAGACCTTCTCGCCCCAGCGGTTGAAGACCATGAACTCCATGCGTTCGATGTGCCTGCCACGGACCAGGAGCTGGTCATTGCTTCCGTCGCCGTTCGGTGTGAAGGTGTTCGGTACGAAAATGTCCGGACCCGCGCAGAGCAGCTCATATACCTTCACCTCCACGGATGCATTGCGCGTGCAGATCCCATCGCTGACGGCCACCGTGAAGAGGGTGGTCGCCTGCACGAGCGCAGTGGGGTCGGCGATGGTGGGGTCGCTGAGCGGAGCAGCGGGGGACCAACTGTAGGTGACGCCTTCGGACGGAGTGGCCAGCAATTGCACCGTGGTGCCGGGCAACACGATGGCCTGGTCCACGGATGCACTGATGGAACTGGCATTGATCGGCGAGACGGCCACAGTGAAGGTCGAAGTCCACGTGCAGCCGGATGGAGCGCTGACCGTTACCGAGTACGATGCCGATTCCACGGGAGCGACGATGATCGTCGTGGTACCCTGGCCACCGAGGATCGCCTCCGTTGGCGACCAGGTGATCGTGCTTCCGGCGTCCGCCCCGATCAGTGCCAGCCGTGCGGTATCGGCCGCGCAGATCAGCGTATCACCTTCAAGTGCGATGCTCCCGAGGGATATGACGACCGACACGCTGTCCCGTGCCGGGCATCCGTCATTGGTCGTGGCCTGGACGTAATAGATGCCACTGGCCGCCGGGCTGATCGTGGCCGTGCTGTCAGCGGCGTCCTGGTTCAGCCGGTCCGTGAACTGCGCGTTGGTGCTCCAATGGAAACTGTCCGCATCACCATTGCTGTTGGCGAACAACGTGAAGGATGCGACCGGCCCACAGACCAGGGTATCGTTCATCGCTTGGAGGAAGGGTGTTGCGCCCGCCACCACAATGGTCCGGGTGGCAAGGTCCTGGCCATTGCAGGTGAGTCCGTTCACTACCGTCAGCGTTACGGTGTAGGTTCCGGGTTGGGCGTAGGTGTAGGTGGGCGAGGTGACCGTGGACGTGCCGATGCCATCACCGAAGTCCCAGGACTGTGAAGCGGCATCATTGCTCAGGTTGGTGAAGGGAATGGGCACGTTCGCACAGACCGTATCAGGAGCGGTGAAAGCCGCGATGACCAGCGGTGCATCGAAGTCGAACTTCAGCAGGCCATTGTTGCACCCCGTGCTGTTGTTGGTGGAGCTCCATGCGCCCGGGGTGGTGGGAAAATCATCGTTGTTCTGGCAGCCCGCGCATACCGATTGGTACACCCGGCCCCGGCGGTCGAAGCGGCTGGTGCCTCCATCCACATGCTCGGGGCTCACGCTCCCACCGTAGAACGTGGCATAGGAAAGTGCGTCCATGTTGATGTCGAACACGGCGAGGTAGAGGTCATGACCGGTGGTGGTGCTCTGATGGGCGTCGCTCGTCACGGGAAGACCAGTCGTGGTGAGCGCCCCGCCAAGCCCTCCGGCACTGCTACCCCAACCACTGGTGTAGATCTTGTCGCAGACATCGACCAGAAAGGCGGTCGGGGAGATGTCTGGCGTACCATCCCCACTGCCGATGCGCGAGCTCAGCAACAGGGTGCTCAACTCACTGTTGAGCTTGGTGATGAACTGTCCTCCACCGGGCAGGTTGTAGGGTGCGTTGAAGATCAGGGAGCCTGACGGGGCGGAGGTCTGACCGAACAGGTAGATATCCCCGGGTCCATCGATCTCCACGAAATAGGCTTGATCATAGGCCGGTGATCCCCAATACGACAGTGCATCGATGGCGCTGCCGGTCGTGTTGAAGCGAGCCACGAATGCATCCGCCTGTCCTCCATTGAATGTCGTGGATAGGGCGTTGGACGAAGTGGGCAGGTCGGTGCTGGTGGTGCCTCCGCAGACGAACAGTCGACCGATAGGGTCCAGTTCGCCGGCATACACCGCATCAGCCCCGGAGCCCCCGATGTAGCTGCCATAGAGCAATTGGCTAAGTCCGGGGTTCAAGAGCGCCACATACCCATCATGACTACCACCCGCGTAGCTGGATTGCGCAGCCCCGGGAGTGACCGACATGTTCGTGCTCTGCGTACAACTCGTGACCCACACGTTCCCACTCGGGTCCAACAACACCTCGCCGCGCACTTCGTCGGCATAATTGAACTTCAGGGCGGTCGCGGAGTTCAGGCCATCATTCCCGCTACCCCCCAGGTAGGTTGATCCGATCAGTGCCGATCCGTTGGCATTGAGACGCGCCACGATCATGTCGGATCCATTGGGGTAGGAGAGGCCAAGACCGGATGGAGTGAACGGCGTACCGCCCGCAAAGGAGGCGTCGTAGGCCCCCGCACTGGTCGGGAAGTCAGTGGATGCTGTGGTGCCCAACACGACCAGTTGGTCGTTCTGGTCCACGATGAGGCTGTGCGGCATTTCAGCGGCCGAGCCCCCGAGATAAGTGCTCCATACCAAGAAGGTGCCCGTGGTATCGTACTTGGTCAGTGCGATGTCCGTGGTCCCTCCCGCCCACGTGGTCCGGTAGGCGCCCAGTGTGGTGGGATACTGGTTCCCGAATGCGGTGCTGCCCGCATAGAGGAAGCCTGCGGCATCAGAGGTGGCCGTATAGCCGAAGTTGTTGCTGACCGAACCGGAATAGGTGGCGAAGGAAAGCTCGGGGTCGATCACAAGAGGATGGGCCTTGTCATAGGGGCCCGGTCGGACCCCGATGACGCCACGCTTCAGGGTGTAGGAACAGGTCACCGGACGGCGTTCCCCGTTCAGGTCCTGATAGGCGAGTGGGATACGCTCCACCAAGCGGCCCAACGATGTCTCCACCAGGAGCGCACCATTACGCAGGCTCAGTGCATCCGCGCCTTCATAGGTGAATTGGATGGCAGCAGGATCTGCGCCCGGAGCCAGGACGAGGTCGTACTTCAATCCCGATCGACCTTCCCTGAACACGGCATCACAACCGGGTGCCACGGCGACCATCGTGAGCATTGCGAAAGGCCGAGCATTGATGGCCCACTTTCCGGGGTCATTGCCGATGAAGTAGTTGTAGTGTCCCGTGAGGAGCGTGGAGGCCTCGTTCCGTGGTGTTACCGGGGCGTTCAGGAACTTCAACCGAACGGCGTGGTGGTCCAACTGGGAGTTGGCCGGTGCTGTGGGGTCAAAGGCGATGTTCGCGTGGGCACGGTCCAACAGCTCTTGGTCGAATCGGTCGATGACCACGGCCCCACGTTCGATCCAGAGGGTGGCTCCGGGCATCTCCGCACGGTGGGTCACTTGTCCAGGCCACTGCCCCTTGTTCTCGATGAAGCGGAAACCTCCTTGCGCGAGCGTAGAGGCGCACGCTGTGAGGCTGAACAGGAGCAGGAGGACAAGGCGGTGGGGTACCGGCATGGCCCACGAAGTTATTCCATCACGCGGCACCGACGTGCCACCATGCCCCCGGAACCGGGCCTATCAGGTTTTAATTCTTCGCACGCTCTCGCGGAATGCGTCGGAGTAGGATGCGGACTTGCGCTTGAGGTTCAGGGTGAGCTTAGGGGTCTGATCACGCATCCTTAAAGCTGGGGATCAAGTACCCACCACGCCGATCGATCAACCGCCCTTCGTGGATTCAAGACCCGATAGCCCTGGGGGGCGGTGTTCTCGCTCCGGTCGACCGTTACCTTACAGCCCGGTCGGCATTGCGGTCGTTGATAGCAGATGGATCGGAACGAGGAAGAAGCCCTGATAGCGGAGGCCAAACGCAGGCCGGAGGCCTTTGCGCCCCTCTATGAGCTGCACTTCGGGGCGATCTTCCGTTTCATCCTGCGTCGTGTCGGTGAACGGGAGCTCACCAATGACCTTACCCAGCAGACCTTCCTGAAGGCCATGCTCGCGCTTCCGGGTTATGAGCCCAGAGGATATCCGTTCAAAGCCTTTCTCTATCGCATCGCACTGAATGAACTGAAGATGCACTGGCGAAAGCGCAAGGAGGTCACCATGGATATGAGCTATGCCGAGGTCCGTGGGCTTTCCATGGAGATCGGGCTGGAGGAGCAGGATGCCGACATGCAGCGTCTGGCCCACGCATTGAGCCGACTGCAGGAGGACAAGGCCCGGCTGATCGAACTCCGGTACATGGACGGACTGAGCTTTGCCGAGATGGGCCAGGTGCTCGGTCTGGGGGAGGATGCCGCGAAGATGAGGACCCACCGTGTGCTGGCCACCCTGCGCACCTACCTTTCGCCACGGGTATGAGAACACGTTACCGCATATCGCCCGAAGGTCGTCCGGCGGAACCCACGGATGAGGAACTGGCCCGTTACCGCGACACGAAACGCCTGCAGTACAACTACCAACGTGCGGCGCGCTCGTTGCATCGCAGGCCGCTATACCGGGACCCCAAGGCCTTCCTGGCGCTGTTGCTCATCGTCCTGTTGGCCTGGTTCCTGAGCGAGGTGGTCGAACGTGATGACACATCCCGACCGCCCGCCACCGAACAGTCGCCCGTCCAGGAGTGACCTTGGGCTTGTCGATCGATGGCGTTCATGCCCAAGGTCCTGGTCGTGGGGTCGCATTTCTCCGGGACCGATGAGGTCAATTGACCGCCACGTCCGGGGATGCATGCGGAGACCGAACTTTGCCCCATGCGTCCGAACCTCGACCTCCAGCCCCTTCGTTCCCTGTCCCTCGCATTCGCGCTGATCAGTGCCGGTGCTTTTGCCCACGAGGGCATGTGGTTGCCCACTCTGCTGAAAAGCATCGAGGGTGATCTGCACACTGCCGGGCTCAAGCTCAGTGCCGAGGACATCTATTCCATCAACCAGAGCAGCCTCAAGGATGCCATCGTCCTCTTCGGAGGAGGGTGCACCGCCGAAGTGATCAGTGACCAAGGCCTGATCCTGACCAATCACCACTGCGGCTTCGGTGCCATCACCGACCACAGCACGGTGGAGAACGACCGGCTGAAGAACGGCTTCTGGGCGATGAACAAGGGGGAGGAACTGCGCAATCCGAGCCTCACCGCCACCTTCGTCATCCGCATGGAGGATGTCACGGACCGGATCATTCCTCAACTGGCTGCGGGGCTTACGGAAATACAGCGCCGCGAGGCCGTGGGCAAACTGGCCGAAGCGTTGACCAAGCAGGCCACGGAAGGCACGCATTACAAGGCCGTGGTGCGTCCCTTCAACTACGGCAACAGCTACTACCTCATCGTCACCGAGACGTTCCGTGATGTGCGTCTGGTGGGTGCTCCCCCCAGTGCCATCGGCAAGTTCGGCGGCGACACGGACAACTGGATGTGGCCCCGGCACAATGCGGACATGAGCCTGTTCCGCATCTATGCCGGACCCGACAACAAGCCTGCCGACCCGGCCGATGCCAACGTGCCTTTCACGCCTCGTCATGTGCTGCCCATGAGCATGGAAGGGCCTGTGGAAGGGGAGTACGCCATGATCTTCGGATTCCCTGGGAACACCCAGCGCTACCTCAGTTCCTATGCCGTGGAGTATGTCATGCAAAAGGCCGACCCCATGCGCGTTGAGATGCGGACCGCCAGCCTCGCCGTGATCGATGCGGCCATGCGCTCCAATGACCGGACGCGCCTTCAGTATGCCGACAAGCAGGCCGGGATCAGCAATGCGTGGAAGAAGTGGATCGGTGAGATGCGTGGATTGAAGGAACTGAACACCATGCAGCGGAAACGCGACTATGAGGCGGCCTATCAGGCCAGGGCGGTGGAGACCGGCGCCACCGGCTATGCGCAGGTGCTGCCCGAGCTTCAACAGGCCTACAGTGCTTACGTACCATACGCCACCGCACGGGACCTGTTCGTGGAGATGGTCTATTACGGCCCGGAGATCCTGCGCTTCACCGATGGCTTCCATGAACTGGTGGAGGAGGAGGCGAAGCTCACCGCCGAAGGCAAGCTTTCCACCGCGGTGGCCGAGCGTCTGGCAGCAGCGGAGGGATATTTCAAGAACTACGATGTGGAAGTGGACAAGCGCATCTTCAAGGCCCTTCTGCCCATCTACCGGGCCCATTTGCCGGCGCATCTGGCGCCGGATGTCCTGCTGGAGATCGACGGGAAGTTCAAGGGCGATGGCGATGCCTGGGTGGACGATCTGTATGCGCGCAGCGTCTTCGCCGATGAGGCCCGGTTGCGAAAGGCCTTCGCCAAACCCGGCAGGAAGTCCATGATGATGATCGCGAAGGACCCTGCGTTCAAGGCTTCCCGAAGCTTCTTTCGCAACTTCCTTGAACAGGTGAGGCCTGAGCACGCCATCCTCAGCGATCGGATAGAGACCGCCATGCGGACCTATGTCAAGGGCATGATGGAACTGTATCCGGAGAAGACCTACTGGCCGGATGCCAACAGCACACTGCGCCTTTCCTATGGTAAGGTGGAAGGCAGCATGCCCCGCGACGGGGTCACCTATGAGCCGTTCACAACGTTGGAGGGTGTGCTGGAGAAGCATGTCCCGGGTGATGTGGAGTTCGATGTGCCACAGCGCCTAGTCGACCTTCAGAAGTCCAAGGACTACGGCCCATACGGGGTGGATGGCACGATGCCGGTCTGTTTCACGTCCTCCCTGCATACCACCGGCGGTAATAGTGGAAGTCCGGTCCTCAACGGCCGGGGCGAGCTCATCGGGCTCAACTTCGATCGCAGTTGGGAAAGCACCATGAGTGATATCCAGTTCGACCCGGACAAATGCCGCAACATCTGTGTGGATGTGCGTTACATCCTGTTCCTCATCGATAAATATGCAGGTGCAAGCCACCTGGTCGCCGAGATGAAGTTGGCTCCCAAGCCCCAGCCGGTCAGTGTGATCGAACTCCCCCTGCACCGATGAGCGCCAGGGGATGGGTGGAAGCTGGTGATCGCCTCACCCGGTCGATCGAGTTCAAGGACTTCAGTGAGGCCTTTGCCTTCATGACGCGGGTGGCCTTGATCGCCGAGCGGATGGGGCATCATCCCACCTGGACGAACACCTACAACAAGGTGGAGATCCGGTTGAGCACACACGACGCCGGTGATGTGGTCACGGACAAGGACCGTCGGATGGCGAAGGCCATCGACGCGCTCCTGGAGGATCAGGTCGGTCGGTTGCTGCTCACACAAAAGAAAAGCGCCCCTCCGGATCAC
>CAMCAZ010000011.1 GCA_945872795.1 Chryseobacterium gleum
AGGCACGGAAGCGTTCAAGTATGCTCATCGTCAGTAGGGGGTTTGTGACGGGACGAAAGTCCCCACGGCCCATTACCACAAGGATCCTCGCAGGCTATCATTTCACCAACAGATCCTGAAGTGCAGTGCACCGTTATGTGAAGCGATCCGCACCGTGCGCTTGCGCGCACACCTGCACGGACGCGAAAAGCCCCGCACTTTCGTGCGGGGCCTTTCTGCATTTATCCTTCCATGATGCAGGCACGGGGCCTGCCTCACCTTATGGCTGGATCACCAGACGCTCGGTGTAGACGGTCTCACCGGCGGTGATGTTCACCAGGTACATGCCTGCGGCGAACTCGCCGTTGAGGTCAAGCACGGTGTTGATCATGCCATCGTTCACAGCGATCGTGCGGGCGCTGACGCGCTTGCCGAACAGATCGAAGATGTCAACGCTCACGGTGTTCACACCCTCTTCCACAGCGCTCAGGCTCACGTTGAGCAGATCGCCACGGTTGGGGTTCGGGAACATGCGCAGTTCAGCAGCAGCAATGGATTCGCTGGCGAAGTTCTGGTTGCCGTTCTGAGCTGCAGGAGCAGCGATGGTCAAGGAGCACACAGGGCCCCATACAGCGGCATCCGTGCAGTAGGTCACACCTCCGTTCTTGCTTACACGCACCTCCACTTCGTAGGTGAAGCCGGCCTGGAGGATATCGCCCGTCCAGTTCAGCGGCAGCAGGTAGCTCGTGCTCGTGCGCACCGTCTCGAAGCCGGGGCGACGGAAGCGGAACTGGTAACGGTTGCCACCGCTGACCGGCCTGGCAGCAATGATGCTGTTGCTGGGGCCAAACGTGCGGGTGACACCACAGCTGAAGTACGTGTTGCCGGGGATGTTCATCAGCTGGGTCTGTGGGCAGGCAGCGAGCACAGGGTTGATCACCATCCGGCATGCAGGACCGAACTCGGCGTTCACACCGTTCACACGGCTGCGGACACGTACGTTCATCAGCACGTTCTGCGGGATCTGGCTGGCAACGGCCCAGTTGTTGATCTTCATGTGGCAGGCACGCGTGGCGCTTGCAGGGCCGAAACCGTCGCTCACATTGTGGCTGCGGAAACGACGGAAGCTGTAGCTGCCGTTCGGATCGAAGATCCAGAACTCGTAACCGCTGTTGTTGTCCTGCACGGCATTGCTGCCGCCCAAGATCCACTCGGCGCTCACAGCAGGGTTCGGGCTGGCCACCATGTACAGGCCGTTCACCCAATCCAGCTTGTCGCAGCTGGTGACGACCAGCCTGTCCGTACCGATGGGCAGGCAGAAGGCCTGGTTCCCACTGATGGAGCTGCTGCTTCCGTTGCTGAAGTTGGCGGTGTTGTCGATGATGCGGGCATTGGTACCGCTCACGAGCAGCACATAACCACCACCGACGATACCATCACCGGCGTTGTCGCTCACCACAAGGCGGAAGCAACCGGCAGGCACGCACAGCTCTTCGCTGATCACGGTCGAAGCCTGACCATCGCTGTAAGGACCACCCTGTTCGACCACCGTTCCGGTACCATCCTGCAGGAGGGTCCAGGTGTTCTGGCTGCCGAAGGCATCCAGGGTGATGTTCAGGACGATGTTCTCGGTGCAACCGGTAGGTAGGCCCACGCAGTTGCAGTTCTGATCCAGCACGTCATTGATCGTACCAGGGTTGCCGTCATTGCAGGCGGTACCAGGGATGTTCACGGTCAGCACCAGGATCTCCGTAGCGCAACCCACCACGTTGGTGTAGGTGCCGCTCTGGGTGTAGGTGGTTCCGTTCACGGCCCAGGTGTAGCTGGAGCAGGCGGTCTCGGTGGTGGTGTTGTTCGTGCTAGGTGTGATCGTCAGCACCAGGGTCTCCGTAGCGCAACCCACCACGTTGGTGTAGGTACCGCTGGCGGTGTAGGTGGTTCCGTTCACAGCCCAGGTGTAGCTGTCGCACTCGCTCACCGTGGTGGTGTTGTTCGTGCTGGGCGTGATCGTCAGCACCAGGGTCTCCGTGCTGCAACCGGTCACGCTCGTGTAGGTGCCGCTCTGGGTGTAGGTGGTTCCGTTCACGCTCCAGGTGAAGCTATCGCAGGCGCTCTCCGTGGTGGTGTTGTTACCGCTCTGCAGGATCGTCAGCACCAGGGTCTCCGTAGCGCAACCCACCACGTTGGTGTAGGTACCGCTGACGGTGTAGGTGGTTCCGTTCACTGCCCAGGTGTAGCTGTCGCACTCGCTCACCGTGGTGGTGTTGTTCGTGCTCGGCGTGATCGTCAGCACCAGGGTCTCCGTGGCGCAACCGGTCACACTCGTGTAGGTACCGCTCTGGGTGTAGGTGGTTCCGTTCACGCTCCAGGTGAAGCTGTCGCACGCGCTCACCGGGGTGGTGTTGTTCGTGCTCGGCGTGATCGTCAGCACCAGGGTCTGCGTAGCGCAACCGCTCACGCTCGTGTAGGTGCCGCTCTGGGTGTAGGTGGTACCGTTCACCGACCAGGTGTAGCTGTCGCAAGCCGTCTCGGTGGTGGTGTTGTTGGTGGTGGGGTTCACCACCACGTTCACCGTAGCCGTGGCATTGGGAGCGCAACCGTTCGAAGCCGTTACCGTGTAGGTACCGCTGGCAGCGACCGTGGCAGCAGGGATGCTGGGGTTCTGCAAGGTGGAGGTGAAGCCGTTCGGACCGGTCCAGCTGTAGGTGATCGTAGCGTCACCGGTGGCCGAGGCGTTCAGGTTCAACGTGGCACCGGCGCAGATCGGACCATTGCTGGTCGGCGCGCTGAGCACAGGAGCATTGCAGGCATTGGGGAAGGTCAGGAAGGGAGAGACCGTTCCACCAGCACCGGGGTTGGCCCAGTAGTAGCTCTCGATCTGGTTCGAGGGGCTGGAGATGTCCACGTTGATGTGGAAGGAGAACACACCGTCGGTGGTGAACTGACCGATCAACACACGGTTGGTTCCGCTGGGATCCACACCGGTACCTGCAGGCAGGGTGGCGTAGGAGTCATTGATCCAGCTGAAGCTGCTTCCCGACCCGGTGAGGGCGGTGAAGTCCAACGCACCACTGAGGTTGGTGGTCACGGCAGGAACCGTTCCGGGGATGCTGCCATCGTTGCCACTGAAGCCGGGGAACACACCGCAGGAGGTGATGTCGCCATTGGTATCAGCGCTACGGAGCACACCGACCTGGGCGAGACCCGAACCGAGGGCTCCGCAAGGGGAAGCGCCACCGGCGGTACCCGTGGACCCGATGGTGATGTAGGAATCGAACAGGGTACCCGTGGAGGCGCGACGCGTCTGGGCGGGGATTTCCGACCCGAAGTTGTCATCGTTCCAGAAGGTGGTCGTCGTGGAGAAGTCGGCTGCGTTGCCGGCGTTCACGCTGAACACTTGCAGGAAACGGTAGTTGGGGGCCATGTCCACGTAAACGCGGTAGACTTTGGAACCGGCCACGATCGGGAATGTGCTATTGCCCAGATCGAGGTTCAAGAAATCGGCATCGGCTTGAGTGACGGTGTGGAACTCTTCCACGATCACCCCTTGGAGGCCTTGTGCCTTGGTGGAAAGGCCCGTAAGGACCAGTCCGGCACTAAGCAGGGTTGTACAGATCGACTTTTTCATGGTGTTGTTTTGAAGGGTGATGGGGTCGGCCCGCATGGATCGGTCCATGCGGGCCGCCCGCATCGATCGGGGTTTAGTAGCAGGTGGAACCGAAGGCGTTCACGAACTGGCCGAAGTCAACGGAGTTGATCAGGCCATCACGGTTCAGGTCACCAGCGCAACCGGCGGTGGCGCTGACGTCGCTACCGATCTGGGAAGCCAGGGTCCAACCGGAGGTCCAAGGAGCAGCACCGGGCTCGAAGGCACCGCGGAAACGGGCACCGGTGAAGAAGCCGTCCACAGGAGCGCTGAGGGTGCTGGTAGCGGTACCAGCGGCGGGAACTGGGTTCACGCGGTCGGTGAGCACGTTGTTGCCGGTGAGGGCGTAGGTGGCATCGATCAGGCTCTGGGCGGCCACCACGAGGTTGCCGTCCGTGGTATTGAACTTGATCTGATCAGCACTTCCGCCAGCAGCAGGCACCGCATTGATCTGCAGGGGGGTGGTCACCCCCTGGAAGGTGCAGTTCAGGACCTTGAAGTTGTTGGCGTTCCATGAAGCAGCCACGGCCGTCGTCATGTTCAGACCGCGGGCATAACGGGCGAACACGCAGTTCGCGATCGTTCCCAGGGTGCGCTCCTTCGCTTCGATGCCCTCATCGTTGAGGTTGCGGGCGATGAAGGTGGCGTTGTAGATGGTGGGGTTGGAAGACACTCCACCGTTGGCGCTGTTCGTGGCATTGTCATCACCGTCGGCCTCGAAGCCGTTGTCGCCCTGGTTCAAGGCACCACCGCTGTTATCGGGGCCCTGCAGACCGTAGAAGAACTGGACCTTGCCGTTCCAGCCCTGGTCGTAGTCGAGGTAGTCATCATCGCAATGCATAGCAACGAGGTATTTGGCATTGACCGTACCACCGAACATTTCGAAGCCATCATCCTTGTTGGCGATCACTTCCACGTGGTCGATCGTGGTACCGCTGCCCACACCGCCGAGGGTGAGGCCGTTGATCTCGTTGTTCGCACCGATAATATCTCCACCGTGACGGAGGGACACGTAACGGAGCACACCGCTGTTGTCGGTGTTGATCTCCGTACCTACAGCTGCACCGTAGAGGTGACGGGCATCACCGGCGGCGAGGCCTTCGATGGTACCTACGCCGTTCGTGGCGGTGGCGGTGGCATCACCGTCCGTCGTACGCTTGTTGGTGTACGCATTGCCCAGCACGATCAGGCTACCCCACAGACCGCGGTTGGTCACCGCGTAGGAACCGTCCAGCGGATCCGCGTTGGCGGTCATGATGATGGGGCAGCTTTCGCTGCCGTTGGCCCAGATCTGGCCGTTGCGGGCCACGATGATGGCGTGTGCGGCACCGGCATTGTCCAAAGCCTTCACCACCGTACCGGGCTCGATGAAGAGGTCCTGTCCGGCGTTCACATACATCCGCGTGTTCAGGATGTAGAGGTTGTTGCAGGTCAGGGTCGTGGTGGGGTTCAACAGGTTTCCGTTCACATCGATGAGGGTGGAAACGTTCACAGTGGTACGCGCCGCCACATCGGGACAGCCGCAGGCAGCGCCGATGGACTGGGCATGCCCAGCTCCGGCGCCGACAGTGGCAAGGCCCACTGCCAGACTCAATTTCTTCAGGGTCTTCATCGTTCAGGACTTAGGGTTAGGGATTGTTGTTCCGCTCGCTGTTTTGAGCGTGACAAAGCTGACCGGAACACCGCCAAACGCGGGTTATAGAAAGGCTATGCTTTGCTTATCGTTACAGCACTTTCACCTTACCGATCTAACGATCCATGTTAAGGCTTGATGCTGGGGTAAGGCAGTGATCGATCCGGGGAAACATGCCGGTAACATGCTTCAGGGAGCCCAGCGCTTACACGGTCCGCTGGAGGACGATCGATCAGTACGTCAGTGTACGTCGGAGGGAGGGCAGAAGCACTTCGGAGGGTGCCGCAGCAGTATGCACCAAGCGGATGAAACTGCCGTCCGGAGCACCCAGCTGCAGGTTCAATTGATAGCTGAGCACACCGGTGGTGCTGAGCTGCGCGATGAGCACCATGTTCTCTGCCGTGGTGCCCCTGGTGCCACCGAGCACGGCCCAAGCCCCGTCCATGGTATGCAGCATCTGCCCGGGTATCGTGCCCAAGTAACCCGGGTCCATGCGAAAGTTGACCACTTGCGGAACACTGTCCACGGCCATCAGGCCATCCCGCTTGCAGATGCTCATGGACCGGTCGCGTGCCTTCCCGTATGGCGGGCACTTCACGACCGACCCGTCCGGGTCCAGGTGTTTGGGAACGGCGACGTGGCCACTGCTTGCGGCACCCACCGTGAGCCAGGAGTCGAGGGCCGCGGTGCCACTGTTCAATTGATCGGCAGGCAGCAGGTCCGCATACTTGACGCTATGCTCGGGATCGTTGTAGAATGATGAGGTGGTGCCGATCTCCAGCTGCTGGTGCTCCGTGCCATACACCATCTGCATGGTGTATCCAGGCTGCATATCCACGAAGATCCGGTAGGTCTTCAGCGTATCCTTGCCGATGAGCTGCGTATGGTAGCGCTCCACCCAGACACTGTCCAGGCCTTCCACCTGTGCCCGCGCCGGCGACGCGACGAAGGGGGCGGCGCAGAACAGCACAGGGAACAGCCACGCGCGCATTGCCTTGCACCTTGCCGACCTACAGGCGGATGATCCGCTCGGTATGCACCTGCCCACCACGGGTCAATTGCAGCAGGTAGATCCCGCGTGCCATGGAACCCAGGTCCAGCACGGTGCTCCAGCTGCCGGAACGCGTTCCGAGATCGCTCTTCATCACCTCATTGCCGAGCAGATCGGTGATGCGCATGCCGATCGCCATGCCTTGGGCATCCTCCAGCGCAATGGTGATCAGGCCGTTGGTGGGGTTCGGGTGAATGCGCAGGCCATTGGCCAGTTCGTTCTCCTGGAGACCCACGGTCCCGTCACAAAGACAACCCGACTGCCAGGTATCGTTGCTGGTATCCGGATTGCCATCGTCACAGGGTTGGCCGGGCAGTGCGTTGCCACCGGGCACCCCGAGGCAATCCTCACCAAGGCAGGCACAATCCACCGAGTAGGTATCGTTGGTGGTCTCCGCATTGCCATCGTCGCAGGGGCTGCCGGGCTGAGCAGGTCCTCCGGATACCCCGTTACAATCCACCACCGGTGCCTGGGAGTTGAAACAAAGCGTGGGATGGGTGAACTTGTTGTCGCCGGAGATCGCTGTGCCTGCCGTATCCGAAGGCAGGAGCTCCGCATAGAACTCCAGGTAATCATGGCATTCCGGTGCATCGCACACCAGACTGTCGGGGATCCCTACCCAGAAATTGAAGCAGAGGTCCAACACGCCATCGGTGGTGAACTGGCCGATCAGGATGCGGTTGGTCGTATCGGGTCCCTCCACGCCGCTGAGCACGGCCCATGCAAAATTGTCGTTGGTATAGCTGTTCTCTCCACCGGCATCGAACATGGTGGGAGCCTCACCCACGAACACGGTACCCGGAGCAGGCGAGCCCGTGTTCCAGAGGCCGTCCGCCGTGGTGAGGGGAATGCCCGCCTCCGGTGCTTCGTTCACCAAGAGGGGCGTGCCGGTGCTGCCGCCGTCGTTGTTCGGCCCACCGACAATGGACCCATCAGGATCAGCGCTCTTCAACACTCCCCAATGCGCATCGGACGCAGCGCCCATGCTCAACCAGGAATCGATGGCGACCGTGTTCTTGTTGAGGTGGATGTCGTTGACGTCCTCCGCCCATGCCGCGCCACGGTCATCGTTGTTGAACAACGAAGTGCTGGTGCTGAACGTGATGGGATGGTTCGGGAATCCGCCGATCGTCTGCAGCGTATATCCCGGCTTCAGGTCCACGAACACGCGGTAGGTGCGTGAACCAGCAGGCACGCTTACGCCACCATCGGTATCGGCCGCATCGTTCGCATCGCTCACGTAGTAGGGCTCCACGATCAAGCGCTGGAATCCGGATGGATCGGGGGGAGTGTACACTTGAGCGAGGACCGACCCGGAAAGAGCGGCGAAAGAGAGCAGGGCGAGGGAACGTGTCATGGCGCAGAATGAATGGCCGCAAAACTACCGGCACCCCTAAGGACCGGCGTTCGCTGCAGGTGAACGTTGTGTTACCCGGTCGTTACCGGACCTTATGGGAGCGTTAAACATCAGGCCTTCACCACCCGGGTCCAGGTGCGGCCAGCGGCCGTGCGCACCATCAGCAGGTAGGTGCCCGGCGGCAGGCCCTGCACATCGATGTGGGCGACCCCTGAGGCCTCGACGTTCAGCTGACCGGCACGGATGGAACGTCCTGTCGCATCCAAGAGCTCGTGCTCCACCACAGTGCCCGTTGCACTACCGAGCTCAAGGTTCAGACGGTCCAGCACGGGATTCGGATAAACGCGCAATGGGTCCATAGCGACGACCTCCGGCGTACTGACGTCGGGGCAGACGATGTTCACATCCAACCCATTGCAGTTGGTGGGGCCATAACAGCAAAGCTCAACGATGTTGAAATTGGCCGAAGGGTCGTAGTTACAGGCCAGGGTGTCCAGACAACCGAAGATGATGGCCGTGGCGCAGGAACCATCATCACAACCGGCATTGGGGTCGAACTCCAGGAAGTTGGGGTCCGTGCATCCGCACTCAGGCGGATAGTTCAACTGGCCGAAGGCCGTTTCGCCTTCCAGCAACACACTGTCGTTCGCCACGTACCGGGAGACGGTCCCATCCGGACACTCCACCTCCAGGTTGAGCTCGAAGGAGATCTCTCCGCTGGTGGTCAGCTGTGCGAGAAGCACGCGGTTCTCTGCCGTGGGTCCCTGCACACCGGGCGTGGAGCAACCCACCCGGGTATCGTTGGTGAGGAACTCGTTCCCCACGGTTTCGGCATCGAAGAGGATCTCCGGATGGATGCCGATGACATTGAAGTTCGGTGGGAGGATCACGGCACCACTGATGGCGATCAGGCCATCCTTTTCCGTCAGTGGAGTTCCCGCCAGCACATCCGCGTTCACCAGCAGGCCGCCGGCCACGGCTTCGCTGCCGCCGTCATTGTTCGCGCCGCCCACGATGGACCCATCAGGGTCATCCGCTTTCAGGATACCGAAGCGCTGGTTCGATGCGCCACCGAGCGCCAGCCAGGAATCCAATGCGGTGGTACCCTCATCCAATGCGCCGTTGCTGAGCTCGTGCGCGAAGGTCCTTCCACGGTCCGCATGGTTGAAGAAGGGTGCCGTGCTGGTGATCCGCAGGGCATGGTTCGCATCGCCATAGATGGCGCGCACTGAACAACCGTCGCACAGGTCAACGAACACCCGGTAGGTGCGGGAGCCGGCCTGCAATCCACCTCCGATGACATCAGTGGCATCGTTGGCATCCGATACATAGTAGGTCTCTACAAGGACGGCATCAATACCGCACTGGGCCATTATCGGCGTGGCCGAGAAGGCCAGCGCTGCAGCAAGGAGGGTGATCGTTCGCATGGTCGGATGATCAACGGATGGTGTAGGCCACGGTGAGCAGGTATTCGGTGCCAAAGGCGAAATTGTCAAAGTCACCCGTGTATCCGGAGGAATAGCGGTAAGTGCGGACCACGGGCGCGTTCAGCAGGTCGCGGGCACGGAGCGCCACGTTCCAATGCTCACCGAATCGTTTGTTCACCGTGATGTCGATCAGGTGGCGTGGCATCTCATAGGCCCGGATGCCGTTGGGATCGAGCTCCGCATTCGTCACAGCCAGCTTGGGGCCCTGCACGTTGTAGGACACGCTGATGTTCATGCGCAGGCTGTCCAGACCATAGGACAGGGTGGTGTTCACGATGAACGGCGCCTGTCCGAACATGGGTGTTTCATATTCGACAACTTCATCGTTGAGGAAGGTGGTGAGCTCGGAACGCGAGTTCATCAGTGTGAGGTTTCCCCGCCATTCCAGGTTGCGCACCACGCGGAACTTGCCCTCCAATTCGAGACCGAGCACTTCGGAGCGATCGGCGTTGCGCCAGGTGAAGCCCCCCTGTGCGGTCTGCAGCAGTTCGATGTGGTCCCTGAAGCTTTTGTAGAAACCACTGACCGAGACGTTGTCGCCATTCTTGAAGAAACGCTCCAGACGGACGTCGAAGTTGTCGACGGAGGTCATGCGCAGATCGGGGTTCCCGTAGACAGGTGCCTGAAGGAGATAATCGTAGTACTGCACCACGGAGAACTCGCGGAAGCTCGGGCGGCTCAGTGAACGGAAGTAGCTCAATCGCAGGTTCACCGGTGTGCGCTCCTCACCGCGCAACTTCAGGATGAGGTTCACGCTGGGCAGCACATCCCACTGTTCGATGCTGCCGGGCACGGCCGGCTTGGGCTCCGGCGAACCAGCACCACCTATGGCAAGGTCTCCCACCGTTCCCCGGATGGGATCATCGGCAGCGATGCCCTGTTCCCAGAAATCATAGATGTCCGCAAGAAGGCTTGTATGCTCCAGTCTTACACCACCGGCCACCCGAACGCGCTGTGTGACCGCATAGTCCGTCATGGCATACATACCCGCCACGTTGAGGATACCGATGTCGTTGTCCTTGAAGGAGCCGAAAGGTGTGTACAAGCTGGTGAAGCGCCCGTTGGGCTGAAGGTCGAAGCGACCCACTTCCTCCCATTGGGTGGGCCCGGGAGCACCCACCACCTGGTAGTACTTCTGCTCATTGAGACGCTCGTTCCAGCGATAGGACCCACCGAATTTCAGCTTCCGAACACGCTCGGCCCGGTCGCTGAGGGGCAGTTCGAATCCGAGGCGCGCATCCAACAGTTCCTCATCCAGGAAGCGGAAGATGCGCCCGGGGGGGCGCAGCGCACCGTCCACGTCATCTATCGGTTGTCCGGCAGGTGGCATGACATACTGCACCACCTTCAGGTCCAGTACATCGCGGTCCCCCTTGGAGTAGGACACGTCCGCGTTCACGGTCAGGTTCAGGGCAGGGATCAGGTGTTTGCTGCCGTACTGGAAGACCCAGAGTCGGCGTTGCTCCCAGTACTGTTCCTCACTCACAAAGGTCTCGCCGCTGACCGTGGGATCGAGGAAGACCAGGTAGCGGGCATTGTTCTGCCCCAGCACGTTGCCCATGGCCATGAGCGAGAAGCTGTTGTTCCGGTTCAATTTCAGCGACACGTTGCCCAAAGCGTTCCAGCCGCTGGAGATCACGCTGACACGCTGGTCACCCTTGCGGTTGAAGAAGGAGCCGGGCTCGGGAGCATCGAAAGCCTCGTTGGTCCGCAGGATGGTGCTGCTCTCATCGTTCTGGGTCTCGTTCGAATAGCGGAAGCCGAGCAGGAAGCCCAACTGGCGGGGCTGCTTGCTCTTCTTGAAGAGGTCCAGCTGGTTGCCGATGCTGAACGCCGCATTGAAGTTGGGACTGCCCTGTGTTTCGCCCACGCGCCAGCTGCTGTTGTCCCACTTGGTGTTGAGCGCGGCCAGTTCGGCGTTCACGATCGGTGAGAAGTAGGCCAGGTTATAGGTCTCGTTGTAGATGTTGACTGCGTTCTGGACCGCGTTGGGTGAATAGATCAGGGCCGGCGACAAGAGACCGAGCTCCGTCAGCGCCAGATGCTGCTGGGTGTTGCTCGTGTTCATGGTAGTGCCTGAGAAGGCTGGTGTGTTCCCGGTGATGCCGTAGCCGTTGAGGTAGTTCCCCAGCCCGAGCAGGGACAACTGCTGGTAGAGGTTCGGATCGAGGAAGGTGGGATAGTCCTCCACAGCACTGGGCACACCCTCAGGAATGGCCCTGGTACCATCATCACGGCCCAGCCAGTCGGTGGAACCGGAGTTCCCACTGACGATGGTCTTGAACGAGCTGTTGGGATTGTAACCGATGGTGCTGGCCACGGTGACCTGCAGGCGCTCGGGATAGTCACTGGTGTTCATGGACAGATAAGCCCCTGCCCAATCACCCGGCAGGTCGGGCGTGAGGGTCTTGGTGATGATGATGTTGTCCATGAGACCTGTGGGGAACAGGTCGAGACGCAGGTTGTTGGTGAAGGGATCCAGCGTGGGGACCCGACCGCCGTTCACCGTGGTCACCAGGTAACGATCGGCCAAACCACGGACGGTGACGAAGGCTCCCACCGTGCTAACACCGGACACCCGCTTTACCGCGGCAGCGGCATCCGTATCGCCGGTCTTCAGCATCCCGTCACGCGAGATGAAATCCAGGGAGGCGGGTGCATTGGACTTCATGCGATCGAGATAGCCGTCACTGCCCCGCTTGGCCTTGGCCTCCACCTCGAAGGTCTTCAGCTCCACGCTTTTGTCCCCGAGCACAATGTTCTGGATCAGCACCCCTCCCTTGAGGTCAAGGGTCACCTCCTTGGCTTCAAAACCGATGAAAGAGTATAGGATGACCGCCGGTCCCGTGGCCTTCAGGATCAGGCTGTAGTTGCCGTCAAGGTCCGTCGTTGTGCCCACGGAGGGATCTGCCTTCAGCACCACGGTGGCCCCCGGCAGGGTCTCTCCTTGAGTATCAGACACCTTGCCGCGCAGGGTGGTCTGGGCGGCAGAAGTGACACCTAACAGAGCCAGAAGAAGAAGAAGTGCCACGTGCTTCATGGGAGCGCTTTTCGAAGGGAGGGCGAAGGTCCAAAGGCCCTTTCTCGCTCGTGTTATTACTGTGTTATGATTGATCTATGGATCCGCTGTATGCACCATACAGGACAGGACGGTTGGTCCCCATGCGCTCACCGCAGGGATCCCGCTGCCTTGCTGGGGCTTTCGCTCAGCCCATGTCTTTTCACCGCCCAGCACGAGCAGCGTCCATGTAAATGCCATGCGACCGCTGCATCAAATGATCCTCCGCAGGCCATTCGTGGTGCAACAGCCCTCTAGTTTCGCACGCTTCCACAAGCGTCATGCACCGCTCGGGAGCATGACCGTGAAGGACAAAGTGATCGACAGCACCATGCTCCATACCGTGCACTGCTTCGACAATGGTGATGCCAGCTATCTGGAGTGGATCAAGGGTAACCCACGGGGGCATGTGATCAACACCCGGCGTGGAAAGGAGCATGGCACGGGTATGCTGCACCGTGCTGACTGTGCACACATCCGCAGCATGCGGAACAGTGATGCACCAGGTGGCTTCACGGAGCGCGGGTGGATCAAGTTCTGCGGCACCGATCTGCACGAGCTGGTCGATCGCTATGCGGACCAACGGAACGCTCCCTTGCTGGTACTGACACGCTGCAAGGCCTGCAACGCCATCGCACACGACATCATCATCGAGCGAACGCCCGGTGAATCCGGTACACCACTGGACGGTGCCAAGACCACGATCACCGTGAACGCGCGTGAACGAGACCCCCTATTGCGCAGCATCTGCCTGGAACATCATGGCATCCGTTGTGCCGCCTGTGGAGTGGATATGCACGTGCGTTACGGCCCCCTCGGGAAAGGCTTCATGGAGGTGCACGAGATCCCGCCAAGCGAGCCAGGGGGCCCTGGCCGGGAGTTCGATCCGCGTCGCGACCTGGTGCCCGTGTGCCCGAACTGCCACACCATGCTCCACCGTGGTCGTGAAACACCGCTGACGGTGCAGGAACTGCAGACCGTGATCCAACGGGCCGTCCGTCACTGGAGCGAGGTGCTCTTCAACGGCTGAGCTTTCCCTTCATCCGTCACGACCAGATGCCTGATCTGCACGTTTGAAGTTGAGGGAGACCGAACGCTGTGCAGAGGGACAAGGCACATCGGCATAGCTGCAGTAAACACAACAGTCCTTAGGAGTGGGTTTGAAGACCCCTCTGCAACGACGGCATTGGTAGAAGTAAACACTGGAATTGGCGGGATCACGACTGAGCCGTCCACAATTGGGGCACTTCAGGGTGCAGAAAGAGACCGGCCTACCGCGGAACAGAAGCCGCAATCGCCAACTCCACCGTCCGGTCCTGGACCTTGCCTGCAGGTCAGATTCGGGTGAGCTGGGAAGGCGCCGTGGAACTGGACATCTATTGGAGCAACACGGATGTGCAGGGCCGCAGTGTGCGCAATGGCTTCATGCCCATGCAAAGTCCCCTGCTTGTGGACCTGGCGGGACTGCCTGACGGTGTCTACCTCTTCCAGGCGGCGCACCGCAACAAGGCGCTGGCACCTGCAACCCGCTTCACGTTGGTGTGGTAGGGCGCCTGCAAGGAGCTGATGAAGGTGGGGCATTGATGTGGGAGAGATCCCTACATCCTGGCCGTGGTAGCCGACCCCGAACGACGTGCACGATCGGCCCACCTGCCCAAAAACGAACGAGCCGCCAGCTTTCGCGGCGGCCCGTCCGTCCTTGATCCCTACCCTACTGCTCGGTTACAACCCCAACACCTTGAACTCGGTACGGCGGTTGCGCTGATGTTGCTCTTCGGTGCACTTGGTGCATTCACAAGCATCGGTCGGCTTGGTCTCGCCATAGCCCTTGCTCAGTACCCGATCCTTGGCGATGCCCTTGCTCACGATGTAGTCCACGGCGCTCTTCGCACGTTTCTGCGAAAGGCTCAGGTTGAAGGCGTCCTTGCCTCGGCAGTCGGTGTGGGAGCTCAGCTCGATACGCACCGTGGCGTTCTCCAACAAGGTCTCCACCAATTTGTCCAGCTCCAGTGCGGCATCGGGTCGGATATCCCACTTGGCGTAATCGTACAGGATGTTGTCCAATCGCACCACCTGGTCCACTGCCAGCGGGAAGAGGCGGAAATCCGTCTTGATGATGGCGCTTGGCTTGCCCTTGGTACTGATCCGCGCGCTCTGTATGAAGAAACCATCACGTTCCACCTTGATGCGATAGTCGCTATCCAGCTTCAGTGGGAAGGCGTATTTGCCGGTGGCATCGGTGGTGATGGTGTCCAGCACCTTGTCGGCGCCGTCGGTCAGGGTCACCGTGGCACCCTCCATCAGGGCACCGGTCTCGCCATGCATTACAAGGCCTTCGGCGGCGTATTCGTACTTGGTGAGCTCTATGAGGATGTCCTCCAGGGGGTCCACATCGGTGACCACCGGCATCTCACCCTGGAAGTACCCGTTCTTGCTGGCCACCAGCAGGTACTTCTCATGGTACTCGGCCTGTGCGGTGAACCGACCGCCTTCGGCCGCGACCAGCTCATAGCGCTTCACGTGCTCGCCATCGCCGTCCTTCACCACGATGGTGGCGCCTTCGATGGGCAGGCGGGTCTCCTTGTCGATGACGCGCCCGGCGAGGTAGATCATCTGCGACCGGATGGTGCATCCGTAGATGTCGTCGCTGCCGATCCCACCGGGACGGTCGCTGGCAAAGAAGCCGACGCTGTCGTTGAACAGCAACAGGCTGTGGTCGTTGAAGCGCGTGTTCATCGGATAGCCGAGGTTGAACACGTTACCCGGACCGGCCTTCGTCAGTCGCACTTGGAAGATGTCCGACCCACCGAGACCGGTATGGCCTGTGCTGGCGAAGAAGAACACACTGTCCGCCGAGATATAGGGGTACATCTCATTGCCGGCCGTGTTCACCTTGGGCCCCAAGTTCTGCGGCACGCCCCATTGGTTGCCCAGGTTGTCGCAGTACCAGATGTCGGTCCCTCCCTCACCTCCGGGCCGGTCGCTCGCGAAGTAGATCCTGCGTCCATCGGGCGAAACGAAGGGGTGACCGTTGTTCTGATCGGGGTCATTGTGCTCGAAGGGGATCAGCGCGCTCCACTCCTGCTGCCCGAACTCGCCCTCCACCACATCGCTGAAGAAGATGCCCAGGTTCAGTTCGCCACGCTGGCTTTTGCTCTGCACGCCGTAATGCACGTTGTTGCGTGTGAAGTACATGCGCTTGGCGAGCGAGTCATAGCTCACGGTACCATCGTGGTAGCGGCTGTTCACATCCTTGTGCATCACCAGCGGCTCTTCCACGGTCTCGCCTTTAAGCAGTGCCGAGTAGAGGTTGAGGAAGGGTTCCTGGTCCCATGCGAACTCACGTCGGCCACCCACACCTTCACCGCGGGCGCTGGAGAAGAGCAGCAGTTCACCCAGCACGCTCATGCCCAGATCGGCCTCTGGCGAGTTGATGGGCACCGTGCGGATGCTGGACCGGGTGCTGTCCTGCATCAGACGTTGGAACACCAGGGGGTTCTTGAGATAGGCCTGCACCCGGGGGGTCCCGGGGTTCAGCGAATCGAAGTTGCCGTACATGTCCAAGGCCTCCGTGTATTTGCCGTTGGCCCGCAGTTGATCGGCGTAGGCCAGCATGTCATCAGGCTTCCCATCGCCCATGGCCAGCAGGCGGGTGTAGGCCGCCTCCGCCTTCTGTGGCTGGCCCATCTTGCGGTAGGTCAGTGCCAGGCTGCGCAGGGTGGTAGCATCGGCCTTTCCGGAGGCTTCCATCTTCTCGTAGATGGCGGCCACCTTGGGATAGTCGAACACCTCATTGTAACGGTCGGCCATCCGCTGTTGCAGCTTCTGGGCCTGGAGGCCGGTGAAGGAACAGGCGCCGGCCAGCAGCAGGGCGGTGAGCAGGAGTATGCGGCTCATGGGTTGCTTGCGTTGGTGCATGATCAGAAGTATCGGGGTGAGCGGACGCCCTTCACCTTGTTGCCGAACTCGAAACCGATCATGATCTCGTGGGACCCACCGCTGTAATTACGCAGGGTGGACAGTGGGTAATCGTAGGCATAACCCACGGAGAAGTCGTTGCTGATGTGATATTGGGCCAGTAGACCCACGGCATCGGTATGGCGGTACATGGCGCCGAGCCAGAACTTCTCGAAGAAGAGGAAGTTGGCACTGAGGTCGAAGCTCACCGGAGCACCTTCCACGGCCTTCACCAGGAAGGTGGGCTTGAACTTGTGATAGACCCCGAGGTCGAACACGTATCCGCCGGAAAGCAGGTAGTGGGGCTTCTGCCCGGGCTCGGAGATGAAGGCGAGGGAATCGGTCTCGAAGAATTCGGTGTTCAGGAGCTTGGGTGCACTGAGGCCGATGTAACCACGGTCACTGTAGTACATCACCCCGAACCCGAACTGGGGATCGGCCTTGGAATTCACGCTCTGTTGGAACACTTGGTCTCCCGGGTCCAAGGGGTTCAGCGTGCCGAATTCGCCCTGCAGCAGGTTGAGGCCTCCCTGCAGACCGAAGGCGAGCTTGGAATCACCCATGAAGATGCGGTAGGCCACATCGGCCATGAAGGTGTATTGGGTGACAGGCCCATGGCTGTCGCGCATCAGCGTCCCTCCGATGGCCAGACTCTCGTGCCACACCGGGGAGTGGATGGTGATGGTCTGCGTGGTGGGTGCACCGTCGAAGCCGACCCACTGGTGACGGCTCAGGGCCTTGATGCTCACCCGTTCCGCACTGCCAGCATAGGCCGGGTTCAGGGGCAACATGTTGAACATGTACTGGGTGAACTGCGGGTCCTGCTGGGCGAAGAGCGCGCTGCCCAGCAGCACCGCAAGCGCCGTTCCCTGTATCCGTTGTGCGATGGTCTTCATCGTGTGCATGTATTGGGACTGGTGGTGATCGGCCAGGGCATGGTCTAGCGGCGCAGGTAGATGTAACCGGTGTAGGCCTCGGTGTCATTACCGAGATCCAGGACGTAGTAGTAGGTACTCTCCGGCAGGATGTCACCGAACAAGGCCCCCGTCTGGCTCCGACCATCCCAGTCGTTGTTGTAGGGAGCCCGGTCCAGCACCAGATTGCCATAGCGGTTGAAGATCTGGAGCCGGTTCTGCGGATAGGAGCCGATGTTGGTGATGACCAGCTCATCGTTCACTCCATCACCGTTCGGCGAGAACGCGTTCGGAATAATGATGGTGAGGCAGTCCTTGATGGTCACGAGCACGGAGTCCGTGCTCGACGGGCAGGGTCCATTGGTGATCGTCCAGGTGAACCAGTTGTTGCCCAAGGGCAGACCGGTGACCTCGGCCGCTGCATCGTTCGGCAGGGCGATGTCACCTGCGCCGGCGATGAGCGCCCAGGTTCCGGTGGCGGTGCTCGTGGCGGGTACCGCATCCAAACGGGTGGCGTTCACGTCCTGGCAGAACTCCTGGTCGTCCCCGGCATCCGCAGGTGGTACGGTGTGATCGAACACGGCGATGGAGACCTCGTCGCTACTGCTTCCGCAGGCACCGTTGTCGATGGTCCAGGCGAACACGTTCTCACCGAGGCCCAGACCGCTGATCGCTGTGAAAGGGTCATTGGGTGATGCGATCACGGCCGCACCGCTCAGCAGGGTCCATGTACCGACCGCGGGGAAGATGGGGCTGGAAGCGAACATCGTCACGGTTTGGGCGATGGGTGTGCAGAGGGCCTGGTCATCTCCGGCCAGCGCTGCGGGAGCGGTGCCGTCGAAGATGGTGATGACCACATCATCGAAAGTGCTGCCATTGGCACAGGGTCCGTTGTCAACGGACCAGCGCAGGACCACCTGTCCAACGGAGAGGCCGCTGAGCGTGGCGTTGGGCGCGTTGGGGTCGCTGATGGTGCCCGTGCCGCTGACGAACACCCAGTTGCCCACCGCGGGGAAGGCCACCGCACTGCCTTGTAGGGTGGTGCTGGTGGTGGGTGTGCACACCTGCTGGTCGGGACCGGCGTTGGCCGAGGCCTGTGTCTCGTCGTAGACCGTGATGATCATGTCATCCGACGTGGTCCCGCAAGGCTCGTTGGTGATGGTCCAGCGCAGCACGTTGGTGCCGATGCTGAGGCCGGAAACCGCCGTGGTGGGGCTGGTCGGATCGTCGAACACGGCCGTTCCGGAGACCACGGTCCAGAGGCCGGTGGCGGGGAACACCACGGCATTCCCGTTCAGGTCCGTGGTGGTGTTCGGCGTGCACAGGTCCAGATCGGCACCCGCATTGGCCGGTTCACTGTTCCCGTCGAATATGAACACGCTGATGCTGTCGCTGCTCGTTCCGCAGATACCGTTGTCGATGGTCCACAGGTAGTCATGCTGACCCACTGGCAGACCGAAGACCGCGGTGTTCGGATCGTTCACATTGGCGAAGGTGCCGCTGCCGTTGAGCAGTGTCCAGGTACCCACACCGGGGAAGACCGCATCGTTGGCATTGAGCACGGCATTGTCCTGCGGCGTGCACCAGCTGATATCGTTGCCGGTGAGCGCATCGGGGGCTTCGCCATCGAACACGGAGATGGTGACGGTGTCCGTGCTCGCCGGCCCGAATCCGCACTGGCCGTTGTAGATCGTCCACGCCAGCTGATGTACGCCCACTGTGAGTCCTGTGACGACACTGGCGGGGTCGTTCGGCGACACCACTACGGCGGGTCCGCTGATCACCGTCCAGGTGCCCACACCCGGGATCTCCGGTGTATTTCCGGCAAGGACGGTCTGGTCCGCGGGACTGCACAGCTGCTGGTCGGGACCCGCATCGGCCAAGGGCGCGTTGGGGTTGTACACCAGCACGTTCATCGTGTCGGTGAGCAGGCCGTTGTTCGGGCAGGGATCCCACTCCAGCGTCCACACGAAGGTGTTCACGCCTGGTGAAAGACCCGTGACCTGGCTGTTGGGGTTGTTCGGCTGCAGGATATTGCCGGTACCTGCAATGAGCGTCCAGGTTCCTTCTCCCGGCGCAATGGGCTGCTCTCCCTGCAGGGTGACGGCCGTGACGGGCAGGCAGCTCTCCAGATCGGGACCGGCGTTGGCAGCAGAGGTGGAGTCACTGAAGAGGGTGATGGTGACCTGATCCGCCGAGAGGCTGTTGAGGCAGGGGCCGTTGTACACCTCCCACTGGAAGATATTCTCACCCGTGCTCAATCCGCTGATCAGTGTTCCCGGATCATTGGGGTCGAGGGGCACGCCGGTACCGCTGACAAGCGTCCATGTGCCTTGCGCCGGGAAGATCAGTGCACTGCCCGCCATGAACACGGAGTCCTGTGGTACGCAGAGCTCCTGGTCCAGACCGGCGTTGGCCAGCAGGTTGTTGGGATCGAAGACGAAGATGCTCACCGAATCCACGGTGGTGACGCAGACACCACTGCTCAGGGTCCAGGTGAGGATGGTCTCCCCCACCTCCATGCCACTCACCGTGGTGCTGGGGCTGGCGGGATCGGCCACACTGCCACTGCCCTGCACGATGTTCCACGCACCGAACGCTGCCCCCACGGGCGGGGTGGCGGTGATGGTGGCGCTGTCATCCGGAGAACACAACTCCTGATCGTCACCGGCATCGGCTGGCGGTGCCTGTGCATCGAAGAGGATCAGGGTCACCACATCGCTGGTGATGCCGTTCGGGCATGATCCATTGTCCACGGTCCACGAGAAGGTGTTCACGCCGAGGCCCAGGTCGGTGATCTCCGTCAGTGGATCGTTCGCATCGACGATGGTACCCTGGCCGTTGACCAGTACCCAGGTGCCCTGCGCCGGGAAGGTCACGGGGCTGCCCTGCATGAAGGCATTGGTGACGGGCGTGCAGATCTGCTGGTTGGGACCGGCCACCGCATCGGGGTTGTTCTCGTCGAACACGAAGATGCTCACGAGATCGGTGGTGAGCGGATCGTTGCACACGCCGTTGGTCACCGTCCACAGGAAGAGGTTCTCGCCGATGCTCAGACCGTCCACGGCGGAGTTCGGATCATTGGGGTCGACGATCGTGCCGGTACCGTTCACCAGGGACCAGGTGCCCACGGCGGGGAAGATGATCGCACTGCCCTGCAGGTTTGTGCTGATGGTGGTGCCCGTCGGCGTGCACAGTTCCTGATCGGTGCCCGCGTTCGCAATGGGATTGTTCTGGTCGTAGAGCGTGATGATCAGCTGGTCGCTGGTGATCCCGTTGTCGCACGGACCGTTGCTCACCGTCCAGGCCACCACGGTCACGCCGGGGGTCAGGTCGGTGATGGTGGTGCTGGGGTTGTTCGCGTCCGCGATCACGCCCGATCCGCTCACCACGGTCCAGGAGCCGATGGCAGGGAAGGTCACCGCACTGCCCGTGAGCACAGCCGAACTGACCGGAGTGCAGAACTCCTGATCATCACCGGCCAACGCGTCCGGGTTGTTGCTGTCGAAGATGCGGATGCGCACTTCGTCCGTGGTGATCCCGCTCGCGCATGGCCCATTGGACACCGTCCACAGGAACACGCTCTCGCCGATGGCGATGTCGAACACCGTGGTGTTGGGGTCATTGGGGTCGGCGATGGTGCCGGTGCCGCTCACCAGGGTCCAGGTGCCCACGGCGGGGAAGATCACCGCGCTGCCTTCAAGCTGGGTGGTGAAGAGATTGGCGGTGCACTGTTCCTGATCCTCGCCGGCATCGGCCACCGGGTTGTTCGGGTCGAAGACGAACACGCTCATCTGGTCCACACCGGCGCCGCTTTCGCAGGGACCATTGTCCACCGTCCACTGGAAGATGTTCTCACCGATGCCAGGGTTCAGGACGAAGGAGTTGGGGTCGTTGGCATCCACCAGTGTACCGGATCCGCTCACCAGCGTCCACGTTCCCACTGCGGGGAAGATCACTGCACTGCCCTCCAACTGGGTGGCACTGGATGGGAAGCAGAGTTCGCGATCGGGACCAGCATTGGCGTTGTTGTTGCCCTGGTCGAAGAGGAGGATGCTCACTTCATCCGTGGTGACCCCGTTGGCACAGGGACCATTGCTCACTGTCCAGGCGAAGATGTTCTCCCCCACTCCCAGATCGGTGACCGTGGTGGTAGCCGCGTTCGGCGAGGAGATGGTGCCCTGGCCGCTCACCAAGGTCCAGGTCCCCGTCGCCGGGAAGATCAACGCACTGCCCGTGAGGGTGGTGATGGTGTTCGGCGTGCACAGCTCCTGATCGGCACCGGCAGCGGCCACAGGGTTGCTTTCATCAAAGACGATGAGGCTCACCTGATCGGTGGTCAGCGGATCGGCGCAGGGACCGTTCTGCACGGTCCAAGCGAACACGTTCACGCCCACGGGAAGACCGGTGATGCTGGTGTTCGGGTCGTTGGGGTCCGTGATGGTACCGCCGCCGCTCACCAGGGTCCACGTACCCAAGGCGGGGACGGTCACCGCACTTCCCTGCATGGTGGTGCTGGTGTTCGGCGTGCACAGCTCCTGATCGGCACCGGCATCGGCCGGCGCGTTGTTCTCGTCGAAGAGGAGGATGCTCACCAGGTCCTCCGTGATGCCGTTGTCACAAGGTCCGTTCTCCACCGTGTAGCGGAAGGTGTTCACGCCCACACCCAGACCGGTGACCGTGGTATTGGGGTCATTGGGATCGGTGATGGTGCCCTGACCGCTCACCAGTTCCCATTGTGAAGTGGCCGGGAAGATCACAGGGCTTCCAGTGAGCGAGGTGGAGCTCACCTGCGTGCAGAACTCCTGGTCCGCTCCAGCGTCAGCCACGGGATTGCTGGCATCAAAAACGAACACGCTCACCCGGTCGCTGGTGATTCCGTTCGCGCAAGGACCGTTGCTCACCGTCCACTGGAAGATGTTCTCTCCCACACCCAGTCCAGTGATCACGGTGATGGAGGCGGTGGGATCGGTGATCGTACCCTGTCCGCTGATCAACACCCACTGGCCGGTGGCCGGGGAGGTCACGAGGCTGCCCAGCAAGTTGGTGCTGCTCTCGGGGGTGCACAGCTCTTCATCCGGTCCGGCGTTGGCCACTGCATTGTTCGCTGAGAACACCAGTACCCGAACTTGGTCCGTCGTGGTACCGCATGGTCCGTTGTCGATGGTCCAGGCGAACACGTTGATCCCCACCGGCAATCCGGTGATCGCACTGTTCGGACTGTTCGGGGACACGATGGTTCCACCGCCGCTCACCACGGTCCAGGTGCCCACGGCACTGGCCACGGGGCTATTGGCCGCCATGGAGATGCTGCTCACCGGCGTGCAGATCTCCTGATCGGGACCAGCGTTGGCCACGGGTGCATCGAGGTCGAACACAAAGATGGTCACCTCGTCCTGCGTGATCGGGTTGGTGCACGCACCGTTGTTCACCTGCCAGCGGAAGACGTTCGCACCCAAGGCAAGGCCGCTCACTGCGGTCGTCGATGCGGTCGGATTGGCGATGGTGCCACTGCCGCTCACCAGGGTCCAGGTGCCCACGGCAGGCACGATCAACGCGCTGCCTTGGAGCGTGGTGCTGGTGGTGGGCGTGCACAATTCCTGGTCCGCACCGGCGGCGGCCACCGGGTTGTTCGGATCATAGACCAGGATGGTCACCTGGTCGGTGGTGATGCCGCAGGCGCCGTTGTTGATGCTCCAGCGCAGGATATTCACGCCGATGCTCAGTCCGCTCACCGTGGCCGTTGGCGATGCCACATCGCTGAAGGTGGCGGTTCCCTGCACCACCGACCATGACCCCGTGGCCAGGCCGCTCGCAGGAGTGGCGTTCATCACGGCCGTGCTGCTCGTTCCGCAGAGGCTCTGGTCCGTTCCGGCATCAGCGGCCTGCGCGTTACCGTTGAACAGTTCGACGTTCACCACATCGCTGGTCACGCCATTGGGGCACACGCCATTGTTCACGGTCCAGGCGAACTGGTTGGTGCCCAGCCCGAGGGCGGTGATGGTGGTGTTGGGATCGTTGATGGTGGTGATGGTGCCCGAGCCGCTCACCACGGTCCACACACCCGAGGCCGGGAAGGCCACCGCGCTGCCGCTCATGGTGGTGCTGGAGAGCGGTGTGCAGAAGCTCTGATCCGCACCCGCATCAGCCGAAGGGTTGTTCGGATCATAGATGAACACGCTCATCTGGTCCGTGGTGATGCCGTTGGCGCAGGGGCCGTTGTTCACCGTCCACTGGAAGATGCTCTGACCCACACCCAGTCCAGTGACCGTGGTGTTCGGACCGGTGGGGTCGGTGATGGTACCGGTACCGCTCACCAAGGTCCACTGTCCGCTTGCAGGCACGGTGATCGTGCTGCCGGCCATGGTGATGGTGCCGTTGGTGGTGCATAGTGAAACATCGGGACCGGCGTTGGCCACCGGGTTTCCGGCATCGAACACCAGCACACGGACCACATCGTCCGTCACACCGGCCGGGCAGGGACCGTTGCTCACCGTCCAGCGGAATTCATTGATGCCCACACCCATGGTGTTGATCTGCGTGGTGGGGCTGTTGGGGCTGACAATGGTGCCACTGCCGCTCACCACGGTCCAGGCACCCACGGCAGGGAAGGTCACCGCACTGGCGGCCATGGTCACCACGTTGGGCGCCACCGGCACACAGATGCTCTGGTCCGGCCCGGCGGTGGCCGCCGCATTGTTCGGATCGAAGAGCACGATGCTCACCTCATCACTTGAACTGCCGCAGGGCCCATTGTTCACGGACCAACGGAACACGTTCACCCCCACACCGAGGTCGGTGACGGAAGCGGCCGCGTTGCCGGCATCCACAATGGTGCCCTGACCGCTCACCAGGGTCCAGGTGCCCACGGCGGGCGAGGCCACTGCATTACCGGACAGATTTGTGTTGGAGGTTCCGCAGAGCTGCTGATCAGTCCCTGCGTTGGCCGCAGCCGTGGCGGGATCGAACAGCCGGACCCGTACCTCATCCGAGGTGACCGCACCGGGGCAGGCACCGTTGGCAAGGGTCCAGCGATAGATGTTGCTTCCCAATGACATGCCGCTCACCGTCGTGGTGGGACTGCTGGCATCGGCGAAGGTTCCGGTTCCGCTGATGACCGTCCACACACCCGTTCCCGGTGCCGTGGCAGTATTAGCCTCGAGGGTCCCGCTGGTGACCGGTGCGCAGAGGTCCTGGTCCGGACCCGCAGCGGCAACGGCAGCATTGCGATCGAAGACGCGGATGGTCACGTCATCGGTCGTGGTGGGTGGCGTGCAGGGACCATTGTTGATGGTCCAGCGCAATACCGTCACACCCACAGGGATGTTGGTGATGGTGGTGTTTGGGCTGTTGGCCGTGGTGATGGTGCCACCGCCGGAAACGATGGTCCAGACACCGGTGGCAGGAGGCGTGGAGGCGTTCGCCGCCATGGTGGCCGTGGCGAAACCCGTGGCACCCACGCTGCAGAGGTCCTGGTCGGGACCTGCAACAGCAGCGGCAGTGGTCACATCAAAGCGGGTGATGGTCACCTGGTCGGTGGTCACACCGTTGGCACAGGGGCCGTTGTTCAGGGTCCACTGGAACACGTTGGCTCCCACCCCGAGGCCGGTGACGCCGCTCGATGGGGTGGTGGGACTGGTGATGGTACCCGTGCCGCTGACCAGGGTCCACTGACCGGTGGCCGGGGCAAGAGGAGCATTGCCGGCCAGCGTGCCCGTGGTGGCGCACACCTGTTGGTCGGCACCGGCGTTGGCGGCCGGACTGGCTGCATTGAAGAGCGTGATGTTCACCTCATCCTGCGTGTTGGGCGGTGTGCAGGGGCCGTTCGTGATGGTCCAGCGGAAGGTGTTCACCCCCACGGAAAGTCCGCTCACCGAGGTGTTGCGCAGCGTGGCGTTCGCAAAGGTTCCCGTGCCGTTCACCACGGTCCAAAGACCCGTGGCGGGGAAGGTCACCGCGTTACCGGCGAGGGTCGCCACGCTGGTGGGCTGGCAGAGCTGCTGATCGGGCCCGGCAGCGGCCGCAGGCTGTGTGTTGCTGAACAGGAAGATGGTCACCTGGTCGCTCGTGGGAGGCGTGCAGGCTCCGTTGTCGATCGTCCATCGGAAGGTGTTGGCCCCCACGGAAAGTCCGCTCACCGAGGTGGTGGGACTGTTCGAATTGGCGATGGTGCCGGTACCGTTCACCAGTGTCCAAGTACCGATGGCGGGTGTGGTGGCCACGTTGGCCGCGAGGGTCGCAGTGGCGGTGGGTTGGCAGAACGACTGATCGGGGCCTGCGTTGGCGGCGGGCTGCGACGGGTTGAAGGCGTTGATGGTCACATCATCGCTGGTGGTGCCGCAGGTCAGGTAGTTGACCGTCCAGCGGAACACGTTCGCTCCCGTGCCCAGTCCGCTCACGCCTGAAGTGGGACTGTTGGCATTGGCGAATACACCGCTGCCGCTCACCACGGTCCAGGTGCCCTGCACCTGTGGGAAGGGAAGTACACCGGCCATCGTGCTCGTGAAGCCGCACACACTTTGGTCGGGCCCTGCGTTCGCCGGAGTAAAGGGCGGCGTCACCTGCACCACGAATCCGAAGTTGTTGACCCCGTTGAGCGCACAGGCATTATCGGCCACGTTCACGGAGAAAAGGTTCTGGCCGATGTTCGCTGCCGTGGGGGTCCAGCAGAAAGTACCCACCGGCAAAGCGCCGCTCGTGGTGTTGAAAGTGGCGCCTGGGATCCCGCTGTTCCAGGTCATCGTCACGGTCTGGCCGGCATCCGCATCGGCACTGTTCACATTGAAGCAGAAGGATTCACCCGCACAGACGTTGAAGATGTATTGGTTGGTCCCGTTCACCCCGCTGACAGAAGGCAGGTTGTTCGTACAGGCAATGATGGCGAACTGCACGTCGCGCAGGTAGGTTCCGATCTGCAACCCATTGCGCCATTCGCGCACACGTACCGTCACCACGCTGAACTGCTGGATGCTCGGAACGAAGGTGATGGTGCCGGTCACGGGATTGATCTGGACCGCATTCGCACCACCGGCGGTCACCACCGGCTGGAGGAAGGAGTAACCGGGGCTATAAGGAATGGAAGAACCATTGGCGCCCAGTGCAGGCGCGAGCTCGAAGGAGAGCGAGTCACCATCCACGTCGTTGAACCCGTGGTTGTAGCTCACGCTCTGACCCACACAAGCGAAAGGCGTGGGATCATTGAGGTAGCGGGGGGAATTGTTGCAGGGCGTCAACGTGTTGTTGAGCAACGCAGTGAGGTAGAGGTTGCGCGAACCGGGGTTGTTCAGCGTTGTGATGGCGTTGTTGCGGCAGCACAGGTCCCAGTCAATGATCCAGTCAGTACCACAGCCTGCCCAAGCGCTCAGGTTCACCACAGCGCTGTAGCGGTAACGTTGGATGCCGTAGTCACCATTGGAATTGGAACAGCGGTCAACAGCCGTGAGGCAGATCGGGGTCACCGTCTCCACCCCGTCCAGCCCGAAGCAGGCGTTCACCGTGGCGCTGCACTGGGTGCTGCGGAGCCTGAACTGTCGGCCGTTGCTGCAGTTGGTGGGCGCCGCCACACCGTTGCAGTCGCGGTAGAAGTTCAGCCGCACCCGATAGAGGTTCGGACCCACGCATTCGTAGGTGAGCTCCCCGCCCATGGCGTGTGTGGCCCGCGCCTCGCTCTGCCATAGCAGGAAGGCCGCCGCCACGGGGAGCAGGGTGCGAAGGGAGGTGATCAATACGGTGCCCAATTGGCGTACCGCAAGCGAAAGGCGTCGTTGTTCTGCCATGTACCGACCTGTATGGTGGCACCATGGCCCGGACGGTTCTCCATCGCCGATCGGCGGCGGAGCTCGTGCATCATTCAAGGCCAGTTCACCGGCGGGAAAGCCTTGTCATGCCGATGCACCCGGCGCGTACTGAGCAACGATGGTTCAGGACAGGTGCGCCGCAAACCTAGACGCGGCCATATCCCGGACACCGGTCATTAAAGTCACACTTGTCAACAGTTCCATGTGTGCTGATCATTGGAAAGCTGATGTGCAAGTGATGCTACCATGCAAGGCACCCCATCCCGATCAAGAGATCACTGGTCGACATAAAACGAACATCCATCGCAAGACCAACAGGACCGATCATCGCGCCCCTGTCAGACCGCAATACGAATAGAGGGCTTACAGGTATGACACGCTCACGCACCGGAACATCATCGTTGACCCACATAGGGACCGGCCCAATGACGCCTTCGGCCATTTGCACATTGGTCATCGCCGATCGCGGAAAGGACCACCCGGTCACGGGTTGCGACACTAGTTGGCCCCGAACACCTTCTTCAGCAGATCGCTGGTGCGGGCCATGGGATCCTTTCGGATGCGTCCCTCCTCCTCGGCGATCAGCACGAACAACCCTTGGATCGCCTTGTCGGTGACGTACGCGTCGAGGTCGGGATCGACCGCCTTGCTACCTGTGAGCATGCCGGCCTTGTTGTACCCTTTGACCAAGGGGGTCCAGTAACTGGTGAGGGCCACCTTCTGCGTCGCCTGCTCCACGATGGGTCGGAAGCGCTCAGTAAGCGATGCCGTGGTCTTGTCGCGGAGGTAGGTGGTGGCCGCCTGATCGCCGCCCTTCAGGATCGCGAAGCCATCGCCCACGCTCATGCCCAGCACGGCGTCACGCAGCACGGGCAAAGCCTCCTTCGCCGCCTCCTCGGCCGCGCGGTTCATCGTCAGTTCGAACTCCTCCACCTGCTTCGTCATGCCGATGCCGTTCAAGGTGCTCTTCATCTTCTCGGCTTCCGGAGGAAAGGGGATCCGGAGCTTGTCGTTCTTCCAGAAGCCATCCGCAGCAGAGCCCTTCAACACCGACTGCTCCGCACCCTTGCCCAAAGCCTCCTTCAATCCGGCGATCACTTCATCGTTCGAAAGTCCGACACCGCCCGTGCCCATCACCTTGTCACCGGCATCCTTCAGGACCTTGGGGAACTGGGCGTTGCTTGTGACAGCGAGACAAAGCATGGCGGTGGACAGCAGGATGATGCGCATGAGGGATGAAGTGAAGTTGGTGTCCGGACAGGGCAATGACCATGCCGGAAGATCGGAGGTGCTGGCAAAGGTCATTCATCGGTAAGCGTGTCACTGAACACACGTGCCTCATCGCCGGCATCGCGCCCTCGGCACCCATCCATGACCGTTCAGTTGGGAACGGCAGCGTGCAGCATGAACCCAAAAACCGCACGGCACGATGATCGCAACGCCCTCGACCCGCACTTGGTCGGCCCCCACATCGGTTCAGGCTGATCCCGCTGGTGGCGACCTTTACCGATTGAACAGATGCTGCACACTGCACGGACCGTCCTTCTTCTGTGGTCGCTCGCTTTAACTGGCGCAGCATTGCTCGCTCAGCGTACATCACCGTTCCGAGTGCTCGGCGCGCTGGACTTCGGTGCAAGCCTGGCGCAAATGGACAGCACCCGGGGGGATGCATTCACCACCTGGCCGGGCGCGACCGTGGGGCTCGAACTGGGTGGCTCGTACACCTACCGCCAGCGCGGGGGAGTGTCCCTGAGCGCTGCCATGATGCTGAACGGTTACAATTACGGCCAGGGTGACACGGAGTATGACGTGTATCATCTGGGACCACGAACTGATGTACGTGGTTGGTACCAGGTGCCTCTGGACAGACAGCTGGGCACCTCACTGCGCTTTGCGATGGGCTACGGCATCGCATACCGCTCCAACGAGGAATTGATAGCTCTGGAGCCCGGGTTCACGGCGGTGACCCGCGGCACGGATGGTCGAACACCCTACATCGCACCGGAGGTCGGAGTCACCAAGATGGAGGGTAGGCACCAGTTCGATCTGGCCCTTCGCTACGTGCGGCACCTGGAACGCAGCAGCAACATGAGCACCATCATCACCACGCCCACCGGCGGCGCATCCTACGCCTCGGCCACCGGTGATCATCTGGGCCTTGTGCTCCGTTTCCATTACGGTTTCAAGCGTCGCGCGGTGCAACCACCACCGGCCCCGGCGATCGCCTACCAGGAGCGAAGCATCGATACGGTCACCACCCTCAGCACCACACGCGAACGCATCACATTGGAATTGTGGGACAATGCGGAGTACGATGGCGACACCATCAGTGTGCTGCTCAATGGCGTTCCGGTATTGATCGACTTCGAATTGACCAAACGGCACCACCGCCTGAGGTTGGACCTGGTGCAGGGAGACAACACCGTGCTGGTGGTGGCCCACAACGAAGGGCGCGTTTCGCCCAACACGGCCAGTGCTTTTGTGCGCGCCGGAAACGGACGCCAGCAACTGTTGATCAAGACCGGCGAGAAGCTGAACGCGGTGTTGGTGATCAGGAGGGAGTGAGGGTGGCGGGGCAACACTTCGTTCGTCCCATTGCCAAGGTCAGGTAAACAAGGAGCGATGCACAACATGCGCACCCTCCTGCACATGTCGCAGGATATATCGCTCGTATTTGGTCAAATGCTCAGCACTGCGGACAACGTGATCGAAACTTTCTGTCTTCCAGAATGGACCGGTCGTATTCCGGATGCGATTGATCGCTTTCGCGGTATAGGACTTCCAACTATGGGTGATACTCGATAGGTCCATTCGAGGATACGGTATCACAAGCACATGCACATGATTCCCGGCAATGGCGAAAGTACCAAGTCGGTAGCGCTCATTGTCGAACTTCAGCATGGTCTCCAATACCACGTTGAGCGCTTCCGGGTCGCGGAGTGCACAGGACCCTGAGCCTGCATCCAACCAGCGCTGCACGCGCTGATGGAATAGCCGATGGTGTTCACGCTGAGCTTCGTATGGCAGGGTGATGATGTCCTGCATGCCGTACCTGGCGATCCACGCTTCACGATCCCTGGACAATGCATCGAGATGCACTTTCGGTAAACTATCAGCTTGGCGCCAAGTGACGAAATGCACTTTGCCCGGCTGCTTCCAATGTGGCCGATCACGGTACGTGATGGTCAGCTCAGCGCGCTTGTCGAAGAAGATGTCGTCCATGTCCCCCCAGGCGCCCCGCCTGTGGGGGTGAATTTACGTGTCCGCATAAGTTCCCCGGGAACGGGGAACTGGATCGACAGGGACGATAACAGGGAAGCGTTGCACGTTCGCGGTATTGCCTCCACAGGCGCATCGCCTCTGGATCTTACGAGCACCGACCTACCCGATGCCCACATCGCCAAACAGACGAACAGGGTGATCACGATCGCTCCGACAAAAAAGACACCATAGATACTTCCCTGCTCCAGCCAGTAGGAAACATCATGTTTAGTCACCAAGGAAAGGAACATAGCACCCGGATATCGAATGGCCTTGACGAACAACTCCCAGATGAAGACCTCCATCCTTTGAAAATCTTTAGGATAGCTCGCTGATCGAAATAGAGTTGTCCAAAGACAGAGCGCAGTTGGGCCTTCCGACCAACAGGCGGGGCGCCTGTTAGTCTACAACCCCAACAACACCTCACCCGGATCCTTCCCGCCGAAGACCAGCTTGTTCGGGTCCTCGATCATCTCCTTCACCTTATAGAGGAAGCTCACGCTTTCCTTGCCGTCGATGATGCGGTGATCGTAGCTGAGGGCCACGTACATGATGGGACGGATCACCACCTGACCGTTCACGGCCACGGGGCGTTCCACGATGTTGTGCATGCCGAGGATCGCGCTCTGCGGCGGATTGAGGATCGGCGTGCTGAGCATGCTGCCGAACACACCACCGTTGGTGATCGTGAAGGTACCGCCGGTCATCTCGTCGATGCTCAGTTTGCCATCACGTGCCTTGATCGCGAGCTCCTTGATCTTCGCTTCGATCTCAGCCAGGGTCATCCGCTCAGCGTTGCGCACAACGGGCACCATCAGGCCTTTCGGACTGCTCACCGCGATGCCGATATCGGCGTAATCGAAGGTGATGATCTCCTCCCCGCTGATCTGGCCACCCACATTGGGATAGAGACGCAAGGCCTCGGTCACCGCTTTGGTGAAGAAGCTCATGAAGCCCAGGTTCACGCCCTTCTGCTCCTTGAACTTGTCCTTGTACTTGTCGCGCAGGGCCATCACGGCGCTCATGTCCACCTCGTTGAACGTGGTGAGCATGGCGGTCTGATTCTTCACGCTCACCAGTCGCTCGGCCACCTTCTTGCGCAGGGTGGTCATCTTTGCGCGACTGTCATTGCGGGTGCCGCCCCAACCGTTCATGACCACGGCATCGGCACTTACACCTCCAGCGATGTAGGCTTCCACATCGCTCTTGGTGATGCGGCCGTTGGGGCCACTGCCCTTCACCTTGCCGGCATCCACGCCTTTCTCATCAAGCATGGCCTTGGCCACCGGTGTGGCGTGCGCAGCCGCCGTGGCAGTAGCAGGGGCAGCAGCAGGGGCAGGGGCAGCGGCGGGTTTCTTCGCCTCCTGCGCCTGCACCTGCGCCTTGGGCTTGGCCTCCGCCTTCACGCTCGTATCGATCTTCGCGACCACATCGCCCACGTTCACCGTAGCGTCGGCCTCGACCAGCAGTTCGATCTTTCCTTCCGCTTCGGCGCTCAGTTCCAGGGTGGCCTTGTCACTGTCGATCTCCGCGATCACCTGGTCCTTCTCCACCACGTCGCCGCTCTTCACAAGCCATTGTGCGATGCGCACTTCGCTGATGCTCTCTCCGGGACTGGGAACCTTTATATCGACAATTGCCATGGGGAGTGGTTTGTTCAAGACTCAATTCACAAGACACAAGTGTCAAGTGTCAAGGAGGGAGAGCTTGGTGAGTTACTTATGTCTTTGGTCTTGAGATTTGTGAATTGGGTCTTGTTCAGGCTTTGACCTTCTTCGTTTGCTCTTTCGACCCGAGCGCAGTTGCGGATTTGGCGAAGGCCTGTTCGATGATGGCGATCTGCTGGTTCGCGCTGCGCTTGCTGCTGCCGGTGGCGGGTGCGCCGCTGGCCGGTCGGCTGATGCATTCGAAGGTGATGCCCAGTGCATCCTGCGCGTGCATGAGGATGTGCGGCCAGGCGCCCATGTTCTTCGGCTCCTCCTGCACCCACAGGTAGCGATCAGCCTTTCCGTACTTCTTGATCACCGCGCGCATCTGCTCGAAGGGCAGCGGATGGATCTGCTCGATGCGCACCAAGGCGGTGTCGGTGATGCCGTTCTTCTCGCGGTGTTCGGCCAGGTCGTAATGCACCTTGCCCTGCGTGAAGATCACGGTACGGACCTTCTTCGCATCTGCGGCAGCATCGTCGATCAGCTCCTGGAAACTTCCTCTGGCCAGATCGTCCAGTTTGCTCACGCAGCGCGGGTGGCGCAACAAGCTCTTGGGACTGAACACCACCAAGGGCTTGCGGAAGTTCCATGCCAGTTGGCGGCGCAGCACGTGGAAGAAGTTCGCAGGTGTGGTGCAGTTCACCACCACCATGTTCTCATCGGCGCAGCTGCTGAGGAAACGCTCCATGCGCGCACTGCTGTGCTCGGCGCCCTGGCCTTCATAGCCGTGGGGCAGCAGCAGGACGATCCCGTTCTGTGTGTTCCATTTCTCCTCGGCGCAGCACAGGTACTGATCGAGGATGATCTGCGCACCGTTCACGAAATCGCCGAACTGGGCCTCCCAGATCGTCAGCGTCTCAGGGTTCGTCAGCGCGTAGCCATATTCGAAACCGAGCACCGCGTATTCGCTCAGGAGGGAGTTGTAGATCTGCAGCAGCGCCTGTCCGTCCTGGATGTGCTTCAGGTGAATGAACTCCTCCTCACTGTCCTCCAACTTCACCACGGCGTGGCGGTGGCTGAAGGTGCCGCGTTCCACATCCTGACCGGTGAAACGTACCGGATGACCCTCCACCAACAACGAACCATAGGCGAGCAGTTCGGCCATACCCCAGTCCAGGGTCTCGTCGGCCATCATCTTCTTGCGGTCGTTCAGGATCTTCTCCAGCTTGCTGAAGAACTTCTTCCCATCCGGATGCAACTCGGTGATCTTCTCCCCGATCATCTTCAGCACCTCCTTCTTCACACCGGTGTTCGGTGACCTCTGGAGATCCAACGGCTCCGCGCGCTTGAAACCTTTCCAGCGCTCGGCCATGAAGTTGGTGATGTGCCCCACACGGACCTGCTTGGCCTCGGCGAGCCGTTCATCGAGCATGGCGCTGAAGGAACGTTCCATCTCCTCGGCCATCTCGCGTGCTCCCTCCACACCACTGTCGATCAGTTTCTGCGTGTAGATCTCGCGGGGATCGGGATGTTGGGCGATGGCCTTATAGAGCACGGGTTGGGTGAACTTCGGCTCGTCGCCCTCGTTGTGCCCGTGCTTCCGGTAGCACAGGATGTCCACCCAGATATCGGTGCCGTACTTCTGGCGGTAGTCCATCGCCAGCTTCATGGTGTAGGCCACGGCTTCCGCGTCATCGCCGTTCACATGGAACACCGGGCATTGGGTCACCTTGGCCACGTCCGTGCAGTACGTGCTGGTGCGAGCGTCGATGTAGTTGGTGGTGAAGCCCACCTGGTTGTTCACCACGATGTGGATGGTACCCCCGACCTCGTAGGCCTTCAGTCCGGCCATTTGAGATACTTCATACACCACACCCTGTCCGGCCACGGCCGCATCACCATGGATGATGATCGGCGCGGTGATGCCCTTGGCGAAATGGTCGTCGTGCTCGATGATGGCGCGGGAGATGCCCTGCATCACAGGACCCACGCTCTCCAGGTGGCTGGGGTTCGGGGCCAGGGTGAGGCGCACCTCCTTGCCGGTGTTGGTCTTCACCACGGAGCTGTAGCCCATATGGTACTTCACATCGCCCTCCACAAGCTGATCCTCGTAGTCCTTGCCTTCGAACTCGCTGAAGATCTGGTCGTAGCTCTTGCGCAGGGTGTTGGCCAGCACGTTCAAGCGACCGCGGTGCGCCATACCCAACACATACTCGGTGATGCCCAGTTCGGCACCATGTTCGATCACTGTATCCAAGGCAGGGATCAGCGCCTCGGCACCTTCGATGCTGAAGCGCTTGGCACCGATGAACTTCTTGCCCAGGAACTTCTCGAAGACCACGGCCTCGTTCAGTTTCGCGAGGATCTCCTTCTTCTGGTCCAGGGTGAAATCGGGCACATTGCGCATACTTTCCATGCGCTGTTGCAGCCATTTCACCTTCTCCGGGTTGCGGATGAACGTGAACTCGGCACCGATGCTTTGGCAGTAGGTCTGCTGAAGCAGGGCCATGATGTCGCGCAGCTTGGCAGGGCCGATGCCCACTTCATTCCCTGCGGTGAACACGGTGTCGAGGTCGGTCCCGCTCAATCCATAGGTCGGCAGGTCCAACGGTGGGCTATAGGTACGACGCTCGCGGACGGGGTTGGTCTTCGTGAACAGGTGCCCACGCTGGCGATAGGCGCTGATGAACTCCAGGACCTTGAACTCCTTCTGGAACCGCTCCTGCCCGCTCCCCGCCTTGGCGGAAGCTTGGGTCACGCTGGCCCCCGTGGTGCCATCCTCGTTCACAGCCTTGGCGAATTCGAAGCCCTCGAAGAATCGGGCCCAACCCGTCTCCACACTGGCGGGGTCCTTCTGGTATTGCTGGTAAAGGTCGTCCAGCCAGGCGCTGTCGACGTTGCTGAGGTAGGAATACGTGTCCATGGATGGGTTCCGGAGATCCTGATGCAAAGGTAGGTTTTGGGGAGTGCGTTGTACGGCGGTAAGAGGGACGGAGTTCGAGGGGCCCACCTCGCAAAATGGCCCCTTGCCATGGGTGCCGGAGCCGGGGGCCTCAGAAGCGCCCCGCGAAGCGCAGCCGCGTCAGCACCTTCTGCAGGGCCCGCAACACACACTCGCCCGCCAGCGCATGCAGCCCACCGGAGGCCATGGTGCGGCGCAGGTGGGCCTCCGGGATGTCCACCCGGTACATGGCGGTCTGCAGGGCGATGACGCTCTGGCGCTGCAGCGCTTCCAGGTGGGGCAGCACCTTGGTGCGCAGCATTTCGAAGGCCTGGTCCCCCACGGGAGGTTCGGGCAGTTCATCGTCGGTGAGCGCAAGGTCCTTGCGCAGTTGGGCCACCGTGCAGGCCAGCACCTCCGCGCGGTCCAGGAAGCGCTGCAATCCTTCGGACCCGGGTTTCGACAGTTCGTTGTTCACGCTGTTCACAAGTGGACCAAAGGTCGGCAAGGGCTGGCACTATTTTCGCCGGGCACACGGAAGTCCGTTCGCGGCCTTCCATCCACCCCGATCCCAACCTGTCATCGACCAGACCATGCGTTCCCTCTTCACCCTGGCGCTTACCGCCCTCGTTGTTTCCGCCTCCGCCCAGTACGGCACCTTCAATGCCGCAGCCGTGAAGGCCTCCAAGGCCACCACGACCGTGGTCGTCCTGGACGGCGGCGACTCGCCCTACAACCGCACCCTCATGAACGCGGTGAAAAACCACTGGACCTTCACCACCGAGGTGGAGTTCATCACCGTGGGCGACCTGGGCATGCAGCCCATCAGTCCGGAGAAGATCTACCTGCTGAAAACGGCCAAAGTGGACCCCGTGAAGTTCGAGGCCACCTTTCTCACCTTGGTGAAGGGCTGGAAGGCCAAGAAGGGCGAGATCCTCCAACAGAAGGACAACGCCTTCACGAACATTCCCTCGGAGCATGAACTGGCCTTCCTGATGATCGACGCCAAGGCCATCAATGAGAACCTGAACACGGGCATGCTGAACGTCTACGTGAAGCACCTCCAGGACTACCTGAAGCAGGTGGAGAGCGGCAAGATCACGGACAAGGCCACCGCCGACCGCCTTTACGCCGGCCGCACCCGCCTGATCCGCGACACGGAACTCTGGATCGGCAAGGAACACCTGGACAAGAGCCTGGTGGACATCGCGGCTGTGAAGGAGAGCTACACCGCACCGGTGAAACTGGCCGGGGTCGGCGAACTGATGGGTGTAGTGGAGGCGCAGGACCGGACCATCACCGTGAGCGACGTGCTGCTGACAGGCGAGTACAAGACGAAACATTGTTTCAAGCGCATCTTCAACGCCGGCACGGGTGAACTGATGTACATGGGCGATGACGCCGCACTGGCCGGCAAGAAGGAAGGCCTGCTTTCACAGGACCTGCTGAACGTGATGCGGGCACGCTGATAGGCGACCGTCCACCAAAAGGACCGTTGGGACTCCCCTGCGGTTCTTTTCTTTGATGGACCATGGAGGAAGTAGCGGACAACCCTGCGAACACTTATGCGCAGATGCTGGACAGTGCGGCCGGCACACCCCTGCTTGACCCGGCCTATCGCCGACGCAAGCTCATCCTGTGGACCATCCGGCAGGTCATCGCCGTGGGCCTGGCCTACTGGTTCTGGGAACGTTGGTGGGTGCGCTGGCTCTTTGCCCTGGCCGTCGTTCTTGCGCTGTTCAATCTCGGCCTGCTGCTCTTTGCCGGGCCATACCTGAAGCGCCGGTCCGAGCGGATCCGAGCACGCTTCCTGGGGCAGGAGGCCATCTGGGAGGCGGAGGATGACATGGACGAAGACACCGAAAAGGACGAAAGACCCTGATCAACATGCCCACCAAAACCCGACTTCTCCAACGGTTCGCTGTGTTCGAGACCGAACGCCAAGGCCTGTTGGTGAGGCTGGACCGGGTGCCCCACGCCCTGCTGGAGACCCCGCCGACACCGGGAGCATGGTCCGTGACGCAGGTACTGCTGCACCTCGCACTGGCCGAGGGTAGCGCCATGGCTTACCTGAGCAAGAAACTGGAGGTGGGCGGTCACCGTCCAGTGGGCACCAGCGCCACGTTCCGGCTGTTTCTGCTGAACACGGCCCTGGCCCTGCCGATCCGCTTCAAGGCACCGGCCATCGTGGCCCACGTACCGCCCTGCACCTATGCCACGGCAAGGTCGCAATGGGACAGCGTCCGTGCCGACATGCGCAACACCTTTGCGGCGCTGCCGGACGAGCTCGTGGGCCATGGGCTCTTCAAACATCCTTCCGCGGGCAAGTTCGACATGGTGCAGGGCCTGAGCTTCATGGGGCGGCATGTGAGGCACCACAGGGGCCAGATCGAACGGACATTGCGTCAGTTGTCGTCCTGAACGGAACGGCGCTTGCCGGCGTTATTCCATCATGCGAACCTTGCCCACCTCTGTACATGTGGTCACCGGTGTTCTGCTGGTGAACATGCTTGTTGCCGCCCTGGATCTTCCTCTCTGGGTCTACTTCATGCTCTTCGCGGCTGCTCCATTCCTCATGGGATGGATGGTATGGACCGTGCTCCAGGACCCCAGCCTGCTCATGAGGGACCTGGGCGAAGAACAGGAATGGGGTTATCAGGACCGCAGCGATCTGCATCCGTAGCGAAACGGCAATGCGGTTATCTTGGTCATCGCCTGACCCAAAGACAGGCCACAATACCCATGGCCCACCGTACGCTCCTCACGATCCTGGTGATGCTGTTCTTCCTTCCCGGCCAGGCCGAGCATCTGCCGGGCGGGAACATTGCCTACACCTGTCTGGGTGGTAACCAGCACCGCTTCACCCTGACCCTGTACCGCGAGTGCAGCGGGAACGCCATGATCCCACAGACGCTCAACTTCGCGAACGATTGCGGGGTCAGTTTCCAATTGGCCAACCTGTTACCCGCTACGGTGGAGGAGATCTCCTACATCTGCGTCGCAGAGCTGGACCAGAGCACCTGCAACGGAGGAAGCCTGATCGGCGCGGAGCGATACACCTACACCACCCAACTTTTCCTCAGCCCGTGCAACAGCTGGACGGTGAGCTGGTCGATCTGCTGCCGCGCACCTTCCGTGAACGTGACGAATGAGCCGGGTCTGTACCTGGAGACCCGGATCAATAACCTGGGCGGTTTCTGTCACTCCTCGCCCACGTTCAACAACCTCACCGTGCCCTTCGTGTGCGTGAACCAAGCGGTGACCCATGACGCCGGCGCCACCGATGCTGACGGCCACCGGCTGCGCTACCGGCTCATCGATGCGCGCCTTGCAACACCCTCCCCCACACCGGTGAACTACATCGTTCCTTACTATGGTGCGGAGCCCTTCACCGGCATGGCCATCGACAGCCTGACGGGGCAGATCACCTTCACACCTACCGTGCAGGGGCGTATCGTCACCGTGGTGCAGGTGGATGAGTACCGCATGACCGGGGAGTACATCGGCAGTGTCATGCATGATTTCCCCTTCGTGGTGACGGCCTGTTCAAACGAGGCACCCGATGCATCAAGCGGCACCTTCACGAACGTGACGGGCAATGCCGAGCTCACCGGGCAGCGCAACCTTCGACTATGTGCGGGCGGCAACTTCTGCAGCACGCTCACTTTCACCGACCCCGATGCAGGTCAGGCCTTGCAGTTCAATTCCAACCTTGCCCAAGCCTTTCCGGGCGCCACGTTGGAACTGAGCGGCGGCAACCCGCTCACGGCCACGATCTGCTGGGACGCGGCCTCCAATGCGCCGGGCACGCGCTACCTCACCTGCACCCTCCGCGACGACGCCTGCCCCACACGTGGCCAGCAGACCTATGCCTATGCCGTCACCATCAACGCACCACCAGATGCAGGGATCGATGGCGAGGCCCTGTATTGTGGCCTGATGATGCCCTTCCTGCTCGTTGACAGCCTGGGCGGAAACCCTACTTCAGGTGGAGTGTGGACCGACCTGAACGGCACGGCGATCGACGGGTTCTTCGACCCCTCCACCATGGAGCCCGGCGCGTACACCTACACCACCAGCTTGTTCCCGGCATGCAATGGATCTGCTCTGGTGGAGGTGGTCCTGCTTCCACCGGATGCCCCGGCATGCATAGTGCTGGACATCGGTAACGGAGCGGACCTGGAGGTCGGACAGGTGCTGTTGGATGGGACGCAGCTCAGGATACGGGGAGCGATCACGGCCGGCCAGTACAGCATGGAAGCCTTTACCATGGATGGCCGCCTGCGCTGGCAGACCCGAGCGACGGCAGAAGACAGGTCGCTGATCGTTGACCTGCCGCAGGACCAGGGCGCGGGGATCATCATCCTGAATATCACCGGCCCCACAGGCGCTGCGCAGAGCGTGCGTGTTCCCATCTTTCGTTAAGGAGCCCTGTCCCGGGTGAACCTGTGGTATACGGAGGCGTTGATTTGCATCATGGCGACCATTCTCATCACCGGTGGATCCGGACTGATCGGCACTGCCCTCACGGCAGCACTGATGAAGGCGGGGCATACCGTGCGCCACCTGAGCCGCACACCGGGCGAGCGGCTCGGGGTGCGGGCCTTTGCCTGGGACGTCCGGAACGGAACCGTGGACCCCGCCGCCCTGCAGGGAGTGGACCACATCGTGCACCTGGCCGGAGCGGGGATCGCGGACAAGCGCTGGACCACCGAACGGGTGAACGAACTGATCGACAGCCGCGCTGCGTCCATCCGCCTGTTGTGGATGGCCGCGCAACGTGGGCAATGCACCCCGAAGAGCCTGGTGAGCGCGGCCGGCATGAACTTCTACGGGGCGGTCACCAGTGACCGGATCCATGTGGAAACGGACGCTCCGGGACAGGACACCATCGGGCGCATCAGCCGGGAATGGGAGACGGCGGTAGATGAATGGCGGCCGGTGTGCAGGGTGGTGAAACTGCGCACACCCATCGTGCTCTCGTCCACCGGTGGCGCCTTGGCCAAGTTGGCCCTGCCGGTGCGCTTCGGCCTGGGAGCGGCGCTGGGTAGTGGACGTCAATGGATGACCTGGGTGCACACCGACGACCTGGCGGCCGCCTATGTGCAGGCCATCACCCAGCCGGACATGAGCGGAGCATACAACGTCAGCGCTCCCGACCAGGTGAGCAATTCCATGTTCATGGAAACGGTGGCCAAGGTGCTGGGCAGATCCTCCTTCCTCCCCGCGGTCCCGGCCTTCGCATTAAGACTTGCACTGGGTGAACTTTCCACGCTCCTGCTGGAAGGCAGTCGGGCCTCCAGTGATCGTCTGACGGCCACGGGTTTCCGCTTTTCACATCCGGACCTCTCGGAAGCGCTCAAGGACCTGTTGCGCAGCTGATCGTTTCAGTGGGTGCGGACCATGAGCAGGTCCGCCAGCGCACGCAGGGGTGCCTTTCGTTCTTCGGGAACAGCGATCGCATCCAGTTCGCGCAGGGCGATGGCATCGTGACGGGCCACCTCTTCTTCCGCCTCGGCCCTTACGCCCAGCTCCTCCAACACGCGGATCATCCGGGGCACATCGCGGTCGGCGCTATCCTTGCCCAGCTCCTCCTGAAGTTCACAGCGGCCCTGGGCACGGCTCACTTCGGAGCCCCGGATCAGGATCCAGGTCTTCTTGCCGGCGCGCAGGTCGCCACCCACTTGTTTGCCCACTTTGGTGGGATCACCGAAGGCGTCCAGAAGATCGTCACGCAGCTGGAAGGCCAGTCCGAGGTGCTCCCCCACACGGGCGATGTGCTCCACATCGGCAGCGGGTGCCTGAGCCCTGATGGCACCGACCTGCATGGCACCGGCCAGGAGCACGGCGGTCTTCAAGCGGATCATGGCCGTATACTCGGCCAGGGTCACATCGCTGCGCTGCTCGAAGGCCATATCGTCCTGTTGGCCTTCGCACACCTCCAGAGCGCGCTGGCTGAACACCTCCAGCACTTTCGCATCGCGTGCCATGAGCATGTAGGCCTTCACCAGCATGGCGTCACCGCTGAGGATGGCGGTGTTCACGTTCCACTTGGCATGCACCGTGGGCCGGCCCCGGCGCAGAGGGGCATCGTCCATGATGTCGTCGTGCATCAGGGTGAAGTTGTGGAACAGCTCGATGCCGAGCGCCTCCTCCAGCACATCCTCCGCCTGGCCGCCAAACAGTTCATGGGCCATCCCCACCGCCACGGGTCGTACGCGCTTGGCTGGCAAGGCCATCAGGTAGGCCATCGGCTCGTAGAGCCCGCTCTGGGGCAGCTGCGCGCACCACTTCGTAATGCGCTGCTCAACAGCGTTCCGTAAGTCATCGAAGGATCGCATGATCTCAGTGCTCAACGAGTTTGAGGAGATATTCCCCATAGCCGCTCTTCACCAAAGGACGAGCGAGGGCCTTGAGTTGTTCGGCATCGATGAAGCCGTTCTTCCAGGCCACCTCCTCGATGCAACCGATCCGCAACCCCTGCCGCTCCTCGATCACCTGTACGAACTGCCCGGCCTGCATGAGCGATCGGAAGGTGCCGGTATCCAGCCAGGCCGTTCCACGGTCCATGATCTCCACCTTGAGCCGGCCCTGCCGCAGGTACTCCTTGTTCACGTCCGTGATCTCATACTCACCCCGAGGACTGGGCTTCAGAGCGGCCGCGATCTCAAGCACGCTGTTGTCGTAGAAGTACAGGCCCGGCACTGCATAATTGCTACGGGGCTTCGCGGGCTTCTCATCGATGCTCAGCGCATTGTTCCGATCATCGAACTCCACGACGCCGTAACGCTCGGGGTCGCTGACATGGTAGGCGAACACCAGACCTCCCTGGGGGTCCACATGCTGGCTGAGCTTGCGGCCCAGGCCTGAGCCATAGAAGATATTGTCGCCCAGGATCAACGCGACACTGTCGGAACCCACGTGCTCACGGCCGATGACGAAGGCCTGAGCCAGTCCGTTGGGCACCTTCTGCTCGGCATAGCTGAACGTGCAGCCCAGGTCCTTCCCATCGCCGAGCAACTTCCGGAAGTTGGGCAGGTCATGGGGCGTGCTGATGATCAGGACCTCCCGGATGCCCGCTGCCATCAGCGTGCTCAGGGGGTAGTAGATCATCGGCTTGTCGTAGATGGGCATGAGCTGTTTGCTCACCGCCAGGGTCAGGGGATGCAGTCGTGTGCCGGAGCCACCGGCGAGTATGATGCCTTTCATGCCTTATCGGTACTATCAACTGGTTTGCTCGGGCCTTCTGCACCTCCATCCAGGCTCCCATCGTCGGACGATGGTTCCGGAGTGGGCATTTCCAGTTTCAATTCCATGAGCTCGATGTCCTGCTCCTCATCCATGATCTCCAACATGGGCTCTTCGAAGGCTTTGCTCGCGATGCGCTTGTTGAGACTGAGCAGGAGGGAAGGCAGCACGAGCAGATTAGTGAGCATCGCCACGAGCAGGGTGATGGTCGTGAGAACACCCAGCGCCTGGATGCCACCGAAATGAGAGAACCCGAAAAGCGAGAAGCCGGCCAGGAGCACGACGCTGGTGTAGATGATGCCTACGCTCACCTCGCGCGTCGCCAGATCTACACTGCGTTGCAGGTCATGACCGGTCAATTTCAATTCAAGCCGGTAACGGGCAAGGAAGTGGATGGCGTTATCCACCGCGATGCCCAATGCGATACCGAAGACGAGCATGGTGCTTGGCTTGATCGGGATGTGCAGGAAGCCCATCAGGCCTGCAGTGAAAAGCAGCGGGATCATGTTCGGGATCAGCGCCACCAGCAGGATACGCAACGAATTGAAGAGCAATGCCATGAGGGCGACGATGATGACGATTGCCCAGAACAGGCTGGTGATGAGGTTGCTCACCAGATAACTGCTGCCTTTCAGGAAGACCACCGAGGTGCCGGTCAGGGTCACCTCGTATTTCGCTGGGTCAAAGATGCTGTCCACCTGCTGACGCAGACCGCCTAGCAGTTCGTCCATCCGGGTTGTGCCCACATCGGCCATCTGCACGGAAATGCGAGTGATCTGGCGTGTGCTGTCGATGAAGGAACGCGCCATGCCCTGATTGCCATCAGCCCCTTCCAGGTAGGGTAGGATGAATGACTTCTCCGAACCGGTCAGCAGCGCATACTTGTCCGGGTTGCCACCATAGAAGGCCTGCTTGGTGAACTTGACTGCATCCGCGATGGTCAAGGCACGGCTGAATTCAGGGTAAGTGCCGAGGGTATCCTCCAGTTCCTCAATACGCTTCAACGTGGCATCCTTCAACGCGCCACCTTTCTTTAGGGTGTTCACCACGATCTCCAAGGGCATGACGCCCCTAAAGTTGGCCTCGAAAAAGCGCAGGTCCGTCAATACGGGATTGTCCTCCGGCAGATCGTCCACGATGCGGCTCTCATCCTTCATGCGCAGGATGCCTAAAACAGCAACGATCGAACAGATCGCAGTGATCGAATAGATGATCGGCCGCTTTTCCTTGGACGTACGTACGATCCATTCCACGGTATGGTCCAACCAACGGCGGTCCAGGTGGCTCAGGTGTCTGGCCTTCGGCGGCGGCATAAAGCTGAACAGTGTTGGGATCAGCAGCATGCTGAGGGCCCACAACACCATGATGCCGATCGTGGCCACCCAACCGAATTCGACCAGCGTGCTACTACTGGTGAGACAGAACGTGGTGAAGCCCACCGCCGTGGTGGCATTGGTGAGGAAGGCGGCGGCCCCGACCCGGCTGATCACCCGCTGCAACGCCTTCATCTGGTTGCCGTGGCGCACGAATTCGTAGTGGTACGCGTTGATCAGGAACACGCAATTGGGCACCCCGGTCACGATCACGAGCGGTGCGATGACCGACTGCAGGATCGTGATCTTGTAATCCAGCAGGGCCATGGCCCCGAAGCTCCAGATCACACTGACGGCCACCACGCCCATGCAGATCCACATCACCCGCCAACTCCGGAAGAAGAGCAGCAGCAACAATCCGCACACGGCCATGCTCAGCACCATGAACAGGGGCATCTCCCCCTTCACCAGCTCGGTGCTCTTCACGCGTATCCAAGGCAGTCCGCTGACATACAGGTCCAGCCCCGTGCGCTCACGGAAGGCACCCACCTTTTCCTCGATCCCCGCCACCACGGCGCGGCGTTCATCCGTATCGAAGAGCTTGGCGTTCACGAACACCATCATCAGGCTGGCCTTTGAACTGTCGTTGTAAAGCAGGCCGTCGTAGAAGGGAAGCGAGCGGATGTGGATCAGCAGGGAGTCCATCTCAGCCTGGGAGGAGGGCGACCTCCGCATCACGGGTTTCACCCTGAATCGTTGGAGCGAATCGTCGCGGATCAGTTCGTACAGGTGAGCCTCGCTGAACACACTGTCAACCCCACGCACCGTTTGCAGTGAATTCCCGAATTCATACCACGCACCGAAATTCTCCGGGGTGTAGAGCTGGCCACCTTGTGTACCGATGACGATCACATTGCCATCCTCACTGAAGGTGCGCAGGAAGTCCTGATACTCCACGTAGGCGCTGTCCGTACGCGGCAGCAACCCCCCGTGTTTGTAGTTCATCTCCACGCGGGAGGCCATGAACCCCATGAACACGGTGATGATACCGACGGCGATCAATATCGCCAAACGGCTACGCAGTACTCGGTTCGCCAGCCAGGCCCACATTCAGGAGTAAACGCCCGGAACAGGGTCCATGGGCGTTGCGAACAAAGGAACGAGATCCGACCGGTACGCTCGTCAGAATGATAGGCCCAGTGTGAGCTTGTAAGCAAAGTTGTCAGCGGCCTCAGGCAACTGGTTCGGGCCGAAGCGGTAATAGCCCCCCACCCCGAAGCCGCTGAAGCCCATCTTGAGCAGGTTGTCGATCTGCAGCCCCGCCTCATGGAATCCATCTGCGAACGGCTTGAAGCTGTAACCCCGGTGCCTTTCCGGGTGGGACAGGGAGCCGAGTCCACTGTTCAGCACCACCACGGGCACCGGTTGGAACTTCTTTCCCTTGAACAGCAGGTTGCCGAAGCTGTGGCGCAGGTGCAGGGCCGCATACCGGTCCGCCAGGAACTCGTTGGGGAGCATCGTCTCGAAGGTGTTCTGCGTGGCGATGCGGAAGCTTTCGGCATTGCTCCCCCGCATGTTGAACAGGAACGGATACGGAGCCTCACTGTCCGCGGCGCCGGCCATCAGCCGGATGGACAGGTCCCCGAGCATCCGCAGGCGGAAGGTCTTCTCCAGCATCAGGTCCACGCGCCAGATATCGAGCTCGCCTTCCCACAGCCCATCGATCGCCTGGAAGGCCTGCACGTAGAGCACCGGCCAGCGCGTGCCGAGGGTCAGTTCACGGTCCGGCAGCCGGGCCATTTGTTCCCTGAACGCGAAGCGGGCGGCCAATGACAGGCCCCCGGTCGCGAAGCGGTCCGTCAAGAGGGTCACGCCATCCTGCACCGGATCCACGTAGGAGTAGCCCATCAGGTTCACCCGTTCGGCGCGCTCCGTACCGAGCCAGAGCTTCAGGGAGCTGCCGATGCGCGTGGAGACCTCCGCTCCCATGCGTTCCACCTGGTCCATCCGGTCCACATACAGCCAGCGGTAGCTTTCACTGGTGAAACCGCGCTTCTGGCCTTTGAAGGCCACGCCACCGCTCTCCAGCACATCGTTCGCGTAGTAGAGCTTCAGCACCGGCTCACGCCCCGGTCGGGGCTTGATCGTGAGGTCACCGCCGTACTTCCACGCCTCATCGCCGAAGCCATAAGCGAAATACCCGCCCAAGGAGACATGGCGCGAAACCTTGTCGTTGGTGGCCATTCCCAGGCCCAGCCGCAGGTTCTCATACCCGTTGTAGCGCATCAGGTCCTCCAGCCGGATATCCACCGGCCCTATCGGCAACAGGCCTGTGGTGAGGTAACCCAGCCACTTCAGTTTACGGTCCAAATGCTCTGCTTCACCAATGCTGTCGATCACCTGGTAGGTCATGACATCCCTGCTGTCCAGGCTGTCCACACGCAGTTCCTTCCAGAAGTCCTCCTCGCGACGGATGGCCATGCGGTCCATGACCAGCTCGGGGCCACGCACCTCCTTGCGGGGAATGTCGATGTCCAGTTCGATCTCCTTCAGATAGGTGCGGCCCACGCCCATCAGTTCCCAGTTGTTCACCTCCACCCCATCGAAGAACAGGAAGGTGTTGAGCTGCTGGGGGAACCAGGCCACGCCCTTGACCTTGGCGAACTGCTGCTGCAGTTTCATGCTCACACCGCCGGTGCGCTCCACCGGTTCGGCGATCACGTTCTGCAGGGCATAACCGTCCGTATGCACATACAGCACGCCTTGGAGCGCATCGAACTTACGCCCGGGGCGGGGGGCGTAGATGATCACATAGACCGAATCGCCGCCTTGGAAGAGCGTGTCCTGGAGGATGAACAGGTACTTATCGGTCGTACCGGGCCCGATGGGACTGACATAGGTGCGCTCGTTCAGCGTGATCTGCGGAGCGTAGATGGAGAAGGTCTGGGTGCTGGCGAGCATGGCGAGCAGCGAGGGGTCCTTCAGGCCGCTGACCCGCATGGCCAGCACCTCCTCCTTCGCTGAGGCCGGCGGAACGAAGCTCTTGCGGGTGGCGCTTTCGATCAACAGAATATGCTGCCGTTGCATGAACTCCACCGCTTCCCGGTCGTTGCTGTCCAACGCAGCGATGCGCGCGGGATCGGCGAGCAGGGAGCTGTCCACGTCACCGGTGAACACGCTCTTGCTGTAACTGGTGTAGCGGTGTGAGCGGTTGCTCAGTCCGTCGTTCTGCTTCCGGTTGGCGTGGACACGTTCGATGATGCGGTGCGCGGGGTTCTCACCAGGCCTGATCTCCACGGTACGCAGTTCCACGGAGGCGCGGCGCATGCTGATGACCGCCGCAGCGCCCACGCTGACCTGTTTCTCCAGGGGGTGGTATCCGACATAACTGAAGCGCAGCATCACCTCGCTGGTGGCAACGGGCAGCGAGAAGCGACCGTCGATATCCGTGGTGGTGCCCTCCCGCTGGCCTTCCGGCACGATGTGCACGAAGGCCAGTGCTTCCTGCGTCACCGCATCCTGCACGCGGCCTTGGACAACGAACTGGGCCTGGACGGGCAAGCGGGCCAGGAGCAGGCAGAGCAGGACGACAAGGGCGTGAGGGCTGGGCATGGAAGCGATCTCCTTCTTGGACGGGCAGCGCTGCCCGAAAGTAACAGCGAACGGCGTCGTGTACCTTCACCGCCCATGTTCGCCCGCGGTCGTGATGCCCTCGAATGGTCGCGCAAGGCTACGCCCCGTCGCCTGCGCAACGCTGCGGCGCTGTGGACCAGTTTCCGGCAGGCCAAACGCAGCAGGGAGCCACGCATCGGTGGGCTGCCCTTCAGCATCAGCTTCGAGCCCACCACGGCCTGCAACCTGCGCTGCCCCGAATGTCCCAGCGGCCTGCGGAGCTTCACGCGCCCCACCGGCAACCTCAAGCAGGACCTCTTCACCCGCGTCATCGATGAGCTGGCGCCGGACCTCTGGGCCCTCACGTTCTACTTCCAAGGCGAGCCCTACATCAACCCCGGCTTTCTGGACATGGTGCGCTACGCCCACGAAAAAGGGCTGTACACCGCCACCAGCACCAACGGTCACTTCCTGGACGACGCCAAGGCCGAGGCCACCGTGCGCAGCGGCCTTTCGCGCCTGATCATCTCCCTGGACGGCACCACACAGGAGACCTACTCCGCCTATCGCCATGAAGGCGAATTGGCCAAGGTGATCGAGGGCACGAAGCGCATCGTGGAGTGGAAGCGCAGGTTGAAGAGCCGCACTCCGCACGTGGTGTACCAGTTCCTGGTGGTGAGACCCAACGAGCACCAGATCCCCGAGGCGCGCAAGCTGGCCAGGGAACTGGGCGTGGATGAACTGTGGCTGAAGACGGCCCAGATCTATGACCCCAAGGACGATCACCCGCTGATCCCCACGCAGGACCGATACGCACGCTACCGCCGCAGCGCCAGCGGCCTTTGGGAAGTGAAGAACAAATTGGAGGACAACTGCTGGAAGATGTGGCACAGCTGCGTGATCACCTGGGACGGCCGCGTGGTGCCCTGCTGCTTCGACAAGGACGCACACCATGTGCTCGGCGACCTGCGCACGCACAGTTTCCGTGAGCTGTGGCACAGTGCCGCCTACAACGACTTCAGACGTTCGCTGCTGCACTCCCGCAGCAGCATCGAGATGTGCAGGAATTGCAGTGAAGGGAGCCCGGTATGGGCGTGAGGCCTCGGCTGCGCTCGGCCTGACACGCCCTTGGAACTTGTCCGACCCGTACTACATTCGCTACACATGCATCTGTACTTCACGTACATGCTTCTGTGTAGTGATGGCACCTACTCTGTGGGAGTGACCAACAACATGGTGCGACGCTTCGCCGAGCATTGTGAAGGAGCGGACCCAAGGTCCTACACAGCGAAGCGTCGTCCCTTGAAACTGGTATACGTTGAGAACTTCCAGTGGAGCCAAGACGCCATCGCACGCGAAAAGCAACTGAAAGGCTGGTCGGTGCCGAAGAAAGAGGTGCTGATCATGAACGACGATGCAGCCTTACACGAACTTTCCAAATGTCGCAACACATCGCGGCACCATCGTCCGGAGGGCACTGTAACCGAGTGAGGGCGTCATTCCAAGCGCAGCTGTCATGAAACAGCTTTCAGGAGGGCACTTCCAGCGCAGGCACTGCAGGACACCGTGAAGGTGTCACTCCGAGCGGAGCCGAGGAGTCACACCTTCATGATGTCCTTCTCCTTGGCCTCGATCAGGCCCTCGATCTTCTTGTTGTAGATGCCGGTGAGCTTCTCCACCTCGGCCTCCAGGCCTTTGGCGGTATCCTCGGGCAGGCCATCCTTCTTGGCGGCCTTGATGGCCTCCATGGCCTTCTGGCGGCTGCTGCGCACACCCACCTTGGCGTGCTCGCCTTCCGCATGGGCGGCCTTCACCAGGCCTTTGCGCCGCTCCTCCGTGAGCATGGGCACGTGGATGATGATGCTCTCCCCGTTGTTACTCGGGTTGAATCCCAGGTTGGAACCGATGATGGCCTTCTCGATGACATCGATGAGCTTCTTCTCCCAGGGCTTCACGAACAGCGTGCGCGCATCACCGGTGTTGATGGCGGCCACCTGCGAGAGGGGCACCATGGAGCCGTAGTAATCCACCTTCACGGTATCGAGCATGCCGGGGTTGGCGGCCCCTGCGCGCACCTTGGTCAGCTCGTGATCCAGGTGTTCGAACGCATTGCTCATGTGTTCCTCACAAAGTTTCAGGGCGGCGGCGGTGTCGATCATGGTGCTTCGGAGCGGGCTGTGTCCCGATCCAGGCGGCAAAAGTAACCAAGCGATGCACCCGCACGGGCATTCCGCACCCGCACCTATACCTTGGCGCCCTCATGGGCCTGTCGAAAGCATTCCGTCATCTGGTGCAGCACGTGGTGCGTCTGGGCCCCTGGACCGGTCTGCGCGTGCTGTACCTGAAGAAGCGCGGCCCAGGGCATGAAGCGGTGATCCGCGTTCCCGATCTGGCCGGGCCGCTCACCGTGCGAACGGGTTCCAGCGACCTGGCCATCTTCGATGAGGTGGTGATCGACCACGGCTACCGCTTCCCCCTGGACGAGGCACCGCGCGTGATCCTGGACGTGGGTGCCAACATCGGCATGGCCACCCTGTGGTTCAAGGCCCGCTGGCCCGATGCACAGGTGGTGGCCGTGGAGCCTGACCCCGTCAATTTTGCGCTGCTCGAACGCAACCTGAAGGGAATTCCGGGAGTGCGCACCATACAGGCGGCGCTGGCCCCACAGGATGGGACCATCGGCTTCGAAACGTCCGGCATCCAGCCCAGCGCATACCACATCCGCGCCCTGCGAGGAAATGAACAGGGCGTGCGGGCGATGTCCATGGCCACGCTGATGGTACACTGCGGCCTGGATCATATCGATCTCCTGAAGCTGGACATCGAGGGTGCGGAAAAGGACGTGTTCGAGGCTGCGGACCTCCAGTGGATGGACCGCGTGCGCACCATTGCGGTGGAACTGCATGACCGCATGCGTCCCGGATGCGGACATGCGTTCTTCACCGCCAGTTCGCGGACGCCGCGGAACTATGAGGTGCACGAGTACCTCGTGATCGCCACGCAAGATCAGCGTGCGTGAAGAGAGCGTAAACAGGCTCTCAGATCTCCACCAGGGTGCCCACCTGCTCACCGGCCACGAGACGGGCCAGGTTACCGGGCTTGTTCATGTCGAACACGATGATGGGCAGCAGGTTCTCCTTGCACAGCGTGAACGCGGTCATGTCCATCACGTTCAGCCCCTTGTCATATACCTCGGTGAAGCTGATGCGCTCGTACTTGGTGGCGGTGGGGTCCTTCTCGGGATCGGCGGTGTAGATGCCGTCCACGCGGGTGCCTTTGAGGATCACGTCGGCCTCGATCTCGATGGCCCTGAGGCTGGCGGCCGTATCGGTGGTGAAGTAGGGATTGCCGGTACCTGCTCCGAAGATCACGATACGTCCCTTCTCCAGGTGGCGGATGGCCCGGCGCCGGATGAAGGGCTCGGCGATCTGCTCCATCTTGATGGCGCTCAGCAGGCGCGTCTTGTAGCCCTGCGCCTCCAGGGCGCTCTGCAACGCAAGGCTGTTGATCACCGTGGCCAGCATGCCCATGTGATCACCCTGCACACGATCGATGCCACTGCCCACGGCCTGCATGCCCCGGTAGATGTTGCCTCCCCCGATCACGACGGCCACCTCCACACCCCGCGTGGCGATGTCGATGATCTCGCTGGCATACTGCTCCAGCCGTTTGCTGTCGATGCCGTAGGCCTGGTCGCCCATCAGACTTTCGCCGGAGAGCTTCAGGAGGATGCGCTTGTACGGGTGGGCCATGTCGCTTGCGGAACGCTGGGTCAAAGTAAAAAAAGAGGGAGGCCTAGGCCTCCCTCTTCTATGAACGGTCTTGTAACATCAGATCGTCAACGAGTGACGCTTGAAGCCGGTGACCACAAGGTCCTTGTCGGCGGTCTTCACGTACTGCTCGACGCTGAGCTTGTTGTCCTTGATGAAGTCCTGGGCGAGCAGGGTGCTCTCCTTGAAGAACTTGTTCAGGCGGCCCACGGCGATCTTCTCGGCCATGTCGGCGGGTTTCCCCTCCTGGATGGCGAGGTCCTTGCCGATCTCGAGCTCCTTGTCGATCACGCTCTGGGGTGTGCTGCCCTTGTCCAGTGCGATGGGCGCCATGGCGGCCACCTGCATGGCCACGTCCTTGGCCACACCTTCGAAACCGGGCTTGCTCAGACCGACCAGACTGGCCACCTTGTTACCGGGGTGGTTGTAGGCGTATACGAAGCCGGCGGTGAGGCCATGACAGGCGCTCACATCGATCTTCTCACCGATCACGCCGGTCTGCTCGATGAGCTTCTCGGCGATCGTCTGTCCGTTGCTGTCGTAGGCGGCGGACTTCAGCGCTTCGATGCTTTCAGCGCCTTTCTCCAAAGCGATGGCGGCGATGCGCTCGGCCATGGCGGTGAAGTCGGCGTTCTTGGCCACGAAGTCGGTCTCGCAGTTCACGCATACCAGCACACCCTTGGTACCATCGGCGGTGGTGCTGGCCAGCACGAGACCTTCGGAGGCATCGCGGTCGGCGCGCTTGGCTGCCACCTTCTGGCCCTGCTTGCGCAAGTAGTCGATGGCGCCATCGAAGTCGCCATTGGCCTCGGTGAGGGCCTTTTTACAGTCCATCATGCCTGCGCCCGTGATCTGGCGCAGTTTGTTCACATCGGCGGCGGTGATTGCCATGGTGCTCATGTGTTACTGGTTCTCCTCATTGGTACCGGCCTCCGCAACAGCATCGGTGGCGGGTGCCACTTCCGGCGCTGCAACCTCAGCCACTGCTGCAGGTGCGGCGGCCACAGGGGCGGCCACCTCATCGGAAGCCTCGTCACCGGCCTCATCGGAAGCCTCTTCGGGAGCGTTCTTCCGCTCTTCGAGACCTTCGGTGATGGACTGGATCATGACGTTCACGATCAGCTCGATGCTCTTGGTGGCATCATCGTTCGCGGGGATCGGGAAGTCCACCAGCGAGGGATCGCTGTTGGTATCGACCATGGCGAAGGTGGGGATGCCCAGTTTGCGGGCCTCGGCCACGGCGATGTGCTCCTTCACGATGTCCACGATGAACAGGGCGCTGGGCAGACGGGTCAGCTCGGCGATGGACCCCAGGTTCTTCTCCATCTTCTCGCGCTGGCGGCTCACCTGGAGACGCTCACGCTTGGACATGTTCTCGAACGTACCGTCGACCTTCATGCGGTCGATGGTGGCCATCTTCTTGATGGTACGGCGGATGGTGCCGAAGTTGGTGAGCATGCCACCGCTCCAACGCTCGGTCACGAAAGGCATGCCGGTGGCCTTCACTTTCTCGGCCACGATGTCCTTCGCCTGCTTCTTGGTGGCGACGAACAGGATCTTCTTTCCACTGCGGGCGATGTTCTTCATCGCTGCGGCGGCCTCCTCCAATTTCACCGCCGTCTTGTTGAGGTCGATGATGTGGATCCCCTTCTTCTCATCGAAGATGTAGGGGGCCATATTGGGGTTCCACTTGCGGCGCAGGTGGCCAAAGTGCACACCAGCGTCGAGCAATTCCTTGAATTCCAAACGAGCCATGATACTTCTGTTTAGTTCACTTTCCTTCTTCCCGTTGATACAGGCATCCCGCTGGTAGCCTCCACCGTTCGGCGGAGAGTCCAGCGGGATTGGATCCTGAACAAGCGCAGGGACGTTAACGCTTGCTGAACTGGTAACGCTTGCGCGCTTTCTTGCGACCGAACTTCTTACGTTCCACGCCACGGGGGTCGCGGGTCATAAGCTCTTCAGCCTTGAGCTTGGGTTTGTGTTCGGCGTCGACGATGACCAGTGCGCGGGCGATGCCCAGACGCACGGCGTCCACCTGGCCGGTGATACCACCTCCGTTCACACGGACGGTGACATCGTACTTGCCCACCGTTTCGGTGAGCTTGAAGGGCTGCTGCAGTTTGAACTGCTGCATGGTCACCGGGAAGTACTCCTGGCTTTCGCGGCCATTGACGATGATCTCGCCGGTACCCTCGGTGAGGGTTACACGAGCGACCGACGTCTTGCGGCGACCGAGGCTGATTACGGGCTCCATCTTACTTGATCGTGTTCAGGTCGAACTTACGGGGCTTCTGGGCTTCATGGGTGTGCTCAGCGCCCGCCACCACGTGGAGGTTGTTGAACACGCGACGACCCAGGCGGTTCTTGGGAAGCATACCGCGCACGGCGATCTCCACCATGGCCTCGGGCTTGCGGCCCCTGAGGTCCTTGGCGATCTCCACCGAGCGACCACCGGGGTAGCCGCTGTAGCGCTGGTATTCCTTATAGTTCATCTTGCCACCGGTCAGGCGCACCTTTTCGGCATTGATCACGATGACGTGATCGCCGCAGTTGACGTGCGGGGTGAAAGTGGACTTGTGCTTGCCGCGAACGATCATGGCGATCTTGCTGGCAAGGCGGCCAAGAACCTCGTTCTCAGCGTCCACGAGCAGCCATTCCTGCTGCACGGAGGCCGCATTGGCCATGCTGGTCGTGTATGTCGTCGAAGCCACTGGAGTGTGCTGTTTAGTGGGATGTTCCCCGGAAACGGGGTGCGAAGATAGATCCTTTTCCGGGAAACCAACAAGGCAGTGTGCATACTGCCCTTTCACCCCCCCAGATTCAGGCGATCACGCCCAGTTCCCGCCCCACCTTTTCGAAGGCGGCCAGGGCCTTGTCGATGTGGGCATCGCTATGGGCGGCGCTCAACTGCACGCGGATGCGGGCCGTATCCTTGGGCACCACGGGATAGAAGAAGCCGATGACATAGATGCCCTCGTCAAGCAGCCTGTCGGCCATGACCTGGCTCAGTTTGGCATCGCCCAGCATCACCGGTACGATCGCCGCACCGGCGCCCCGGGTCTTGAAACCGAGCGCTTCGATCCCCGTGCGGAACCGAACAACGTTCTTCTCCAGACGGTCACGCAGCTCCGTGCTGGCGCTCAACAGGTCGATCACCTTGATGCTCGCCCCCACGATGGACGGGGCCAGGGAGTTGCTGAAGAGATAGGGACGCGAGCGCTGACGGAGCATCTCGACGATCTCCTTGCGCGCGGTGGTGTAGCCGCCCATGGCCCCACCAAGCGCCTTTCCCAAGGTACCGGTGATGATGTCCACGCGCCCCGTCACCCCGCAATGCTCCACGCTGCCCCTGCCCGTTCTGCCGATGAACCCGGCGGCGTGGCACTCGTCCACCATGACCAGGGCATCGTACTGGTCGGCCAGGTCACAGATGCCTTTCAGGTCCGCCACGATCCCGTCCATGCTGAACACCCCATCGGTGACGATGATGATGTGGCGCGCACCGTCCGCCCTGGCCGCCTTCAACTGCACCTCCAGGTCGGCCATGTCATTGTTGGCATAGCGGTAGCGCTTGGACTTGCACAGGCGGACGCCATCGATGATGCTGGCATGATTGAGCGCATCGCTGATGATGGCATCGTCCTCGCCCAGCAGCGGTTCGAACACGCCCCCGTTCGCATCGAAGCAGGCCGCATAGAGGATGGTATCCTCCAGTCCGTGGAAGGCCGCCAGTTTCTGTTCCAGTTCCTTATGGATGTCCTGGGTTCCGCAGATGAAGCGCACGCTGCTCATCCCGAAGCCATGGCTGTCCAGCGTGGCATGGGCCGCCTTTACCACCTCCGGGTGTGAGGACAGGCCCAGGTAGTTGTTGGCACAGAAGTTCAGGACCTGCTTGGAGCCCGTGGCGGTGCTGACCGTGATCTCCGCACCCTGCTCACTGGTGATGATGCGTTCACGTTTGAAAAGACCGGCGCTCTCAATGGCCGCCAGTTCCTGTTGAAGATGCGTTTTCAGCGTTCCGTACATGGGTCTGTGATGGGAGCGCGAAAGTAAGGCAAGGCCGACGGGCATCTCCCCCGGCACGCACTAGTAAAGCACTTTTCAAAGGGAGGGTCGGATCACTATATTGCGCGCCCATTCATCGAAGCCATGCGTAAGTTCATCGAGCGATTTCCCGTATTGACCTTCATTATCCTCACCCTGGCCTACCAGTTCGTGGTGGTGGGAGTGGTGTGGTCGCAATTGAGTGAAGGGCAGCATCTGCACGATGATGCCTTCTCTCACATGATCTTCCGGTTGAGGGTCTTCGGGCCCTTGGTGTTCGCCGTGCTTCTCACCATCTACCTGGAGGGAACCTCAGGTCTGCGCAAGCTTTTCGGGGCCTTCTTCAACTGGCGGGTCCCGCTGCGGTGGTATGCCTTGGGCTTCGGTTGGAAATTCCTGTTCACCTACCTCGGCGTGGGGGCCCTGACCCTGTTCGGGGTCGTGAGCTGGCCGGGCTGGGTGGTGGACGACTTCTTCGGTGGCGACCACAGTGCCTTGAAGGACTGGATGTCGAATCTGGGGTTCATCGTGGGCATCGCCTTCGTGGAGGAGACCGCCTGGATGAAATTCTGCGTCACGCGCATGCAGGAACGTTGGTCGGCCCTGGCTTCCTGTGTACTGGTCGGCCTGGCCTGGGGGATGTGGTACCTGCCCATGCTGCTCATCCGTGAGGGCGTTCCGGACGGCTACCCCTGGCACATGTTCCTCCTGAGCATGGTGGCGCTCACCATCCTACTGGGCTGGGTCTACAACATGACCCACAGTGGCCTGGTGCTGCTGATCATGCAGATCGTGAGCAACTGCGCCTTCTTCATCGTGCCGGTACTGCCCACCTGGTGGAACGGCGACCCCACCTTCATCAATGCCTTCGTCTCGGTCAACATCGTTTCCGCGATCACCATCGTGGCGGTCTACGGATGGCGTGAACTGGGCACAGGCCCACGGGCCAAGTGGAGTGAGATCCGACTGGATGAGGTGGAGGAGGAGGCGGCCGAAGCGATACCTGCCCGGGTCAAGTGAAGGAGCCGTCGGCTCCATGGTCCGCGATCGGGAACGAACACCGCAAGCGGTGATCACTTCTTCCGGAAGAAGCCGTTGGAATACTCGTTCGCGTAGAGCACGTGCACCTTCTCCGGTTTGTCCTTGAAGAACTCGTCGGTGGCACGTTTCACACCGGGTGAACGATAACCGCCGGACAGGCCCTTGCGGGGATAGACGTTCTCATCGTAGTACACCGCCACCATGCCGATGGCGCCGGGCGACATGCGCTCGTACACATGCGGCAGCAGGTGCTTCGTGGATTCGTAGAGGTCGCCGTCAAAAAGCGCGAAGCTGATCTTGTCCGGCAATTGCTTGGGAACGGTCTCCTCGAACCAGCCTTTGTGGGTATGCGGTTGCTTCAGTCCCAGCAGCTCGAACTTGCGTTGGAAGAGGTCAAGCCCTGCGGCCATGTATCCCTTTCCATAGACGCCATCCTTCGCATCGCTGCCCACCAGTTCCGGTAGTCCTTCGAAGCTGTCGAACGCATGCACCTCCTTCTCCGGGGCCAGGGCGCTGATCACCCGCTGCATGACGATGGTGCTATCCCCGGCGTTGCAACCCAGGTCAACCACATCACCGGGGATATTATGGGCCACGGTCTGTTCCAGAAGATGGAACAAGTTCATGCGTGCTTCCACATTGGCCATGTCGGACGGGGCCGGTGTCAGCCGAACGGGTAGCCGTAGTTTGCGGAACACCTTGTTCGCGAACCGTTGCCAATCCTTGGGCGTCCGATGGTCCCAATCGAACGTGGAGGCGATGAATGCGTTGTCCATGGGTTTCTGGGAAGGATTGGAAAGGCCACTTCGGAGGATCCGGGACGGATATGGGACTTCTACTGAAACCGTTGGATGAAGGTTGCTGATGAGCTTTCCCGACAGATGGCCCGGCCTTGGCATCGCCTGCTCAGCCCTTGTCCACCACGCGGGGCACCTTGAAGTAGTCACTGTCCTTCACCGGGCTGTTCCGCAGGGCGTCCTGCTTGGGTATGATGTCCGCCTCCACCACCACGTCCTCGCGGAGCACGTCGGTGCCTTCGGTCATGAAGATGAGCGGCTCCACTCCCGTGGTATCCACCTCGTTGAGCTTCTCCACGAAGCCCAGCACCCGCTCCATGTCTGCCAGCATGGCCTCGCGGGCTGCAGGGTCGCTGAGGTCCAGGCGGGCCAGTTCGGCGATGCGGTCCAGGATGGCGTGGTCGATCTTCATGGTCTGGGCAGGGCTGAGGCGCTCATTCGAACTACTTCTTCAACAAAGGACCCTCGATCACCTCGAACACCCTGCGGCGCAAATCTACCAGATCGTCCATGGTGAGACCCTGCGTGGGTATCGGTGCATGTTGAACGGCGCGGGCGATCCCCGGGTGCGAGCGGCTCATCAGCTCAGTGGGTTCACCGAACAGGCGCCAATGGTCCAGAAAGGTGATGGGCACGATGGGTATCTGCTTCTCGATGGCCAGCCGGAAAGCCCCGTCCTTGAAGGGCTTCATTCGAGGGGTGAAGGCGGGGATGGTGCCTTCGGGAAAGAGCGCCACGCTCGTGCCCCGGTCGATGGCCTCGGCCGCCTTTCGGAAGGCCCGGGCGGCCTCGGTATGGCTTCCGCGGTTCACGGCGATGTTCATCCCCTTGAAGAAGATGTTGAAGAGGGGCCATTTCAACAGTTCATACTTGCCCATGAACAGGAAGTACTCGGGCAGCACGTTGTACATCTGGATGATGTCCAGGTAGCTGCTGTGATTGCAGCAGATCACATAGGGTGCCTTCGGCAGCGGGGCGATCCGTTCCAGCCGCAGGGGCGTACCCGATGCCCATTGCAGGAAGAAGGCCCAGCAGCGTTTCAGCCGGAATGCCTTCTCGTAGCGCCGCGGGGTGTACAACAGGATCCGGAAGGGGATGTACAGCACCACCAGGGAGCCGAAGAACACGGTGGCGAACCAGACCTTGTACACCCAGCGCAGGGGCAGGAAAAGCCACTTGGCCACCGGGTTGCGGCGGCTCTCCCCATCGCGCACGCGGGGCCGGTCCAAGGTTGCAGAAGCTGACATTGATCCCCCAGGGGATCGCGAAGGTAGTCGGGGGGGCAGGTCTGCTGTGATGGTCCATCGTCGTGAGCTCCCACGGGTGGCCAGGGGCGCTCCACAGCGCGGGTCACTGGTATCTTCGCCGCCCATGGCCCGCATCCTCACCGGCATACAGAGCACCGGCACGCCCCACCTGGGCAACGTGTTGGGCGCCATCCGCCCCGCGATCTCGCTCAGCAACGACCCCGGCAACGAGTCCTTCCTGTTCATCGCCGACCTGCATTCCCTGACCCAGATCAAGGACCCGGCCGTGCTGCGGGCGAACACCCATGACGTGGCCGCAGCGTGGCTGGCCTGTGGACTGGACACCACCCGCACCGTGTTCTACCGGCAGAGCGACGTGCCCCAGACCACGGAGCTCAGCTGGTACCTCAGCTGCTTCTTCCCCTATTCGCGAATGGCGCTGGCACACAGCTTCAAGGACAAGGCCGACCGGCTCGAGGATGTGAACGCTGGGCTCTTCAGCTACCCGATGCTCATGGCCGCGGACATCCTGCTGTACGATGCGCACCATGTGCCCGTGGGCAAGGACCAGAAGCAGCACCTGGAGATGACGCGCGATGTGGCCGAACGCTTCAACCACCAGATGGGCGAGACCTTCTTACTGCCCGAGGCCCGCATCGACGAGCAAGTGATGATCGTGCCCGGCACCGATGGCGAGAAGATGAGCAAGAGCCGCAACAACCTGCTGCGCCTCTTCGCTCCGGAGAAGGAGCTGAAGCAGGAGGTGATGGGCATCGTCACGGACAGCACACCGCTGGAGGAACCCAAGGACCCCGAGAGCTGCACGGTCTACCGCATCTTCCGCTTGGTGGCCCCGCCGGATGCAGCAGCAGAGATGGCCGCCAAATTCCGCGCCGGAGGCTACGGCTATGGCCATGCCAAGAAGGAACTGCTGGCCGCCCTGCTGGACGGTTTCCGCACGGAGCGGGCGACCTTCGATCGACTGATGGGCGACCCCTCCGAACTGGAGCGCGAACTGGAGCGCGGTGCCGAAAAGGCCCGGGCCGTGGCCAGCGTGGTGCTGGGCCGGGTGCGTGGCAAGCTGGGCTACTGACCCCGCTCCTGCCGCTCCTTGTAAAGGCGATACTGCTGTTGGTGGTGATCGTCCAGCACGATCCTGCGCCCCTGGATGAAAGCGTGGGTGAGTGCATTGCCGCGCATGTCCAGCACATCGCCCTTGGACACGATCAGCGTGGCCTGTTTGCCCACCGACAGGCTGCCCGTGCGATCATCGATGCCCAGCACAGCGGCTGCGTCCAGGGTGATGCTGCGCAAGGCATCCTCTGCTGACAATCCGTAGGCGGCGGCGGCACCGGCCACGAAGGGCAGATTGCGGAGACCCATGGCCTCCATGTCACCGGCGTAGCCCAGGCAGAAGCGCACGCCCCGTTCCTTCAGCAGGGCGGGCAGGCGGTAGACCAGGTCCACATCATCCTCGGGCCTCATGGGCAGGCTGTGCAGGCGGCGCAAGACCACGTCCACCTTGTTCTCCCGGAGCAGGTCGGCCACGCGCCAGGCATCATAGCCGCCCACGATCACCGTTCGTTCCACGCCTTCAGCCTTGGCGAACTGCACGGCCTCGGTGATCTCCTTGGCGGCATCGGCGTGCACAAAGAGCGCCTTCGTGCCGTCGAACACGCCCCGCATGGCCTCCATGCGCAGATCGCGCTTCAATGGCGCCGACACCTGGGCGTAGGCCCGCGCACTGCGGAAGAAGGTCCGGAGCTCATCCAACTTCACCGCACGCTGGTCCTTCTTCTCCTGGTCCGTTTCACCGGGCTCGGCCCACCACCCCGAGCGCTGATAGGCTGCGGGCCAGTTGAGGTGGACGGCATCGTCCGTGCGCAGGGCGGCCTGTTCCCAATCCCACGCATCGAGCTGCACGATGGAACTGGTGCCACTGATGACGAGCCCGCGCGGCACCACCTGGGCCATCAGCACGCCATTGGTCCGCACGGTGGGGATCAGGCGCGAATCGGCCTTGTAGGCCACCAGGCTGCGCAGTTCGGGTTCCAGGGAACCGACGTCCTCGTCATCCACACTGGCGCGCACCGCCTCGATCTCCTGAAGGCCCAGGGTGGCATCTGCCGCGATCAATCCGGGATAGACCTGCTGGCCGCGGACATCGATGATGGTGTCGTACGCGGCCTTCACGCCGTAGGCATAACCCACATAATCGATGACACCCGCACGGAGACCCACGGCCCCCTCATCGATGGTGCGCCCGTCGCCCACGTGCACCGTACCGCCGGTGACCAGGATGCTCTTCGTCTGGACCGGTGCAGGCATGGGGTGCTGGGCCTGAGCACCGGTGAGAATGCCCAGCAAGAGGAGCACACCGAGCGCAACGCCCGTGAAGCAGCTGGTGGGCAAAAACGAAAGGGTGGGAGCGAACTGTCGACCCGATGGGTCGATGGTACGGGCGCTCTGGTCGATGTTCTGCAGATGCCTAGTGGCCATGGTGCTCCTCGTGTTCGTGTCCCTCCTCGCCCAGATCATCACAGTGCCACAGGTGCTGGCGTTCGCGGCGTGCCTTCCGGGTGGGTGCGCCATCGGCCTTGGCCGCCAGCATCGCGCGGATGATCCGGTCGCGATCGGTGGCGATCCACGCGCGTTGCGCGGCGTCCTGTGCACGGTCGAAATAGCAGACCCCGTCCACGTAGGTGCGTTCCACCTTGGCGGCCATGCTCAGCGGGTCGGCGCTCCAGAGCACCAGGTCCGCGTCCTTGCCGGCCTCCAAGGTGCCCAGTCGGTCGTCCAGTTTCAGCATGCGCGCCGGGTTCAACGTCACCATCTTCCAGGCCTCCTCCGGCGTGACCCCACCATACTTGATGGCCTTCGCCGCCTCCTGGTTCAGGCGACGGCTCATCTCGGCGTCATCGCTGTTGATGCCCGTGTTCACGCCATGCCCATGCATCAGCGCCGCGTTGTACGGGATGGCATCATACACCTCGAACTTGTAGGCCCACCAGTCGCTGAAGGTGCTGGCGCTGGCGCCGTGGGCCTGCATCTTGGCGGCCATCTTGTAGCCTTCCAGGATGTGGGTGAAGATGTTCACGGTGAACCCCATGCTATCGGCCACATGCATCAGCATGTCGATCTCGCTCTGGATGTAGCTGTGGCACGAGATGAAGCGTTCGCTGCGGAGGATCTCGGCCAGCGTCTCCAGCTGCAGGTCGCGGCGAGGGGATGCCGTCGCCAGACGTTCCTTGGGCTTCAAGGTGTTCCAAGCCCTCCATTCGGCGTCGTAGTCCTTGGCGCGGTGGAAGGCATCATAGAACTGCTGCTCCACCCCCATGCGCGAGCGCGGGAACCGCGAACTGGGGCCCCAGTTGCTCTGCTTCACGTTCTCGCCCAGTGCGAACTTGATGTGCTTGGGCGCCCGGTCGATCAGCAGGCTGTCACCCGTGTGCCCCCAGCGCAATTTGATCAGCGCGCTCTGCCCACCGATGGGGTTCGCGCTGCCGTGCAACAGCTGCACAGTGGTGACGCCACCCGCGAGGTTGCGGTAGATGTTGATGTCGTCCGGGTTCACCACATCACCGATGCGCACCTGCGCCGAAACGGACATGGACCCTTCGTTCACACCGCGGGAGATGGCGATGTGGGAATGCTCATCGATGATGCCCGTGGTGAGGTGCTTGCCGGTGGCATACACCTCTGTGATCGCCGGCCGGTTCCTGCCCGGGAAGAGCACGTTCATGTCCAGCGAGCGCCCCACCGCGACGATCCGACCTTCGTGGATGCAGACATCCGTACCGGGCAGCACGCCCTGGTCGGTGTTCGTCCACACCGTGGCGTTGCGGAAGACCACTGTTCCCTGCTGTGGAGCGGTGGTCCACCCAAAGCCCACCAGCGGATGGTTCACCGGTCCGGGCTGTTCGCGCTCGGCGGTGCGGGTGCTGTCCGTGCGGGTGCGTGGCATGCTGCCGGCCTTGCGCAGGGCGCTCCACTGGAACCACTGCCCACCGGGCCGCTGTCCCTGGCCGTCCCACAGTCCGCCGCCGGCGTGCATCGAGCCACTGAGCCGCGTGACGTCCTTCGGCGCGGCCTTCGGAGCGAAGCTCAGGCTCACCACGGCACCCTGGCGCTCCAACTTCGCTTTCACGGCCAGGCTGTCCGGCTCGTTGGCGCGGCGCACCGTGGCCTCCAGCTTGTCCGCCTCGCCCTTCACCTCCAGGGTCCAGATGGCATCGGCCAGGTTCAGGTCGTAGGTGCCGCGCAGGTCCTGGCGTTCGGCATCGTCGAGCAGGAAACGTTTGCCGCCCACCCAGGTCTCGTGGATCACGTTCTTCTCATCGAGCAGGTGGCCCGAGGTGATCAGCAGGTTGGCCGTCATGCCCTGTGCCAGCGTCCCGAAACGGTCGTCGAGGCCGAACAGCCGCGCGGCATCCGTGGTGAAGGCCTCGATGGCGCGCGCACTGTCCAGCCCGCAGGCCACCATGCGGCGCAGGTCCTTCCACAGTTCCTTCAGGTCCTTGCGGCCATGGGTGGTGAAGGCGAAACGCACGCCGGCCGTATCGAGGATGTGGGCGTTGTAGGGCGCCATCTCCCAGTGTTTGAGGCGCGCGTAGGAGACTTCCTGGGCGTCGTAGGGGTCCTCCACATCGTAGGCCTCGGGCAGTGTCACGGGCAGCAGCAGGGGCAGTGCCGCGCTGCGGATCGCGTCCAAGCGGGCATATTCATCGCCGCCGCCCTTCACCATGCCGGGCAGTTGGAACTCCTCCAGCAACGCTGCCCAGCGCAGCAGTTCATTGCGGTCCGCGGCCTCCATCACCATGCGGCCCTTCATCTGCTGGCCCAGCGCCACCAGCACGGGGTCGGCCGTGGGGCTGGGCAATGCGGCGTTCCAGCGGGCATCGAGCAGGGCCTGGCGTAGCAGCGCGATCGCTCCCATCTGCGAGCTCGGATAACCGTCGGCACTACTGCCCTTGCGGAACGAGAAATGGGCGGCCACATCGGCCTGGGCCACGGCCTTGGTCAGGGGTTCATCGTTCAGCAGCAGGGCGCTGGAGGTGCCCCGGGCGATGCCGTCCATGCGGTGGGTGATCACCAGCGCAAAGCCCTGCTGGCGCAGCGCGGCGGAACGCTCGGCATCGGCACGGAGCAGGTCCTGGGCGCGGGCATCGGCGCGCAGGGCACCGTTCCAATGGCGGGCCGCCCTCACCTCGACCTTGCGCTCCTCGGTGGTGCTGGCCGGCAGGCCCAGGTCGGTGTAGGGTTCGATCAACGCGGGCCACACGTGCAGGCCCTTCAGGTCGCGCACCACGGCACCGGCGGGGATCGTCACATCGGTGCCCGCCGCCAGCACCAGCCCGTCCTTCACCACCAGAGTGGCCTTGGGCAGCACCGTGCGTGCATCGCTATGCAGCGTGGCATTGGTGAAGGCGAAGAGGCCGGGGGCCACCTGCTGCACGTGCGTGGCCGGGGCGCTGCTTTGCGCAGATGCAGGGAGCAGCAGAGACAGCAGCCCGCAGAGGGTGAGGAACGATCGCATTTCGGGAGGACGAAAATAGGGGCTTTGCACGGGGGGCGATGCCCGGTCGAACACTTGACACTCTGAGCGCCACAGGAGGCTCTCCGACCCCGGCTCATCACCGTGGTGGCCCGGAGCACGCACCGGAGTACCTTCGCGGCGCTCCCATTCACCATATCCACCCATCCATGGACGGATCGCTCTTCACCTTCTTCCACAGCCTTCTGCGCTACGGTGCGCTGCTCACCATCCTGCTGGCCGGTGTGCTCCACCTGCGGGGCTACCTGGCGCGGCGCCCCATCCTGAACGGCGAACGCAGCTTGGCCATCATCGCGGTGGTGATGTGCCACATCCAGCTGGCGATCGGGCTGCTGCTGTACTTCACCACCAAGAGCTACGCGCTGGACAGCAGCAGTGCCGCGGGCCGCTTCTGGAAGATGGAGCACATCGGGGTGATGGTCATCGCCATCATCCTCGTCACCGTGGGCCGCAGCCTTTCCAAGCGGGCCAGGAACGAGCGCGTGAAACAACTGCGCGTGTGGACCTTTTACCTCATTGCCTTGGCACTGATGTTGTGGGCGACTCCCTGGCCGTTCCGCGAGATCGGTCACGGACGCGGATGGATATGAAACGGATCCTCTTCATCATCGGCACCCCGGTGCTCCTCTTCTTCGCCTGTGGCAACAGCGAATCGGGTTCCACCATGGCCGTGCGCGAACCCAGGGACCGGGGCGCACAGCTCTTCTCCATGCACTGCACCCTTTGTCATGGCAAGGACGGCACGCTGGGCATGAACGGGGCGAAGGACCTCACGCGCTCCGTGCTGACAAAGGAGGAGATGCTGGCCATCGTCACCAACGGAAAGGGGGTGATGATGCCCTACAAGAACGCGCTCACCAAGGATGAACTGGAGGCCGTGGTGGCCCATGTGCGCGCGCTGCGCAGAAGCGAATGATCGACCCACTGGAACTTCAGGGCAAAGCGGAGACCGCCGTGCTCATCGGCCTTATCACCGACCATCAGGATGCGGCGCACGTCAAGGAGTACCTCGACGAGCTCGAGTTCCTGGCGACCACCGCCGACATCGTCACCCTGAAACGCTTCACCCAGAAGCTGCACAAGCCGGAAGGACGCACCTATGTGGGCAGCGGCAAGCTGGCCGAGGTGAAGGCATGGATGGAGGAACATGGCGCGGACTGCATCATCTTCGACGACGAGCTCTCCGCCTCGCAGCAGCGCAACCTGGAGAAGGAACTGGGCAAGCCCGTGCTGGACCGTCCGCGCCTGATCCTGGACATCTTCGCCCGCCGGGCGCGCACCTCGCACGCCAAGACGCAGGTGGAACTGGCACAGTACGAGTACATGCTCCCGCGCCTCACCAAGCTGTGGACCCACCTGGAACGCCAGCGCGGGGGAACGGGCACACGCGGTGGTGCGGGCGAGAAGGAGATCGAGACCGACCGCCGCCTGGTGCGCGACCGCATCTCGCTGCTCAAGGACCAACTGAAGCAGATCGACCGGCAGATGGCCACCCAGCGTGGCAACCGCGGCAAGCTGATCCGCGTGGCGCTGGTGGGCTACACCAACGTGGGAAAGAGCACGCTGATGACCATGCTGAGCAAGAGCGAGGTCTTTGCCGAGAACAAGCTCTTCGCCACGCTCGACACCACGGTGCGCAAGATCGTGCTGGGCAACCTGCCCTTCCTGGTGAGCGACACGGTGGGTTTCATCCGCAAGCTGCCCACGCAACTGATCGAGAGCTTCAAGAGCACACTGGACGAGACCCGCGAGGCCGACCTGCTGCTACACGTGGTGGACATCAGCCACCACAACTTCGAGGAGCAGTACCAGACCGTGAAACAGACCCTGAACGAGATCGGAGCCGGCGACCGTCCCGTGATCGTGGTCTTCAACAAGATCGACGCCTACCGCCCATCGCCGCACGACCCGGACGACCTGGCCCCCAAGCGCGAGGACCAGTTCACCCTGGAGGAGCTGAAGGAAACGTGGATGTCGCGCATGGCCGGTGAGGAGTGCATCTTCATCAGCGCTGCCCGACGCACCAACATCGACGGCCTTCGCAAGCTGTTGTACGAACGGGTGAAGGCCCTCCACGTGGCGCGCTATCCCTACGAAAGCGACCTCTTGTTCAAGGACGAATACCTGGAAGGGAAGGACGCTCCGGAGGCGTGAGCGCACCCGGGCATCGGTGCATCCGCATGTTCGTCCAAGGGACCTCATCGGCATGCATGTGCGAGGACCCGACCACACCCTTCCCCATTGATCGGCACCATGGCCAAACGCAAAGCCACGAAGAAGAAGAGCGGAAAGGGTGCGCCCGTCCTGAAGATCGTCCTGATCACCGTGGGCGCGCTCTTCCTGGGTTTCCTCTTGCTGATGCAAACGGTGCGCATGGGCGTGTTCGGCGAGCTGCCCACCGAGGAGGAGCTGGGCGCCATCCGGCATGAGGAGGCCACCCTGGTGCTGGCCCGCGATGGCGAGCTCATCGGCAAGCTCTTCGCCGAGGACCGCACCAACGTGCTCTACGAGGACCTTCCCAAGCACCTGATCGATGCACTGGTGTCCACCGAGGATGCACGCTTCTTCAGCCATGAAGGTGTGGACGGGCGCAGTTACATCCGGGTGTTCTTCCGCACCCTGCTGGGCCGCGACCGCAGCGGTGGCGGTGGCAGCACCATCTCGCAACAGCTGGTGAAGAACCTCTACGGCCGGGGCCGGCACGGTGTGCTGACCGTGCCCGTGACCAAGATGAAGGAGGCCCTGGTGGCGCAGCGGTTGGAGCGGGTGCTCACCAAGAACGATGTACTGGTGCTCTACTTCAATTCCGTGCCCTTCGGCGAGAACACCTTCGGCATCGAGAGCGCTGCGCAGCGCTACTTCAGCAAGCCCACCCGCATGTTGAACGTGGAGGAGAGCGCCGTACTGGTGGGCATGCTCAAGGCCAACACCAGCTACAATCCACGCCTGAACCCCGAGCGCTCCAAGGGCCGCCGGGACCAGGTCCTGGAACTGATGCACGGACGGGGCCACCTCAGCCGGGCGGAGACCGACAGCCTGGGCGCACTGCCCCTCACCCTGCGCTACACCGGGGGCGATGCGATGGACCTGTACGGCTACTTCGTGAACCAGGTGGACAAGGAGGCCAGGGCCATCCTGGACAAGCTGACGAAAAAGGACGGCGGGGCCTACGACCTGCGGAAGGACGGCCTGCGCATCCACACCACGCTGGACGCCGGACTGCAACGCGCGGCCCACGATGCGGCCCATACGCAGCTCGCCGCCATTCAGCCCAAGCTGGACCGTGAGCTGCGCAACGGCGGCGTGCGCAAGAACTGGGAGAAACGAATGGCCCGCAAGGGCGGCACCCGCTGGAAGACCAACGCCAGCAGCACCTTCGAGGCGTACGAGCACGAGGGCAAACGCGTGGACACCATGAGCTACCGCGATTCGCTCTGGCATTACCACCGGCTGCTGAACGCGGCGGTGCTGATGATGGACCCGGCCAGTGGCGCCGTGCGTGCTTGGGTGGGCGGCAACGACCACCGCTACCTGCCTTATGACCTGGTGCGGGCCGAGCGACCGGTGGCCAGCACCATCAAGCCGATCGTGTACGCCGCTGCGCTGGAACGGGGCTTCCATCCCTGCACCTACCTGAACAACGACAAGCAGAGCTACGCCGAGTTCGATGGCTGGACACCGGACAATTACGACCGGGACAGCACGGGGGGTGAGGTGGCCATGTGGCACGCCTTGGCGCGCAGCATGAACCGCCCCACGGTGGACCTCTATTTCCGCACCGGAGCGGACACGGTGAAGCAGGTGCTGAAGGCGCTGGGACTGCCCACCCGCGACGCGGACAAACCCGCGATGGCCCTGGGCGCCATGGATGTGAGCCTGCACCAATTGGTGCCCGCCTACGGGGCCTTCGCCATGAAGGGCAGGCGTGTCACCCCGCAGTTGATCACACGCATCACCGATGCGCAGGGCAACGAGCTGTACAAGGCGAAGAAGCCACGGTCGGTGCAGGCCATCAGCGAGCTGAACGCGGCCCAGCTCATCGCCATGCTGCAACGCGCGGTGGACCAGGGTACGGGCGCAGCATTGCGCGGTCGTTACGGCCTCAGCGGCCCCTATGCCGGCAAGACCGGCACTTCACAGGACTACAGCGATGCGTGGTTCGTGGCCTGCACCCCGGGCATGGTCATCGGTGCGTGGGTGGGCGCCTTCGACCCGGAGATCCACTTCAACAGTGCGCTGGGCACGGGAGGCTCGCTGGCCCTGCCCATCGTGGGCAGCACCCTGAAGACCGTGGAAGCGAACGCCAAGATGCGCGGGCGCTACGTCAACAGCTTCGACTGGATCGAAGCCCATGCCCCGGACCTGGACTGCGCCGCACAGCGCACCCCCGATGCCCTCGACCGCCTGATCGATGACGTGTTCGGCCACGACAAGCCCCACCCCGTGGACACCACGAAGGACGAGCGCAGGAACGTGTTCGACCGCTTGTTCAAGAAGAAGGAGTGAACGGAACTACGCAAAGGCCTGCATATCGCAGAGCTTCCGGTACTGGCCGTTCGCCGCGAAAAGCTCGGCGTGGGTGCCGCGTTCGATGACGCGGCCCTGTTGCATCACGCAGATCTCATCACAGT
>CAMCAZ010000012.1 GCA_945872795.1 Chryseobacterium gleum
TCATCGCCGCCGGTGGCACGCCCGAGTTCACCGTCACCGCTGCGGGCGACTACACCATCCACACCTTGGTGTACGACCCCCTGACGCTGGACCTGGGCATCGTGGAGTTCGGTGTCACCACCGGCTTTGATGTGAACGGACTGCTGATCCAAGGCGGTGGAACGATCTGCGCCAGCCTCGATGTGGCGGGTGCGCCCATCGTGGTGGAAGATTGCACCGAGCCCTGCCTGGCCAACGCCGGCACCCTCACCGCGGTCGCCAGCCCCGTATGCCTGCTGAACGCTGAGGCCACGCTGAGCGCCACGGCCGATGGCAATGCCACCGTGCCTGTGGACTACCAGACCGTCTACGTGCTGACCCAAGGCCCTGAGCTGCTGATCATCGCCGCCGGTGGCACGCCCGAGTTCACCGTCACCGCTGCGGGCGACTACACCATCCACACGCTGGTGTATGACCCCCTGACGCTGGACCTCAGCATCGTGGAGTTCGGTGTCACCACCGGCTTTGATGTGAACGGACTGTTGATCCAAGGTGGTGGAACGATCTGCGCCAGCCTGGACGTGGCGGGTGCGCCCATCGTGGTGGAAGATTGCACGGAGCCCTGTGAGGCCAACGCCGGTACCCTGACCGCCGATGCCAGCCCCGTGTGCCTGGTGGCCGGTAGCGCCATCATCAGCGCCACCGCCGATGGTAGTGCAGTGGTGCCCGATGGCTATACCACCATCTATGTGCTGACCCAGGGACCCGGACTCGTGATCGTGGGCGTGAACCTCAGCACCGACTTCGGTGTCACCGCGGCCGGCGACTACACCATCCACACGCTGGTGTACGACCCGCTGACGCTGGACCTCAGCATCGTGGAACCGGGGGTCACCACGGGCTTCGATGTGAACGCCCTGCTGATCCAAGGTGGCGGTGGCATCTGCGCCAGCTTGGATGTGACCGGTGCGCCGGTGACCGTGGAGCTCTGCGATGAGTGCCTCGCCGATGCAGGAACGCTGACAACCGATGAGGCCGAGGTATGCCTGCAGAGCGGCGTGCTGGTCGCCATCCCCGATGGGAACAGTGAGGTGCCACAGGGCTTCCAGACCATCTACGTGCTCACGCAGGGTCCTGGCCTGGTGATCCTCGCCGTGGATGCCACGCCCACCTTCACCGTGACGGAAGAGGGCACTTACACCATCCACACGCTGGTGTACGACCCGCTGACGCTGGACCTCGGCATCGTGGAGCCTGGCGTGACCACCGGCTTTGACGTGAACGCCCTGCTGATCCAGGGTGGTGGAGAGATCTGTGCCAGCCTCGATGTGGCGGGCGCGGCCTTCACGGTATCCATCTGCAGTGCGCTGTCCGAGCTGGCGGCGAACAGCTTCGCGGTGTTCCCCAACCCCACGCAGGGCACGCTCAACATCCGCACGGCGGTCGAGGGACCGGTGCAGCTGGAACTGCTGGACCTCAGCGGCCGCGTGGTGTACAGCGCACAGCGCATCACCGCCGGCAATGAGCCCTTCACCATGCAGCTGGGCAATGACCTGGCGCCCGGCAGCTACGTGCTTCGCTTCATCACGGAGCTGGGCAGCAGCGAGCAGCGCATCATCCTGCAGCGCTAAGGCGCAGCACCCCAATGGCCAAGGGCCGTTCCGCGCAAGCGGGGCGGCCCTTTTGCCTGGAGGTTATCTCAAGGCGCCGGTAGGCGGGTGGACACGTCCCGCGGCCCACTGCCCCTCATGGACTTACGGCACCTGCGTCCGGCCCCGGCCCTGCGCCCGCAGCAGCGCCGATCGGGGCATCAGCACCCCGATCTTGGCGAAAACGGTGGGGAAATGGGGCCGCCTCGTGTCGCAACCCGTAAGTTGGTTCACTGAAGGTCTGCCACTATTTCGCCTTCATGTGCAAGGCGGAACATGTACGGCGTAGCGGGCGCTATGACGAAATGTTCCAACGCGGCAGGAAGGTGAAAGAGGGGCGGAGATGGTGAAGGAACTTACGGGTTGCGACACTAGCGCGCGTCCAGCAGCGTCAAATGCCCGCTCTGGTCGTAGGCCTGCTGCGTGCCTTCGGGGGTGGTCAGCGTGTAGCGCGCCACCCAGAAGTAGGTAGCCGCGGACAGCTTCATGCCCTCGTAGCGGCCGTCCCACACCTCATCGGGCCGGGAGCTGGAGAAGAGCAGCTGCCCCCAGCGGTTGCGGATCTCCAGGCTGTAGTTGCTGGGACGCTTGCCGGTGAGGATGGGGCCGAACACATCGTTCACCCCGTCGCCGTTGGGGGTGAACACGTTGGGCATGGCCAGGGTGCCGGGCTCAATGGGGGGCACGGGCACGATGCAGGTATCCTCCAGCAGTGTGACGCTGGCCGTGGCGTTCAGGCAGCGACCGCTCGCCGTGGCCGTGTAGGTGCCGGGCCCCGTCACCACCTCGGTGTCCGAGGTGCCGCCCGTGCTCCAGCTGTACTGCATATCGTTCAGGGGCCAGCCGGCGGGCACCAGCGTGGCCTGCAGCGTGGCGCTGCTATCGGGGCACAGGGGTGCATCGGGCCCCAGCACCAGCGTGGGTGCCGGTGGCAGGATGGTCACCTCCACCGAATCCGTCCAGCTGCAGAGCGCCGCGAAGGAGATATCGTCCAGCGCGAAATCGTTGCCGCTGGTGGCCAGGTTCTGGTTGTTGATGCAGATGGTGGCCGTGGTGGCGCTGCCCGAGTTCCACAACGCGTAGAACTGGTCCCATTGGCAGGTGGCCAGGGCCGCCAGCAGGGGCGCCCCCAGGTCGACACCGTTGATGGCGAAGCGCATCTCCGCCGGTGCCTCGCTCACCATCGTCACCACCCAGGCGCTGAAGGCATAGAAGGTGTTGGGCTGCACGCTTACCGTCTGGCACCAGATGTTGGCCCCCGGCGATGCCGAGCCGTTCACCACCAGCATGTTGCCCGTGCCGGTGGTATGGTCATCACAGGGCGCGAAGTTGTTGTGCGCCAGCGTGCCGTTGCTCACCACCGCGTAGGTGCCCTCGGTGCTCAGTAGCCCGAAGGAGCCGCCCATGCCCGGCACCAGGTCCGTGGTGAAGCTGCCCGCGTTGAGGCTGAAATCGCCGTCCACCACCAACTCATCGCCCGTGATGGGGAAAAAGGCCGTGCAGCTGTAAGTGCCGCTGGTCTCCGCGCCCAGCAGGATGGATTGTGTGCCGTCGTTCCAGTTCCAGCTCAGGGCCCCCTGCGGCGCGGTCAGGAACATCAGCTGCCCGTTGCACAGCACCGTATCAGGCCCCAGGGAGAACGCACAGGCCGATTGGCCCATGGCCGCGGCCCCGATGCCAAGGTGAGCCAAAGCCACAAGGAACAGACGCGGATGGTGATGCATGGTGCTAGGACGAACGCCGGGGCCCTGCGGTTGTTCAACCTGCCCCGTGCGGTGTAAACATAATCGGTGGATGCAGGTGGCCGTCCGGCCACAGATGGTGGGTTATCCACAGACCTGCCTGCCCGAGGCAGGTGAAGATGATCGCACAATGGTATGCTCATCTCCGGACCGTAGGGGCGGACCATGATACACGGAGCGAACGAAGTATCCGACTGAGGGGCCTGCCTGTCCGGTAGGCAGGCAACGAAGTATGGCTGGACGAGAGCAAATGCAAATGGGAAGCGCCCCTGCCTCCCTTGCCGCAGGGCTACGTTTGCGGTAGGTCTTTTTTCATGGTGTCGTTCAGAAATGTACTGATCGCCACTTGTCCTGAATCTCCCGGGCACCTCACACCACACTGGAAGGGAAGGACGAGGCCGTGTTCCGATTCCTGGCCACCTACAATGCGGACCTTTATTGGAACAGCAGCGAACCGCAGGACGGGTTCTCGTGCCGTTGTGTGAGGGATAGATGAGCCTCAGGCGATCGCGCTCTTCCGACCCTTGTTCTCGGCCAGCATCTCCTTCACCGCCTCCACCACCGCGATGGCATCGATCCCGCATTCGCGGTAAAGCTCCGCCTGCGTGCCGTGCTCGATGAACGTGTCGGGGATCGCCAGGCGCTTCACGTGGGCGGCGTAGCCGTGGTCGCCCATGAACTCCAGCACCGCGCTGCCCATGCCACCCTGCAGGCCGTGGTCCTCCACGGTGACCACGTGCTTGAACTTGCTGAACACTTCGTGCAGCAGCAGCTCGTCGATGGGCTTCACGAATCGCAAGTCGTAGTGCGCCACGCTGTAGCCTTCTGCCTCCAGTGCGTCGATGCCCTTGGCGGCCAGGTTGCCGATGTGACCGATGCTGAGCACTGCGATGTCGGTGCCTGAGCGCAGCTTGCGACCTGTGCCCACCTTGATCGCCTTGAAGGGCGTCTTCCACTCGGTCATCACGCCTTCGCCGCGCGGGTAGCGGATGCTGAATGGACCCTGATCTGGCAGCTGGGCGGTGTACATCAGGTCGCGCAATTCCTCTTCGTTCATCGGCGCGCTCACCACCATGTTGGGGATGCAGCGGAAGTAGGCGAAGTCGAAGTTACCGTGGTGTGTGGGGCCGTCGGCACCGGCCAGTCCGCCGCGGTCCAGGCAGAATACCACATTGAGGTTCTGGAGCGCCACATCATGAACCACCTGGTCGTAGGCCCGCTGCATGAACGAGCTATAAATGTTGCAGAAGGGCACCAGGCCCTGCGTGGCCATCCCGGCGCTGAAGGTCACGGCGTGCTGCTCGGCGATGCCTACATCGAAGGCGCGGTCGGGCATGGCCTTCATCATGATGTTGAGCGAGCAACCCGAGGGCATGGCGGGCGTAACGCCCACGATCTTCGGGTTCTTCTCGGCCAGCTCCACGATGCTGTGGCCGAACACGTCCTGGTACTTCGGGGGCTGTGGGCTCTTGGGCACCACCTTGATGATCTCGCCGGTCTCCTTGTTGAAGAGTCCCGGAGCGTGCCACACCGTGGGGCTGCCTGCTTCAGCAGGTCCGTAGCCCTTACCCTTCTTGGTGATCGTGTGCAGGATCTTCGGACCGGGGATGTCGCGCAGGTCGCGCAACACCTTCACCAGATGGTCCACATCGTGTCCGTCCACCGGGCCGAAGTAGCGGAACTGCAGGCTTTCGAAGAGGTTGCTCTGCTTGAGCAGGGCGCTCTTCACGGCGTTCTCCACCTTTTGGGCGATGGCCTGCGCGTTGGGTCCGAACTTGCTGATCTTGCCCAGCAGGTTCCACACATCGTCCTTCACCTTGTTGTAGGTGTGGCTGGTGGTGATGTCGGTCAGGTACTCCTTCAGGGCACCGACGTTCGGGTCGATGCTCATGCAGTTGTCGTTGAGGATCACGAGCATGTCGGTGCCCGCACCGCCCGCGTGGTTCAGCGCTTCGAAGGCCTGGCCGGCCGTCATGGCACCATCGCCGATGATGGCCACGCACTGGCGGTCTGGCTCACCCTTGAGCTTGCTGGCCACGGCCATGCCCAGCGCTCCGCCGATGCTGGTGCTGCTGTGCCCCACGCCGAAGGTGTCGAACTCGCTCTCGCTGCGCTTGGGGAATCCGCTGATGCCCTTGTGTATACGGTTGGTGTGGAAGATCTCGCGCCGACCCGTGAGGATCTTGTGCCCGTAGGCCTGGTGCCCCACGTCCCACACCAGCTGGTCATAGGGCGTGTTGAACACGTAATGCAGTGCCACGGTGAGCTCCACCACGCCCAGGCTGGCACCGAAGTGCCCGCCTTTCACGCTGACCACATCGATGATGAAGTCACGCAGCTCGGTGCAGACCTGCTGGAGCTGTTCCTCGTTGAGCTTGCGGAGGTCGGCCGGCAGCTGGATCTGTTCCAGAAGAGGGAAGGCCGTGGGTTGGCTCATGGACGGTCGGTCTGGTGACAGGCGGTTGAACAAATGTAACGGGTGGAAGGTTCGGGAGGCCTGACGGGTGGCGGTAGGCATAACGTGGCTGAGCGGTGATCGGTCTGTCGCGTGGGCGTTCCCCCCGGCCGCACCCTTCCCGCAGGGGCTTCAGGCACGAGGAAGGGGCCGGGGTCGCGCCTGCCTGACGGCAGTCTGGCTCAGGTGCCCGCTCCTCCGGAACGGTCTCCTCCCGCCGGCTCTGGGGCAAGCTGCAGCAACGCCCGCTCACGCGGGGTCACGTGCCCTGCCGAAAGCCTCATCGGTCGGTCGCGTTGATGCGGGCCAGCAACGTGTGCTTCATCTCTTCCACCTCCCGGCGAAGGAAACCATTCACGGAGATCATGCCCTCGCCCGTGGTGTGGATGTGGATGCTCGAATAGCCCACCGCCGGGCAGCTGATGTTCACCGACGCGATGCGTGTGTAGGGAATGGAGGTCTCCTTTCCGCTGAACAGGGAGGGCTGGCGAAGGGTCACACCCATGTCGTCGATCACCAATTGCGCTGGGAAGAGCCGGTTCCCGGCCGTGAGGCGAGAGGAGGTGTAGCGTTTCATTCCTCAAGGATACGGAACCGCTGGCTGGCAGGTCTTCCACCGTCCTGTTCCGGGGCGGCCCACAAGGCATGCGGTCGCGACGGCCTTTCGTTTACATTTGGACGGCTACGAACGGCTTTTCCGACCGATGAACACCCCTTTCCGCCTGCTACCGCTGGTCGCGCTGGTCCTCCCCCTGTTCGCAGGGGCGCAGAACCTGGTGGTGAACCCCAGCTTCGAGACCGTGACCTCCTGCCCGTTGGGCACGAGCGAACTGGACAAGGCCGCCCCCTGGCGCGATCCGTTCCTGAACCTGGTGGGCGACACCTGCTCCACCTCCGATCTCTATAATGCGTGCAGCCCTTTTGGCGCATTCGGGGTCGGGGTGCCCAACAACATCCTGGGCAGCCAGCCGGCGCGTACCGGTGATGGGTATGCAGGCATCATCGTATACGAAGGCTTTGCCCTGCTGGGCTGCCAGACCCTCTTCGGCAGCGGGTGGCGCGAATACCTCCACGGCACCCTCACCCAGCCCATGGTGGCCGGACAGACCTATTGTGTGGAGTTCCATGTGAGCCTTGCGGACAATGTGAAGTTCTCCTCGCCGAACATCGGGGTGCACTTCTCCACTGTCCCGCTCAACGTGAGCTGCGCCACCATCGGCGGTTCTTCGGTGCTGCCGGTGACGCCCCAATTGGAATACACCGGACCGGAGGTGACCGATACCGAACAATGGCAGCGCCTGCAATGGAACTACACGGCCACCGGCGGCGAGCAGTACATCACCATCGGCAATTTCCAGGCTGACGCCACCACCACTTACAACTGCGCCAACGAGTCGGCCCTGAACCCCTACGCGTACTACTTCGTGGACGATGTGAGCGTGGTGCCGGAGCCCTGCTGCAACGCCGAGTTCGCTCCCGTGGCACCGCTATGCGCCACCGATGCGCCGGTGCTGCTGCAGCCCACCACGCCCGGCGGCACCTGGAGCGGGCCGGGCATCAGTGCCCCCAACGCCGGTGCCTTCGATCCGGCACTCGCGGGCCCCGGCCTGCACAGCGTGGTGCACACCCTGCCCTGCGGCAGCGACACGCTGGTCATCGCCGTGAGCAACTGCGCACCCATGGAGGTGTGCATCGGTGCCGATGGCAGCTGGAACGTGAACAACGGGCTGTCGCCGTACACCTGGCAGCAGCAGACCACCACGCAGGATTGCAGCGACTGTCTTTTCGGCTGCTTCTTCCCTCCGGGCTGCGCGGTGAACGTCACCACCTGGAGCGACTTCGCCACCGGTGCCAGCATCCTCCCGCCCGCGACTTTGCCGGTGCGGGTGGTGGATGCTGCGGGCAGCACCCTGGAGATCGCCTCGCCCGCCGGCCTGGCGCCCTGTCCGAACTGCCCTAACATTACCCTGTCCGTTGTGCAAAGCACCAACGTGGCCTGCAATGGGGCCAGCACCGGCAGCGCCTCGGTCCAGGCCACCGGCGGCACCGGCCCCTACACGTTCTCCTGGTCGCCCGGCGCCCTGCAAGGACCGCAGCAGATCGGCCTGGCGGCGGGGAATTACACGGTGACGGCCACCGATGCCGATGGATGCACGGGCAACTTCCAAGTGCTGATCGCGCAGCCACCGCCCTTGTCGGTCACCATTACCGGCACCACGCCCACCACCTGTGGAGGGGCCGATGGCACAGCCACCGTGCAGGCCTCCGGCGGCACCGCACCCTACACGCAGTTGTGGTCGCCCGCGGGGGGCACGGCCCTCACCGCCACGGGCCTTGCGGAAGGCAGCTACCAGGTCACCATCACGGATGCCAGCGGCTGCACGGCCTTGGCCAACACCACCATCCAGCCGGAGCCCACCCAGGCGGAGATCACCGGACCTGATGCGCTATGCACCGGCGCCTCCATCGTGCTCACCGCCAGCGGCGGCAGCTCTTACCTGTGGAGCACCGGGGCCACCACGTCCAGCATCACGGTCACGGCCGGGGGCACCTACACCGTGGAGGTGAGCGGTTGCGGCTCCGACCAGGCCTCGGTGACGGTGGTGGAGACCACCGTGGTGGCCGACATCGGTGGCGACCCGCTTGTGGGCGACCCGCCCCTGGAGGTGCTGTTCACCAACACGTCCACGCCACCGGGGGCCACATTCCAGTGGGACCTGGGCGATGGCACCGCCTTCACGGGTACGACCACGGACCATACCTACACCGACCCCGGCATCTACACCGTGGTGATGACCGCCACGGCCAACGGCTGCAGCGACAGCGATACCCTGCTGGTAGTGGTGAACAGCCCCGTCGTGATCAGCGACATCTTCGTGCCCAACGTGTTCACGCCCAATGGCGATGGGCAGAACGATGCCTGGGGCGTGGAGTCGGTGGGCCTTTCCAGCCTCAATGCACAGGTGTTCAACCGATGGGGGCAGCTCGTGGCCGAACTGCGTGCGCCGGACCGGTCCTGGGACGGGCGCACCGAGGCCGATCAGCCTGCGCCCGAGGGCACGTACTACTATGTGCTACAGGCGGAAGGGGCTGACGGACGGAGCTATCGTTTCACGGGATCGCTGACATTGCTGCGGTAGGGGGGCTGTCGCTCAGGTGCTGCGCTCGAACCGCTCCCTGTACGCCCTTTCCAGTTCCTCTTGGTGCTCCGGTGCTGCGATGCCGATCAGGGCCCTGGCCCGCTGTTGCAGATTCTTGCCGTAGAGATAGGCCACGCCATGCTCGGTCACCACGTAGTGCACGTGGGCTCGGGTGGTCACCACGCCGGCGCCCTCCTTGAGGAAGGGCACGATCTTGCTCTGGCCCTTGTTGGTGGTGGAGCACAGGGCGATGATCGGCTTGCCCCCTTCGCTCAGGGCGGCACCCCGGATGAAGTCCATCTGCCCGCCCACGCCGCTGAACTGGTAGGTGCCGATGCTGTCCGCGCACACCTGGCCGGTGAGGTCCACCTCGATGGCACTGTTCACGGCCACCACCTTGGGGTTCTCGCGGATCACCTTCGTATCGTTCACGTACTGGGCGTCCAGGAAAGCGAAGAAGGGGTTGTCGTCCACCAGGTCGTAGAGACGGCGGGTGCCGAAGGCGAAGGCCGTGGCGATCTTGCCCCGCTGTTTCTTCTTGAACTTGTTGGTCACGACGCCCTTTTCCACCAGGTCGATGATGCCGTTGGAGCACATCTCGGTATGCACCCCGAGGTCCTTGTGACCGCCCAGCCCGCGCAGGATGGCATCCGGGATCGCACCGATGCCCATCTGCAGGGTGGCGCCATCCTCCACCATCTCGCTGATGTAGCGGGCAATGCGCTCCTCGGTGGGTCCGATGGCGCCCGCATAGTCCACCTCGGGCAGGGCATCATCCACCTGCACCATGGCCGCAAAGCGGGCGACGTGCACCTGCCCGTCGCCCAGTGTGCGCGGCATGTTGGGGTTCACCTGGGCGATCACCGTCCGGGCGTTGCGCACCGCCGAGCGGGCCACATCAACGGATACGCCCAAGGAGCAAAAACCATGACGGTCCGGCGGGGAAACATGCACCAGGGCCACGTCCACCGGAAGGACGCCTTGCTCGAAGAGGCGGGGGATCTCGCTCAGGAACACCGGGATGTAATCGCCCCGAGGACCATCCACGGTGGAGCGCATGTTGGCCGACACGAAGAGGGCGTTGAGGAAGAAGGCGCGCTGCACCTCGGGCCGTTCGAAGCCGAGTTCGCCGAAGGTGCTGATGCTCACCAGCTCCACATCGTGCAGTTCCGTGTGGCGGTCCAGCAGGGCGCGCACCAGTCGTACCGGAGTGGCGGCACTGCCATGGATGAAGACCCGATCCCTGGAATTCACCAAGCGCACCGCCTCTTCTGCTGACATCCAAGCCACGTTCTTCATGGTGGCAAAGGTGGGAGAGGGCGCACGGTGCGAACTGACGGCCCTCAGCGCGGGGTAGCCTTCATGGAATGCTCGGCTTGTTTCCGTGGATTTATTTACCATGGTATATGTTTGCGGCTGAAGCTCACACAACAGAACCATGGACAGAAAAGACTTCCTCCGCAAGAGCCTTCTGGGAACAAGCGTCCTGGTCAGCGGTGCAGCTGCAGCCAGTGTGCTCCGGAACGACATCGATGAACTGAAGCCACTGGACCCCGTAGGCTTCGATCACCTCCCGCCAACACCTCCCGAACGCATGGAAAACATGGTACTGCACCGCGCCAGCGAGCGCGGCACCGCCGATCACGGCTGGCTCAAGGCCAACTTCAGTTTCAGCTTCGCCAACCACTACGATCCCACCCGGATGCACTTCGGTGTGCTGCGTGTGATGAACGATGACATCATAGCGGCCGGCAAGGGTTTCGGCACCCACCCGCACGATAACATGGAGATCATCACCATCCCGTTGAAGGGGGCCCTGCAGCACAAGGACAGCATGGGCAACACCAGCATCATCAACGCGGGCGATGTGCAGGTGATGAGCGCGGGCACAGGCATCCTGCACAGCGAGTTCAATCCGAACGCGGACAAGGACGCGAACACCCTGCAGATCTGGCTCTTCCCGCGCCAGCGGCAAGTGCCCCCGCGCTACCAGCAGATGACACTGGACCCGCAGGAACGCGTGAACAAGTTCCAGCAGGTGCTTTCGCCGAACCCCGATGACGCCGGCGTGTGGATCCACCAGGACGCCTGGTTCCACATCGGCAACTTCGATGCGGGCCGCAACGCATCCTATACCGTGAAGCGCAAAGGCAATGGCGTATACGCATTCATCATCAGCGGCAGCGCCACCATCAACGGCCAGCAGCTGGGCAAACGCGATGCATTGGGCGTGTGGGACACCGCTTCGCTGAATATCGAAGTCGGCCCCAACGGCGCGGAGATCCTGCTGCAGGATGTGCCGATGGAACTATGAAGGCTGACAGGAATAGATGAGAAGGAGAGGTCGGCTCGATCAATGTATCGACAGGCCCGAGCAACACCGGAATATCCGCCCGGGGTAACCGATCCAACCCGCGGGCCTTCCTGCTGGTGCCGTGTGACGATCGTCATGGCTAAATGCGTCACACTTGGCCAGCTTTGTAGGAGCATCAACGCTTCCGTACCATGGCCACCACGCACTACTACGATATCCTCATCATCGGCGGCGGTACCGCGGGGATCATGACAGCCGCGCAACTGCGCCGCAAGCAGAAGCACCTGAAGGTCGCCATCATAGACCCCGCCAAGGACCATTGGTACCAGCCTGCCTGGACGCTGGTGGCAGCCGACACCTTCAGCATGAAGGACACCCGACGGGATGAGGCCAGCCTGATCCCACCCGGGGTGGACCTCGTCGCTGAGCACGCTGCGACCTTCGAGCCCGATGCGAACACCGTGCGGACCAGGGAGGGCAACACGTACACCTATGGCCATTTGGTGGTATGCCCGGGCATCCAGATGAACATCGACGACATGCCCGGACTGCGCGAGGCCTTGAAGACGGACTTCGTGTGCAGCAACTACCTCGACCCCGAGAAGACCAAGCGGGTGATGCAGAACTTCAAGGGCGGGATCGCCGTGTTCACCCAACCTGCCACACCCATCAAGTGCGGTGGCGCCCCGCAAAAGGCCGCCTACCTGGCCGATGAGTTCTTCCGCAGGAACGGGGTGCGCGAAAAGACCAAGCTCGTCTTCGCCACACCCGGTTCGGTCATCTTCGGCGTGGATCCCTTCCGCGCGGCGTTGGAGGATGTGATCCGCAAGAAGAGCATCATCCTGAAGACCTTCTACAATCCAGTGGCCATCGACCCGGTGAAGAAGGAGATCCACTTCAAATGGAGCAAGCCGGGGGACAACCACTGCGTGATCACCGAGGAGCAGGGCCTGCCGGAGAAGATCGAGGGCGAGAGCATCATTGCGATGAAGTACGACATGCTGCACCTGGCGCCTCCGCAAAGCGCTCCCGACTTCGTGCGCAACTCGCCGCTGGCCTACGCCGCTGGCCCCAGCAAGGGCTGGCTGGAGGTGGACATCCACACGCTGCAGCACAAGCGCTACGCGAACATCTTCGGGCTGGGTGATGCGGCCGCGCTGCCCACCGCCAAGACCGGCGCAGCCATCCGCAAGCAGGCACCTGTGGTGGTCGCGAATATCCTGCAACGCATCAAGGACGGCATGCTCTCGCCTGTCAAGTACGAGGGATACAGCAGTTGTCCGCTGGTGACCGGCTACGGCAAGATGCTCCTGGCAGAGTTCAAGTACGACAACGTGCGCGACAGCGACCCCTTGCTGAGCCGGATGTTCGACACCGCCAAGCCGCTGTGGAGCATGTGGATCCTGAAGAAGCACCTGCTGCCCTGGCTCTACTGGAACCGGATGCTGAAGGGGGTGATGTGAGCGGCGCGCGCTCATGGATCACGAACGGTCGGAAGCGAGGGGCTATCTTGCCGGGGTCCATGACCATCCGCAACCTCCTTTTGAGCCTTGTATTCGTCGCAGTACCCCTGTCCATGCTGGTTCCCGCATTGGCCTGGATGCTGGGTCGCGAACTGGATGCTGCGGAGGCTGCGCAGGAACGCAGGCACCTATCCCATCAGTTGGCGCAGGAGCTGCTCTCATCCAGCGAAAAACTGACCGCGTTCGCCCGGAGCTATGTGGTCACCGGTGAGCCCCGCTACCGTGATCACTTCCAACAGGTGCTCGACCTGAGGAATGGCATCCTGGCCTTGCCACGTGAGCGGAGCGAGGTGTACTGGGCGATGGTGCTCGCGGGCCAGCTTCCTGCGCCCATGGACAGTGCTGATGGCAGCATGGCCCTGGAGAAACGCATGCTCGGCGCCGGCATTACGCTGGAGGAATTCGCCCTGTTGAAGGAGGCGCAATACCGGTCGGACAAACTCGTGGAATTGGAGCATCGCGCCATGTTCGACCTGATGCGTGTACCATCTTCCGAACAGGACACCGGCCTTGCCATGAAGGAGCGGGCTTTGGCGATAGCCCTGCTGCATGGGCAGGAATACAACGAAGCCAAAGCCTCCATCATGGACCCCATCGGCCGCTTCACGAATGCGGTGGATGAGCGGACACGCGCTGAATTGGCGCTGCTGAACACCCGTGCATCCCGCATGCTGTTCGGGTTGCTCCTTACGAGTGCCGCGCTGCTTGCCTTGTTCCTGCTGATGGTGGTGTTGCTGCAGCGCCGGTTGGTGCGCAGGGGTGCCGGGCTGATCCATACGGTGGAGCGCATCGCCGCCGGGGACCTGAAAGCCCGTACCGGGGAATCAGGCAACGATGAATTGGCCCTTTTGTCGCGCACCATCGACGATATGGCCGCCCGGTTGGAAATTGCGCTCGACGAAGCACACAGCAAGGCCCGTGAGTTGAACGACCAGCGGGCACACAGCGAGAAATTGCTCAACAACATTCTGCCGGTGCTTATTGCCGACCGGTTGAAGAAGGGCGAATCCAACATTGCGGAGATCTTCCCCGAGGTCACCGTGCTGTTCGCCGACATTGTTGGCTTCACCCAATTGAGCGCCTCCATTGCTCCACGACAGCTCGTACATATCCTGAACGACATCTTCGGCCGTTTCGATGAACTGGCCGTCAAGCACGGGCTCGAGAAGATAAAGACCATCGGTGATTGCTACATGGTGGTGGGCGGTGTTCCAGAGCGCAGTTCAACACACTGCCAGCAGGTGGCCCATTTCGCGATCGATGCGCTACAGGCCTTGGAAGACTACAATGCTGTGAATGGCCAGCAATTGAGCATGCGCATCGGGATCCATACGGGCACCGTGGTTGCTGGTATCGTTGGCAAGCAGAAATACAGTTATGATCTCTGGGGCGATGTGGTGAATACGGCAAGTCGTCTGGAAGGCTCAGGACTTCCGGGACGCATCCAGGTCACTGATGTCGTTCGTTCGCGGCTTTCCGAAGAGTTCCAGTTCGAGTCCCGCGGGCCTGTGGAACTGAAGGGGAAAGGCATGGTGGACACCTGGTTCCTGAATGGTATCCGGTGATGCGGCTGGTGCCAACAAAATGCGTCGGGCGATGCTTCGAACCGCCACTAAGAAGAGTCCCTACGCTCGGTAAGCCAGGGGGGGTGCTCAACCCATGAAAGTCGGTTTCCGCACCCCTTCCCTGAAGAAACGCATCGCGGTGCGCACCAGCGTGAAGCGCTACGTGCGGCACAGCCTGGGCCTGAAGGCCCCCCGCGGCTGGGGCTGGCTGACGAACCCGAAGAAGGCGGCCTATAACCGGGTATACAACCGAACCACGGTGGGCTGCCTGGTGCCCGCGGCGGTGCTGGGCGGTGGAGCGGTGGCGTGGCTGTGGTGGTAGCTGGCCTTGAAGCCACCATAGGTCTCACCCATGTAACCCTGCGAAATCCCCGAATGCCCGGGATCCAAGCGTAGCCTTTGGCTATGCTCGATAAGCACATCCTGATGGTAGCCTTTGGCTACCCGGTCTGGATGCATCAATATGTGAAGGGTACCTCGAAGAACCTCGCTCCGGCGGCGATGGAGGCAGGGGCGCTTTCCATGTGCACTTGCTCTCGTCCGGCCCTCAGCTGTCCAGGATCAAACGATAGCCCACCCCGCGGATGTTGGCGATGCGCACATTGGGGTCGGCCTCCAGCTTCTTGCGCAGTTTGGAGACGAAGACATCCAGGGTGCGGCCCACATAGTCGCTGTTGTTGCCCCACACTTCCTTCAGCATCTGCTCGCGCGCCACGGTCTCGTTCACGTTGCCGTGCAGCAGGTGCAGCAGCTCGGCCTCCTTGGCGCTCAGTTCCGTCCGTTGGTCCTGGAAGCTCAGTTCCAGTTTGGCCCGGTCGAAGAGGAAGGCGCCGATGGCCACCCCTGTGCCCTTGGGGGCTTCCACAGGCGCAGCCTTGCGGCGGTATAGCACGAAGGTGATGAGCGCAAGGAGCACAACAAGCGCCGCGGCCAGGATCCAGGCCGTGGGTGCCTGATCGCTCGGCGGCACGGCAGCCGGCACCGCTGCCACCTGCTCCGTTGGCGGCGGGGGGGGCAGCAGGGCCACCCGCAGGGTGTAGCAGGCACTGGGCAGGGCACGCGAGGTGCAGGGCATGATGTTCAGCGTGTCGGCTGTGCGGTGCTCGTAGCTGTAAACCACCTCGCGCGTTCCGCAGCGCTCCACCTCCACCACGTAGTCCGCTGAGAGGCGTGTGGTGGCCATCACACTGTCCACCGTAGCGGCCAGGCGCTCGGGCACGAAGCCGAACTCGGTGCCGAAGGAGATGAGGTAGCTATCGGCCACACGTTGCACCGGTAGCACCAGGGAGCTGCTGTCGCCAACGGACAGGAGCACCGCGTGGCCGATCATGCGCATGCCCACATGCTCATGCGGCGAACGGGTTTCGGTCTGTTGGGCACGCAGGGGTGCCAGCGCCAACAAGACCCCGGAAAGCAGCACCAGGTGCCGGGGAGGGGTCGCGATCATGCCCCGAAGGTAGTGGGCTAAGTGCTTGATGCACAATGTTTCACGCTCGGTTTACAGTATTTTACACTAGGTAACTCACTTTGGCGCACGACCGCCCCACCTTTAGCGTATCAACGCAACAGCACCCATGTTCAGCATTCTAGAAGCCCCCGTACTTGCGCTCGCACTTGGCGCCGTATTCCTTTCGGTGGAGATCGCCGTGATCGGTGTTCCCGCACCCTCCACCGGTCTGCAAGGGCCGGTGAGGACCTTCGACCCGCTGAGCCTGCCGAAGGATACCACGGCACGCGCACCCTTCCTGGACCCCACCGCCTTGTTCTCCGACCAGGTCTATGTGGTGCGTCCGATGGCCGAGGTGGCCGAGGGCAGCGTGCACAACGCCTACCACGGCAGGCAGGCCAGCTTCGGGGGCGGCGAGCAGGCCCTGGTGAGCTACTTGAAGACGCGGGTGCTGCAGCACATCGCACCGGGCATCGGCTGGTTGAAGCCCCCGGTGCTGCATTTCCAGGTGGATGCCACGGGTGCGCCCACACAGGTGGAACTGGTGAAGACATCGGGCAACGCGGAACTGGATGGGGCGCTGGTGCGGATCTTCCGGGAGATGCCACGCTGGCAAGCGGCCACCGATGCGAAGGGCCGTGCGGTGGCACAGGCCTTCGAGTTCGTGGTGGGGCCGGGCGGATGCTGAAAACTGTTGAACTGTACCAACGACACGTACCATGAAGACGAACATGAACATCGCATTTTCCGCACTGGTGGCATTGTTGACCCTCTCCGGCGGCTGCACGGGCCAGCCGCAGCCCGAGTCCTTGGCCGTAACACCAACGACCAGCGCAGCCGCAGTTTCGTTGGACCTGGGCTTGGGCACTTACCTGCGCGGAACCCCCACGCAGATCTTCTACGACCTGGATTCCCGCTTCTTACTTACCGTCACCAAGGACCAGTTACGTGCTGCGAAGTCGGTAGACGATATCGTTCCGGGGCATTTGGGACAAGGTGGCCTTATCTACTCCTCGGTGAATATCCGCACGATCGAACGCGAGGATGGCTCCGAGATCGTCGTTCCGGGCACCGATACGGTGTTGAATGCGGAACAACTGAAGCTCCTGTGGTCCTTGGACTATTCGGACAACTTCATGATCCAGGTCAGGGCCAGGGCGAATTTCGGTGGAGCAGGAACCACCAGTACCGACTACTTCACACCGCACGTGACGATCGTGCCGGAGCAGGAGGCTGCCAACAGCTTGGGCAAGGAAGCGATGATCGCCCACGTGCAGAACGGCACCTCGGTCTTCGCATACATGGTGGATGCCAACACCCTGCGGCCGGGAAAGGTCTATTTCACGGTGGACAAAGCAGGCACGGTCTCGGATGTCCGCTTGTCGGAGAGCTCAGGCTACCCCCCGTTGGACACGCGGGTGATGGACCTGATGAACACCCTGCCCGGAACCTGGAAACCCGCCACCAACGCTGCGGGCGAAGCGGTGGAACAGGAGTTCGTGTTCTCCTTCGGCACGGTGGGTTGCTGAGCGGGCAGGGCTTGGCGGCCTTGTTCGTTGGCTTCAATACAACCGCTGGCTCCGCGTCCTTGGGACCCTGCGGTATGCGCGTGGCCGCAGGGTCCCATCGTATCCCCGGAGACGGCGGATGTGGGAGCGCTGGCGGCACGGCATTCCAATATACAGGCAGGACACTCACCTCCTGAGACAGTTCTGTCGGGCAACTTGGGCGGCGTTCCAGGCGTCATTTGTGTGCTTGGGCGGCGGCTAAATGCGTTGCGCGGGTAACTACAGCCATCGTTACCCCCACCATCTCACATACAGCCCATGATGAAGCGTTCGCTACCCGTCCTTTTCCTGCTTGCCGCAGCTCCATTCACACGTGCGCAGAACATCACGTTCACCCTGGCCACCCCGCAACCTTCGTTGGTAGAGGTCTACGCCGGCTCATCGGCCAGTGGCGATATCGATGGGGATGGCGACATGGACCTACTGATGGTGGGCCAAAGCCCCGAGACCGCGCTGTACCTGAACGATGGCTTCGGAGGCTTCACGGAGGTGGCCACGCCCTTTCCGGAGGCTTTTAGCAGCGTTACTCGTTTCGTGGACCTGGATGGCGATGGTGATCTGGACCTGTTCTTTTCAGGCAATGGCTTCAACGAGGCGGAATTTGCCCACATCTACTTGAACAATGGGCAGGGGGCCTTCACACTGCTGTCTAACCCCGCGCTTCCGCAATTTCAAGGCACCGGCGTGGCCATCGGCGATGTGGACGGAGATGATGATCCGGACCTGCTGCTCGCCGTAAAGGACGAGAACAACACCTTCGTGGCCGACCTCTTCCTGAACGATGGCAATGGCGCTTTCACAGCGGTGGGCAGCACAGCCTTTACGCCTGTGGAGCTTGCTGTGGTGGCATTCATCGATGCGGAGGGCGATGGCGACCTGGATGCGATCATCGCCGGCACCCAACAGAACGGCGAACATTCGACCATCCTTTACATCAACGATGGCACAGGCAATTTCACACCGGATGGCAGCAACACGTTCGTGCCCCTGAACGCCAACGACGTGGATGTGGCCGATACCGATGGCGACGGGGACCAGGACATCCTGGTGTCCGGCCCCACCAGCTCGTTCGCGGTGCGCACCATCCTGTACCTGAATGATGGCGACGGCTTCTTCACCGAACTGGGCGATAGCGGGCTGCAGCATACCTTCTTCGGCACCAACGTGATCGCGGACCTGGACAACGATGGTGACCAGGACCTGGTGATCCTGGGCTCCCAGATGGGCGGGCTGCCCAACATCTACAACATCGTGTACGAGAACCTCGGTAACAACGCCTTCATCCCCACGGATACCGTGGGTGGCGAATACATAGCGGCCTGCGCGGCGGACGACTTCAACGCGGATGGCCTCGTGGACCTCGTGATCCAAGGCTTCATTCAAAGGACGAACGTGTATTGGAACACCACGGTGACGACCTCGGTGCGTGAGCGTGAGGCCAGGTCGTTGGGGCTATACCCGAACCCGACCGACGGCCGTTTCACCATCCGCTGGGATGAGGCCTTGCCGGTACAGGCGCTTCGCGTCTACTGCAGCCAGGGCCGCTTGGTGCATGAGCGGACCGTTGGTGCAGGGTGGTCATATTTGGTGGACCTGGACCTCCCCGCTGGCGCGTACCTCGTGCAGCTGCGCACGGACGACGCGGTGCTCAGGGAAACGTTGGTGGTTCAGTAGGTGCACGCTGGGCCGTTGCAGTTCCCACGCCCACACATGCTGCCGAGTATGTAGTGTCGGACCGCGGTGCGCAGAGCGCCCCGGGATCAGAGGGGCGCCGATCCGGGGGCGTTCCGCTGCATCGTTCCGCCCCCGTTACCTTCGCGCTCCCTTTTTCCGCCAGTGCGGATGCTGCCCGGGTCCCACCCGGAAAGGCAGTTGAGCGCACCAGCCACCAGAGCACCGCCCCCATGAGCGTCCGCGTCCGTTTCGCCCCCAGCCCCACCGGCCCCCTGCACATGGGCGGTGTGCGCACAGCCCTTTACAACTACCTCTTTGCCCGCAAGCACGGTGGCCAGTTCCTGCTCCGCATCGAGGACACCGACCAGGCGCGCTTCGTGCCCGGGGCTGAGGACTACATCCGCGAGGCGCTGGACTGGTGCGGCATCACCCCTGATGAGAGCCCCTGGACCGGCGGCCCGGACGGCCCCTACCGCCAGAGCGACCGCAAGGACCTGTACCGGCAGTACGCCGACCAGTTGATCGCCGCGGACAAGGCCTACTACGCCTTCGACACTTCGGAGGAATTGGAGGCCATGCGCGAACGGCTGAAGGCTGCGGGATCGGCCTCACCGGCCTACAACGCCGTGACGCGTGAGCACATGAAGAACAGCCTGACGCTGAGCGCCGACGAGGTGAAGGAGCGGCTGGCGCGCGGCGATGAGCATGTGATCCGCCTGAAGGTGCCGCGCCACACCGAGGTGCGCTTCGAGGACATCATCCGCGGCTGGGTGGTGGTGCACAGCGCCAACATCGACGACAAGGTGCTGTTCAAGAGCGACGGCATGCCCACCTACCACCTGGCCAACATCGTGGACGATCACCTGATGCGCATCACCCATGTGATCCGCGGGGAGGAGTGGCTGCCCAGCGCACCGTTGCACGTGCTGCTGTACGAGGCTTTCGGTTGGGAGCGCCCGCAGTTCGCCCACCTGCCGCTGATCCTGAAGCCCGATGGGAACGGCAAGCTCAGCAAGCGCGACGGCGACCGTCTGGGATTCCCGGTGTTCCCCCTGAACTGGGCGGACCCCACCAGCGGCGAGCAGAGCAGCGGTTACCGCGAGCGTGGCTACTACCCCGAGGCCTTCATCAACATGCTGGCCCTGCTGGGCTGGAACCCCGGCGGCGATGTGGAGCTGATGAGCAAGGACGAACTCGTGAAGCACTTCGACCTGGAGCGCGTACACAAGGGTGGCGCCAAGTTCGATCCGGACAAGACCAAGTGGTTCAACCAGCAGTACCTGCGCATGCGGCCTGATGCCGAGCTGGGTGCGCAGTTGCAGACCAAGTTGAAGGACCAGGGCATCGACACCACCGTGGAGCGCGCCACCGCCGCGGCCGTGCTGCTGAAGGAGCGCGCCACCTTCGTGGGGGACATGCTGGAAGGGATCTACCTGTTCACCAGCGGATCGCCGCTGAAGGACAACACCCCGGCCGAGGAGGAGCTGCGCAAGCGTTGGAAGCCCGAGGCCGCCCCGGCGCTGGAGGCCTACATCGCTCAGCTGGCCACCCTGCCCGCACTGACACCGGCCGTGCTGGAGGCCACCTTCAACGCAGTGCTGCAGCAGCATGGCCTGAAGATCGGCCAGCTCATGCCCTTGTACCGCCTGTTCGTGGCCGGCCGCATGCAGGGTCCGGGCATGTTCGATGTGAGCGCCCTGCTGGGCAGGGATGAAGTGATGGCCCGCCTGAACGCCGGCCTGCAACACTGCCGCGCATGGGCCTGATGGAGGTGAACGGCATCCGGGTGTTCGCCTACCACGGCTGTTTGGCCGAGGAGGGTCGCATCGGTGGCCATTTCCGGGTGGATGTTACCGTGGAAGGCGACTTCGGCCTTGCCGAGACCGGCGACCACCTTGCCGATACGGTCGATTACGGCCGGGTGACGGCCATTGTGAAGGAGCAGATGGCGGTGCGCGCCAACCTCATCGAGCATGTGGTGCGTCGCATCCTCGATGCCCTGAAGGCCGAGTGGGACCCCGCGTTGCACTGGCACGTGCGCCTGGTGAAGGAGCGCCCGCCCATCAACGGCGATGTGGCCGAAGCTGTGTACAGCGTGGAGGGATAGCCCGATCCTCCTATCTTCGCAGCCCACTTTCCGGTCGCGTGGCCGAGTGGCTAGGCACAGCTCTGCAAAAGCTGCTACTGCGGTTCGAATCCGCACGCGACCTCGATCAGCTGATGCCCCGGTCCCCCGGGGCATCGCTCATTTCAAGGCCCCCCTCGGCCAAGCTCGCTTGAAGCCGAGGCCCCCTTGAAATGAGCCCACGGTCGCAGACCGGGGTAGCTGTCGATCGACCGGCCCCCCCACGACCGGATCCCTTGGCATCCGCACGCGACCGTCTACCGGGGAGGCCAAGCTCGCTTGAAGCCTCCCCAGCCCCATGAAGCGCCCCTGACCCAAGGTCGGGGCCTGTCGATCGACCGGCCCCCCACTACCGCCCCCTGACATCCGCACGCCCCACCACCGACGGAGCCTTCCCCTGGCCGATCTTTGTGCACTGCCTACCTTGTTCCATACCAATTGCCCTGTTCCGGCGTTGTGTGCACTGCTGATCCTTCTGCCATGTCCGTGATCCGAACCCTGCTCCTGGTCCTTCCTTGCCTGCTCTCCCCAGTGCTGCACGCGCAAAGCGAGGTGCCCATCGGTGCATGGTCGGAGCACTACCCCTACCGCAAGGCCATCGCGGTGGCCGAGGGAGGCGGCTACGTGTTCACCGCCACGGCCAATAGCATGTTCCGCTACACCACGGCCACGGGCGAGATCGAGACGCTCTCCAAGGTGAACGCGCTGAACGACGTCGGCATCCAAGGGCTGGCGTGGAACGAACCGCTGGGCATGCTGCTGGTGTGCTACACCAACGGCAACCTGGACCTGATCGAGGGCAATCGCACCACCAACGTGGGCGACATCAAGCGCAGCAACATCTTGGGCAACAAGGGTATCTATTCGGTGTACTTCGAAGGCACCAACGCCTTCCTGGGCTGCGGCTTCGGCATCGTGGTGCTGGACCTGGAGCGAAAGGAGGTGCGTGACACCTGGCGCATCGGACCCAACGGCAGCCAGGTGCAGGTGAACGGAATCACGGTATACAACGATTCCATCTACGCGGCCACCACCACGGGCCTGTTCACCGCCGCGCGCAATGCGCCGAACCTGGCCTCCTTTGACAGCTGGCGGCAGCGCTCGGACATGGGCTTCAACATCGCCGGCGGACCCTTCACCTCCATTTCCACATTCGCCGACAAGCTACTGCTGAACTACAGGGGTTCGCAGGTGGCGCTGGACACCCTGCTGATGTTGGGCACTGACAATGCCTGGCAGCGCTTCGCCCCGCTCTATGGCCGCGTGAACCGCCGATTGGATGTCTCCACGGACGGCGCCTTCGTGGTGATCCCGCACAACTCGGACATCCATATGTACGACCAGGCGATGAACGAGGTGAGCTTCATCTTCGGTTACGTGGGGGGCTTCGCCAATCCCTCGCAGGCCATCCGCGGCAGCAATGCCACCTTCTGGATCGCCGATCTGGAGGTGGGCCTCGTGAACTTCGGGGGGGCGACGGACCGCTCCTTCCTGCCCAACGGCCCGAAGAACGCCAATACCTGGAGGCTGGCCAGCAGTGGTGGCGCCGTGTACATCGCCACCGGGGCCCTGGCGGGCAACTGGTCCAACACCTTCCTCAAGGACGGTGTGCACCTCTACCGAAACGGTACCTGGAGCACCAGCGACGTGGGCAACACCCCGCTGATGGCCGGTGCCAACACCTACGGCGGTGCGGTGAACGATATCGTGGCCATCGCCGTGGACCCCGAGGACCCCACGCACGCCTATGCGGGCAGCTGGGACGATGGCCTGCTGGAACTGCGTGATGGGCGCCCGGTGCAGATCTTCAACGCCGGCAACAGCTCTCTGGGCAACGACCTGAACCAAGGCATCGAAAAGGTCAACGTGGCGGGGCTGGACTACGACCTGGACGGCAACCTGTGGATATCCAATGCCTGGGCCCCCTCGCCCATCTCCGTGCGCACCAAGAGCGGCAGCTGGTACAGCTACACGCCGGGGTCCATCCTGAACGGTAATCTGCTCATCGCCGATATCCTGGCGGCAAGCAACGGCTACAAATGGATCGTGCGGCCCCGCGGCAATGCCCTGCTGGTGTTCGATGACAACGGCACCCTGGACAACACGAGCGACGACCGTTACAAGCTGCTGAACAGCGAGGCCGGCACCGGCGGACTGCCAGCGCCCGACGTGTATGCCGTGGCCGAGGACAAGGAAGGCCAGATCTGGGTTGGCACCAGCAAGGGCGTGGCCGTGTACTACACCCCTGAGGTGGTCTTCAACAACCCCGTGGATGCCCAGCAGATCCTGCTGGAACAGGACGGCAACTTCCAGTACCTGCTGGAGACCGAGTTCGTGAGCTGCATCGCCGTGGACGGTGCGAACCGCAAATGGCTGGGCACCCAGACGGGCGGTGTGTTCCTGGTATCCCCCGACGGGCGCACGCAGATCCAGCACTTCACCGAGGCCAACAGCCCGTTGCCGAGCAATACAGTGAACGCCATCACCATCGACGGGCTCACCGGCGAGGTGTATGTGGCCACCGACCGGGGCATCATGAGCTACCGCAGCGATGCCATCGAAGGCGGCACGGAGAACACCTGCGCCACGGTCTTCCCCAACCCCGTGCGCGAGAGCTACACCGGCCAGGTGGCCATCGATGGACTGGTGCGTGACAGCGAGGTGAAGATCACCGATGTGAGCGGCAACCTGGTGTACCGCACCACCTCGTTGGGCGGCCAGGCCCTGTGGCCCGCCACCAACATGTCCGGTGAGCGGGTGAGCACGGGCGTGTACCTGATCTTCGCCACGGACCAGTTCGGCACCTTCAAGTGCAACACCAAGGTGCTGGTGGTGCGCTGATCCCGCGCACCGACCCATGCTGCAGACCACCCGCGCCATCGTCATCCGCACCGTGCGCTATGCGGACCAGCGCACCATCCTGAAGGCCTACACCGAACATGCCGGCATGCGTAGCTACGTGGTGCGGACCGGCAGGCGGGGCACGGGCACCCAGGCGGCACTGCAGGCCCTGAACCGCGTGGAGCTGGTGGCCGATGACAGTCCCGACCGCGACCTGCATGTGCTGCGCGAGCTGCGCGTGGCGAAGCCTTACACCACGCTGCCCTACGACCCCGTACGCGGCACCATCGCCCTCTTCGTTCAGGAGCTGCTGTACAAAGTGCTGCGCGAGGAGGCCGCCGATGAGTCCCTCTACGCCTTTCTGGAGGAGGCCCTGGAGGTGATGGATACCATGGCCGATGTCACCCATTTCCCCCTGCTCTTCCTGCTGCAGCTCTCGGGCCACTTGGGATTCCTGCCCGAGGCACCGGCCCCCGGTGAGGACCGCTTCGACCTGAAGGAAGGCCACTTCATGCGTGGCGGCGCGCAGCACGGCCACACCCTGGGCCCGCCCCTGAGCCACGCCCTGGCCACCCTGCTGGAAGTGCCGCTGGACGGACTGCCCCAGCCCCGCATTCCCACCGCCCAGCGCCGCGACCTCCTGGACCATCTGCTGCTCTACTACCGCCTGCACCTGGAGGGCATGGGCGAAATGCGCTCTCCCGCGGTGTTGAATCAGGTGCTGACCTAGCGAGGATCGATGATCCTCGCTGATGCGGCGATCCTCGCAGAAGTACCTTCGCCCCCCATGTTCCCCCGCGCCGCCGCCATCATCCCTTTGCTGGCCCTGATCGTTGCGGGCTGCCAGAACGCCCCCGACCCTATGACCGGTACCGACCGTCCACAAGCCCCCATCGCCCCGGAAGAACCCCATGTGCACACGGCCCACGGCCAGCAGCGGGTGGACGAGTTCCACTGGATGCGCCTGAGCGAGGAGCAGCGCAACGCTGCCGAGCCCGATGCTCACACGCAGAAGGTGGTGGCCCACCTCACGGCTGAGAACGCCTACACCGAGGCCATGCTGGCACCGGTGAAGGAGCTGAAGGAGACCCTGTTCCAGGAGATGAAGGGCCGCATGAAGGAGACCGACCTCAGCGTGCCCTACCGGGAGAACGGCTACTGGTACCACTACCGTTTTGAGGAAGGCAAGGAATACCCCATCCACGTGCGCCGTGCCGATGCGCCGGATGCCACCGAGGAGGACTTCCTGAACGAGAACCTGCTGGCCACGGGCAGCACTTACTTCGACCTGGGCGATTTCGAGGTGAGCCCCTCCAACCGCATCGTGGGCTACAGCGTGGACCTGGTGGGTCGCCGTCAGTATGACATCCGTTTCCGCGACCTGGCCACGGGCGCCGACCTGCCCGATGTGATCACCAACACCGGTGGCGGCTGTGCCTTCGCCGATGAGCGCACCGTATTCTACCCCCGCAAGGACAGCACCCTGCGCAGCTACCGCATCTACCGCCACATCATGGGCAGCGACCCTGCCACTGACGTGGTGGTGTATGAGGAGCAGGACGCCGCCTACAGCTGCGATGTGTACCGCAGCCAGTCGGATCAGTTCGTGATCATCACCACCGAAAGCACCCTGAGCAGTGAGCACCGCTATCTGCCCGTGGACCGGCCGATGGAGGAGTTCCGCCTCTTCCTGCCCCGCGAGGAGGAGCATGAGCACAGCGTGATGCACGTGAAGGCCCATGACGGACAGGCCGGCAAGTGGTACATCGTCACCAACTGGAAGGCGCTCAACTTCCGCCTGATGGAATGCGCCGAGAGCGACACCCAGGACAAGCGCAAATGGAAGGAGGTGCTGGCCCACCGCAAGGACGTGCTGCTGGAGGATGTCGATGCCTTCCGTGACCACCTTGTGTTCAGCGAACGGACCGAGGGCCTCACGCACCTGCGCATTCGCCGCCTGAGCGACGGGCAGGAGCACGAGATCGCCTTCAACGACCCGGCCTATGTGGCCTACACCGGCACCAACCCCGAGTGGGACACCGACAAGCTGCGCTATGGCTACACCAGCCTCACCACGCCCAGCAGCGTGTACGAGTGCGACCTCAATACCCGCGCCACCACCCTGCTGAAGCAGCAGGAGGTGGTGGGCAGCTTCCGTGCTGGCGACTACGCCAGCGAACGCATCTGGGCCACCGCCCGCGATGGCGAGAAGGTGCCCGTGAGCATCGTGTACCGCAAGGGCACCCCGCTGAACGGAACCTCTCCGCTGCTGCTCTATGGCTACGGCAGCTACGGCCACAGCATCGAGCCCACCTTCAGCAGCGCCCGCCTGAGCCTGCTGGACCGCGGCTTCGTCTATGCCATCGCCCACATCCGCGGGGGCGAGGAGATGGGGCGCGACTGGTATGAGAATGGCAAGATGGAGCACAAGATGAACACCTTCACGGACTTCATCGACGTGGCCGACCACCTGGACAGCCTGAAGTACGCCGATCCCCAACGACTCTTCTGCTTCGGTGGCAGCGCCGGTGGCCTGCTGGTGGGTGCCGTGGTGAACATGCGTCCGGACCGCTGGAAGGCCGCCGTGGCCGCCGTGCCCTTCGTGGACGTGGTCTCCACGATGCTCGATGAGAGCATCCCCCTCACCACCGGCGAGTTCGATGAGTGGGGCGACCCCAAGGAGAAGGAGGCCTACGACCGCATGATGGCCTATTCACCCTATGACAATGTGAAGCCCCAGGCCTATCCCGCACTGCTCGTCACCACCGGCTTCCACGACAGCCAGGTGCAGTACTGGGAGCCCGCCAAGTGGGTGGCCCGCCTGCGCAAGAACCAGCAGGGCGATGCCCCCATCCTGCTCCACACCAACCTGGAGGCCGGCCACGGTGGCGCCTCAGGCCGCTTCGAGATGCTCAAGGAAGTGGCCCTGGACTACAGTTTCCTGCTGTGGCAGGCGGGGGTGGTGAAGTAGGGCTTCATCTTCTTGGTTCTCGGAAGATAGGCGACAGGCAATGTTGACCCACCTCAGAGCAGCGACGGGCGGGTGGTGCAGGAGCAGCACTTCACACCTCACAGCTCCGCACTCACCCTTCACACCTCCTTGGCACCAGTCCTCTACCACCTCCATCTGAGCGATGCCACGCGCTGGTTGGCGGGGGCGAAGGTGGTGTTGGAGCAAGGCGTCCGCTCCGATCTCAGAGCCTTTTACGCAGCACTCACACCTGCTGGAAAGGTGAGGTGTGAAGTGTGAGCTGTGAAGTGTGAATGGAACTGCGCGCTTTGCGCTCCCTCAGCTCGCCATGCTCTCCGCCCACACGATCTCCTCGGACTGCATGGGGATCACCTGCACGGGTGTGCCTTCCTGCTGCAGGCGCTCATAGTCGCGCACGCTGGCGAAGTAGAGGCTGGTGCTGTGCGCTCCATCGGGGCCGCCCTCGGCGGTCTCCACTTCCCACACCACACCGTAGACCTCCCTCCCCGAGCGGAGCTTGAAGCGGCAATGTTTGTGGGTAAAGGAACTGAGGTGTGCGAGGTCCATGTTATCCGTCAACGGCTCTTCCCGAAAATTAGCGCAAAGCGGGTCGGGGACCGATGGTCTTTTATCAACACTGGCGCTCGTCCTGTTCATCAGGCGGGTGCCCCGCGGTCCGCAGCCTGCTGAGGGTCAGGAGGAAGCCTTGGCGCCGATGCGCAGGGAGAAAAGGATGGCCTCCAGCTCGCGCAGGTAGTCGCGCTTGTTGAACTGCGGCGCGTATACGAATCCCTCCACGGTGATGAGCTCCTTGCGCTCTTCATCCACGGTGCTCAGGCTCACGAAGGGGCCGCCCATCTTGGCGCCCTGCATGCCGTAGAGGCCGTGCATCAGGTAGGCGAAGCGCCCATCGAGCTCGGTGGCCTGTCCGCTGGGCATCAGGTCCAGCTGTTCGAAGACCCGTTGCACGATCATGTAGGACCCGGGGTCCGGGCCATTCACGAATGCCGCCGTGACGGAGTCGCGCTGCTGCACCAGGAAGGGCACGGTGAAGGTGCTGTCGCTGGTGTAGGGGTGTCGGTGGATGAAGAGGCCTTCGATGACGTTGTGGTCCAGGCCGCTGCCGCTTACGATGCGGTCGCGCTGCAGCCAGGTGAAGTGGCTCTCCTGCTTCATCACGCGGTAGCCGCCGGGAATGGCGAGGGTGAGGTCGTGCGCGGCCTGCACGCTGCTCACCAGGGCCTTGTCCTGTTCGCGTTTCAGGCGGGCCAGGGTGCGTTGGCGTTGGTGGGCCTCGAAGGCCTCGGAGAGGGGCCCGCCCTCGCGCTGCAGCATGCGGGTCCAGGTCTCGGGGTCGAAGGCGGCCACCTGCACGAGCAGCTGCCCGGAGGCATGCACATCGCGGCGGGAGACCACGGCCACGGAGTCCACCTTGCCGCTGATCGTGGCGAGCAGCACGCTGTGGTGCCCTTCCAGCAGGGAGGCGAAGTGCTCCGGAGCGCACTGGGCCACCTTGAAGCGTTTTTCGGGCTGGGGCATGTGCTCCATGTACTGTTCCAGCACCTGGCGAACGGCTGCACCGGGTTCACCTTCCCAATGTCCCTTGGCCATCACCACCAGCACCTCGCTTTCGCCGCCCACGGCCAGGGGCTTGCGCTTGGGAGCATCGTTGCAGGCCAGCAGCAGGCCAGCACACAGCAGCAGGGGGAGGGCGGAACGGTGCAGGCTCATCCCTCCTGGACGCCCACCTTGATGCGGTCGCCCACCTTCAGGCCATCCTGCACGGCGCCGCCGTTCAGGCGTTTCAGGTCGTCCACGCTCACGCCGGGGTAGCGCTTGGCGATGTCCCACAGGGTGTCGCCGGGCTGCACCACGTGGTAGATGTAGGTGCCGTCCTGCACGGGTTTGGCGGCGGGCTTGGCCGCGGTGGCCGTGGCGGCCTGCTTGCCCACCACCAGCTTCTGCCCGGGACGGATCATGTCGCTGCGCAGCCCGTTCATGCGCTTCAGATCGCCCACGGAAAGCTTGTACTTCCCCGCGATGATGCCGAGGGATTCCCCTTTGCGCACGGTATGGTAGCGGCTGGTGGATCCGGCGGCGGGGCTGGCGGTGGCCAGGGTACGCTCGCTGGGCGGTGGCACGGCGGGGGTGGAGAAGCCCCGGTAGCGGAGGCTCTCCTCATTCGCCACGAAGGTGCCGGCGGCCTCGCGGGGCATGTAGATGCTCACTGGCTGGTCCACATCGGGCACCAGGCCCAGCTTGAAGGTGGGGTTGAGGGCACGCAGCTCATCGCCCGAAGCACCGGTGAGCTTCGCCAGGTCCTGCAGGTCCAGCGGGTAGCATACCTGCACGGTGTCCACCTCGTGGGCACAGTAGGTGGGCGCGATGGGGTAGAGGTTGTGGTCCGCGTGGTGCGCAAAGAGGTAGTTCACCGCGATGAAGGCCGGGACGTATCCACGGGTCTCGCGGGGCAGGTGGTCGTAGATGGCCCAGTAGTCCTTGGCGCCCCCGCTGCGGCGGATGGCCTTGTTCACGTTGCCGGGCCCGCAATTGTAGGCGGCCAGGGCCATCTCCCAGTTGTCGTAGAGGTTGTAGAGGTACTTCAGGTAGCGGCAGGCGGCCTCGGTGCTTTTGTAGAGGTCGTGGCGTTCATCCACGTAGCTGTCGGCCTTCAGCCCGAACATGCGTCCTGTCGGGAGCATGAACTGCCAGAGGCCCACGGCACCGGCGCGGCTGCGGGCTGCGGGGTTCAAGGCGCTTTCCACCACGGCCAGGTACCTCATCTCCAGCGGGATGCCGTGGCGGTCCAGGTATTCATCGAAGGTGGGGAAGTACAGTTCGGACAGCCCCAGCATGCGGGAGCTCATTTCCCGTTTGCGGCTCACGTAAAGGTCGATGTAGGACTGGACGACCGGGTTGTAGGTGAGGTTGAAGGGCGTGTTGGCATCCAGCACGGCCACACGCTGGCGCACGGTCTCCAGCGGCCAGGCGGGGATGTGGTCGGCCGCGAAGCCGTGCACGTTGTGGTGGGCGGTATCGGTGCTGAAGGACGAGTGCTTGATCCAGGGGACCTGGGCAAGGTCATCGAGACGGGCCACCACGGGGTCGTCGGGCATCAGGGACACGGCCTCGGTGGGCTGCGCCACCAACAGGGTGGGCAGCAGCAGGGCGAGCAGGGAGAGGTGTTTCAACAGGGCCATACAAGTCTATCCGGAGCGAGCCGAAGTTACTTGTATTACGCAGGACGACGACCGTTGTTATGTGCCTTGCTCGTTCACAGTACGTTGTGGACGGGGTCAGAACAGGTGCTCCGCCGCCGCCAGCAACTTGGCTTCTGCGAAAGGTGCGGCGGTGAGCTGGATGCCGAAGGGCAGCCCATTGCTGTGCGTGCCGGTGGGCAGGCTGATGGCGGGCACCCCGGCCAGGTTGGCCTGCACGGTGAAGATGTCCTGCAGGTACATGGCCACGGGGTCGGTCACGGCGCCATGGGCGAAGGCGGTGGTGGGGCAGGTGGGACCCAGCAACAGGTCGTACTGGCCGGTGGCCTCCAAGGTGCGGTCGCGGAGGATCCGGCGCACGCGCTGGGCCTGAGCGTAGTAGGCATCGTAGTAGCCCGCGCTGAGCACGAAGGTGCCCAAGAGGATACGGCGCTTCACCTCGGGTCCGAAGCCTTCGGTGCGGCTCAGGCGGTAGGTCTCCTCCACGCCCTGGGCGGACTTGCTGCGGTGGCCGTAGTGGATGCCATCGAAGCGCGCCAGGTTGCTGCTGGCCTCGGCGGTGGCCAGGATGTAGTAGGTGGGCACCTGGTGGTCCAGCAGGGGCACGTCCACGGGCTCCACGGTATGGCCCTCGGCCCGCAGGCGGTCGATGTGGCCTTGCAGGTGTGCCACCACTTCGGGGTCCATGCCGGCCCGCTCCAGCCCTTCACGGAAGTAGCCGATGCGCAGCTTGCCGGGGTGTGCCAGGGTCACAGGCTCCACGGGCGTGCGGCTGGTGGTGCTATCCCGAGGGTCGGCACCGGCCATGGCGCTGTACAGGGCGGCGGTATCGGCGACGGTATGGGCGAATGGCCCGATCTGATCGAAGCTGCTGGCGAAGGCGATGAGGCCGTAGCGGCTGATGCGGCCGTAGGTGGGTTTGAAGCCCACGGTACCCGTGAAGGAGGCCGGTTGGCGGATGGAACCTCCGGTGTCGCTGCCCAGTGCGGCGTGCACGATGCCGGCCGCCACGCTGGCCGCCGCGCCGCCGCTGCTTCCGCCGGGCACCATGCGGTGGTCCAGCGGGTTCTTCACGGGGCCAAAGGCGCTGTTCTCATTGCTGCTGCCCATGGCGAACTCGTCGCAGTTGGTGCGGCCCAGGATCACCGCGTCGGCGGCGAGCAGGCGTTCCACCACGGTGGCGCTGTATAGGCTGGTGAAGCCCTCCAGGATGCGCGAACTGGCGCTGACCTTATGGTCCTTGAAGCAGATGTTGTCCTTGATGCTGAGCACCAGGCCGGCCAGTGCACCGGCATTACCGGCTTTCACGCGGGCGTCCACGGCGGCCGCTTGCTTCAGTGCGCTTTCGTCGAAGAGCTCAAGGAAGGCGTTGAGGTCCGCGTGCTGACGTGCAGCGGCCAATGCGGCCTCGGTGGCGGCGCTGACCGTTGCGCCCTGGGCAAGTGCTGCGCGGGCCTCGGTAAAGGTCTTGGTGGTGCTCACGCCGGAACGCGGGGGCCTACTTGCCCTCCTCCTTTTTCTCCTCGTTCAGGCCGTCCTTGGCGTTCTTGAACTCCTTCATGCCCTGGCCCAGGCCGCGCATGAGCTCGGGGATCTTCTTGCCGCCGAAGAAGAGCATCAGCACAACCACGACAAGTACGATCTGCCAGGGGCCTACGACGCCGAGAAGGATGGAGAGGGGAAGGGTGGATAGGGCCATGGGGGCGGGGGATGTGCGGCAAAGGTAGTGCAGTTGACCGGGCGTGTATGTGGATGGCCACCTACCGCAACAACCACGGCCCGGGATCCACCTTCACCAGGCCATCGGCGGTGATCTTCCACACCTCGATGTGGGCGATGGAGCCGGTGTCATCGGTGAGCACGGTGCCCACGGTCTGTTTGGTGTCCACCTTCTGGCCCTTGGCCACGCTCACCTCGCGCAGGTTACTGTAAACGGTGCGGTAGGCGCCATGGCTCAGGATCACGGCCTTTCCAGCGCCGGGGATCACGATCACGCTGCTGACGTCGCCACGGAAGATGGACCGCACCGCCGCCCCTTTTTCGGTGGTGATGTCCACACCGTTGTTCTCGATGGTGATGCCGGGCAGCACGGGGTGCGGTTGCTTGCCGAAGCGGCTGGTGATCACACCCTTCTCCACCGGCCAGGGCAGCTTGCCCTTGTTCTTCTCGAAGTCGGCATTGAGCTCCTTGGCCTCGGGGGTCAGCGTCAGGTCCAGCTTGCCCGTGGCGGGTTTGCTGGTGGCGCCGGCCTTGGCCTTGGGTTTCAGGCTCTCCTCGATGGCCTTGCGGATGGCGGCATCCAGGTCGTTGCGTTGCTTCTGTTGCTTGCGCTGGGTCTCCTTCAGTCGGCCCTCCTCCTTGCGCAGCGTGCTGAGCGCGCTCTGTTGGCCGTTGCGGTCGGCGGCGAGCTTCTGTTTCTCGGCCTGTTCCTGGGCCATGATCCGGCTCTTCTCCTCTCGCTGCTCCTTCAGCCCATTGAGGCGGGACTCGATCTCCTGCCGTGTCTCCTCGATCAGAGCGGCCTGGCGGGTACGCTGTGCGGCGATCTGGTCCAGGTAGCGGCTGCGCTTGTAGGCCTGCTGGAAGCTGCTGGCCGCGAAGAGGTAGCTCATGCGGTCATAGCTGCTGCGGTTACGGTAGGCGAACTGGAGCATGCGGCCATACTCCTGCTTCAGCTTCTCGAGGTCCTCCTTCAGGGAGATGACCATGGCCTGGTCCTCCTGGATCTTGCTGTCCACCTGGCGCAGTTCGCCGTTCATGGCGCGGATCAGCTGCTCGCGTGCATCGATCTGGCTTTCCAGCAGTTGCAACTGTTGCTGGGTGACGCGCTGCTCCTTGCGGGCCTGGTCGATGAGGGCCGTGGTGGTGCGGATCTGCCGGTCCAGGGACTCGCGTTTCTTCTCCAGCTCCTTGCGGTTCTGCCCTTGGGCAGGGGCCAGCACCAACACAAGGGCGCAGAGCGCCATCACGCGGGACAGGTTCGCCAGGAGGGAGGGTGCGGGTGTGTGCGTGTCCATGTGCCGGATCAGGGCATCGGTGTGAACTTTTCCGGAACGCGGAAAGGTAGGCTCAGCGGTCCTTCGAGCGTGATCTTGGAAAGCTCCAGCACGCCGGAGGCCTGACGTTCGCCTTCGCTGAGGGTGATGCTGATGCGGGTGGGCATGAAGTGCTCCTCGGGCCCGCCGCGCACCTCGTAGCGCACATCGGCGGTGCGGTCGCGCACCAGGTCGCTGATCTGCACGCGGGTGATGCGGAAGCTTTCCGGCTCGATCCAGAAGCGGTGCACGATGGCCTCCTTGTCCTCGGCCTTGCGCAGGGTGCGCTCCAGGCGCCGTTCGCCCATGTCCCGGTCGCGGGCCAGGGTGTCGCCCGGGGTGATGTCCTCGGCGGCGCGCACAAAACGGCGTTTCTCCTTGCTGGTCAGCACGTACTGCCCGTCCTCCCGATCGGAGCGGTATTTCTCTTCGGGGTCCAGGCCGATGGGAAGGCCCTGCAGCGCGCGTTGCAGCATGGTCAGGTCGGGGTTCATCCCGAAGCGGGCCATGGCGCTGGTGCTGTCGCCGATGAAAAAATGGTCGTTCACCTTGTCCAGCAGCTTGATGCTGTCCGGGGTCATCAGCACCCGGGCCACCTCGATCCCCAGGGCGGGCACCACGCTGACCCAGGCGGCGCTGTCGTGCACGGACCGGATCTGGGCCTTGAAGCTGCGTTTGCCATCGGGCATCGTGAGTTCAACGGCGGCCTTGGCGGAGTAGTATTGGCTGGGCTTCACGTCCCGTTCCAGCACGCGCTCCAGCACCTTTTCGGGGGAGCGTGCGGGCAGTTCGCGGTTGATGAGCGTGAGCGGCCTGCCCTGCTTGCAGGACACGACCACCATCAGGGCCGCCAGGATGGACAGGCCCTTGATGTTCATTCCACGCGGCGGCCTTCGTTGATCTTGCGGTCGATGGCCTCACCGGCACCACCTCGTTCCTGTGCCTTGCGCCACTGTTCCATCGCACCGGCGGCATCGCCCAGTTCGAAGAGGATGTCGCCGTAGTGCTCCAGCAGCACGCCATCGGGCTGTGGCGACCCGGCGAGGGCCTTTTCCATCCAGACCCGGGCATCGGCATGGCGCCCCATGCGGAAGAGCACCCACGCGTAGGTGTCCTGGTAGGTGGCCTGTCCGGGTGCCAGTTCGTTGGAGCGTTTGCTCATGCGTTCGGCCTTCTCCAGCTGTTCGCCGCGCAGGCTCAGGTAGTAGGCGTAGTTGTTGAGCGTGCCGATGTTGTCGGGCTCCAGCGCAAGGGCCTTGTCGTAAGCCTTGTCACTGTCGGCGTAACGTTCGGCCTCGTTGTAGGCATCGCCCAGGCTGGTCCAGAACTGGGCGGTCAGGGGTGGGTTGTCCACCACGAGGTCGCGCCCGGTGATCAGTGCCTCGATGGCCTGGTCGTGCTGCTTCAGCTGCGAGTGGCCGATACCTTGGTAGAGATAGAGCTCCGGAGTGGTGGGAAAGAGGGCCGCCGCGGCCTCTGCATCCTTCACCAGGGCCTCGTGGTCACCGAGCTGGAGGTCCAGTTGCAGCAGTTGCATGTGGATGGGGAAGCGATCCTTCTCGGTCTCCAGCGCCTTGCGGAACTCCTCGCGGGCCTGGGCGAACTTGCCGTCGCGCAGGAGGAAGTCACCGTGGATGGTGTGCGGCTTTCCGCTTTCGGGATGGGCTTTCTCCAGGGCGTCGATCAGGCCGTAGGCGCGGGAGATCATGGCCGGCCGGTCCTCAGGCTTCTCCCCTTCGCTGTTGGTCATCTCGAAGAAGCCGATGAGCACCTGCATCTTGGCATCGATGTCCAGTTCGGGGTCCAGGAAGGCCTCGCCCAGCTGGTCATAGGCCTCATCCATGCGGCCGGTGGCGTAGTAGTGCTCGGCCAGGCCGATGCGCAGCATGCTGTTCCCCGGGTCGAGCTCCAGGGCCTTGAGGTAGTGCTGCAGGGCCTTTTCATGGTCGCCGCGCTGGTCATAGAGCTCGGCGAGCAGGCCGATGTATTGCGGTTCCTGGGGATGGGCGGCGGCCGCACGCAGGGCGAGCTGTTCGGCCTCCTCGAACTTGCCGCTGCTGGTCAGCATGCCGAACTGCTGCATCACCAGCTCGTCGTTCAGCCCGATGCGTGCCTCCAGGTCGTTGTAGACCTTGATGGCCTCGTTCACCCGGCCACTGAAGGCGAGGGAGTTGGCCAGGTCGAAGTACACCTCATGACGGTCCGGCCACTGCTGGATGATGCCCCGGTAGACCTCGATGGCATCGGAGGTGCGCTGGTCCTGCTGGTAGAGGTCGGCGAGCAGGAAGCGGTACCAGATGTTCTCCTTGTCGGCTGCCACGGCGCGTTTGGCGTAGTCCACTGCCTGGGGCATGTTCTGCCCCTGGTGGTAGAGCTTGCTGAGCTCGAACATGGACGCGCTGTTGGTGGGGTCCACGCGCAGGCATTGCTGGTAGAGCTGCACGGCCTTGGGGCCTTGGCCGCTGAGGCGCGCCTGGGTGGCCTCCATGAACAGGCGCATCACCTCGGCTCGTTTATCGGTAGGAGCCGCCGGTGGTACGTCGCCTGCCGGCGGGGTGCTCGCGACCGGTTTCGCCCCCCCACAGGCCCCCAGCAGAAGCAGTGCACAGAGGCCGAGGAGCGGAAGGCGTTGGTCGTTCATGGTCTCGGTGGTGGTCTCAGCCCACCGTGCTGTCGTCGCTGAGGCTCAGGTCCATCGCTTTTCCGGTGACGATGGCGCGTTCGCCGAGCATGCTGTTGTCGATGATGGCATCGGTGATCTGCACGGAGGGTCGTACGATCGAATTCCGTACCACACTGTTGGTGATGATGGCACCGCTCTCGATGGAGACGTTCGGCCCCACGATGCTGTTCACCAGGGTGACGTTCTCGCCGATGAAGCAGGGGGAGATGACCAGGCTGCCGGTGAGGGTGGCCTTGGGGCTCACCAGTGCCTTGTCCTCCTTCAGGAAACCGAGTACCTTGGTGTTGGTGTCCACCATGGCGTTCTTGTTGCCGCAGTCCATCCACACGTCCACCGCCCCGGCCTTGAAGCGCGCACCCTTCTGCTTCATGTTCTCCATGGCGTTGGTGAGCTGGTACTCGCCCTTCTCCTTGATGTCGTTGTCGATGAGGAACTGCATCTCCTTGCGCAGTCGCTCGCCATCGGCGAAGTAGTAGATGCCGATGATGGCCAGGTCGCTCACGAACTCCAGGGGCTTCTCCACGAACTCGGTGATGATGCCGTCGCCGTCGAGCTTCACCACGCCGAAGGGCCTGGGGTCCTCCACCTTGTTCACCCAGATCACCCCGTCGCAGTCCTTGTCCAGCTTCAGTTCGGCGCGGAACAGGGTGTCGGCGAAGGCCACGATCACGCGGCCGCTCAGCGCGCTTTCGGCGCAGAGGATGGCGTGGGCGGTGCCCAGGGCCACGTCCTGGTAGTGGATGCTGCCTTTGGCGCCCACGCGCTTGGCGATCTCCATCAGCTCGTTCTCCACCTTCACACCGAAGGCGGGGTTGACCACGAAGGCCACCTCCTCCACGGGCTCCCCGGCCACGGCGGCCAGGTCCTCCACAAGGCGTTGTACAATGGGCTTGCCGGCGATGGGCAGCAGGGGTTTGGCGGTGGTGTGGGTGTGTGGGCGCATGCGCTTGCCCATGCCCGCCATAGGGACGATGATCTTCATTCCAAGTGGTTCTCGCTCAGCGGGTGCCGGTGTGTCCGAAGCCGCCCGCTCCTCGTTCAGTGGCGCGAAGGTCCGCACTTTCTGCGAATGAAACCCTGACATAGGTCGCCACCACCAATTGGGCCACCCGTTCACCATCATTCACGGTGAATGCTTCCTGCCCGTGGTTGATCAGCAGCACACCCACTTCGCCGCGGTAATCGGCATCAATGGTACCCGGGCTGTTCAGCACGGTGACCCCGTGTTTGAAGGCCAGTCCGCTGCGTGGCCGCACCTGGGCCTCGGTGCCTTCGGGCAGTTCCAGGTGCAGCCCGGTGGGGATCAGCGCGCGCTCGCCAGGGGCGAGGATGATGGGCGAATCGAGGTTCGCTCGCAGGTCCATGCCGGCGCTGTGTTCGGTGGCGTAGGAGGGGAGCGGGTGGCGGCTTTTGTTGGTGATGCGGACGGCGAACTCATTCATGGGACAAAAGTCGGAATGCGCACCCGCATCTGATCAATTCATCAAACCAGATCTCCACCAATGAAAGCCGAGGGTTCCATCACCGGGATCTGACTTACCGCGAAATCCTTGGTATTACAAGTAACGACGGCATCCACCCCGGTGGCATGCATGGCGGCGAAGTGCTGCACACCGTCCTCCAGGTCGACGAATTCACTGGCGAAGCTTGCGTAGAAGTCTGCGTTCGAAACGGGCAACATGGTGAACAAGGGCAGGAGGCTGTTCATCGCCTTCACCACGCGATCGCGGTCCACATGTTTGCGGCTTATGCGCCACTTGTTGCTGAGCACGAACATGATGTTGGCCATCAGGATCGGCGAGGTCAGTCCGGTGAAGCGGCCTTGGGCCAACGCGTCCATCACCTCTTGACTGGCGGCGCTCTGGTCCTCGGTGCCCGCCATGGCAGCGATCACCACATCGCTATCGATGAGCACGCGCATCAGGCACGTTTCTGCTTGGCCCGTGCTCCTTTCGCCTTGGCCCTGCGCACCAAGTGACCCATGCGATCATCCCGTACGGCATCGGCTTCGGTAAGTTGAAGCGTACCGCCCCAGACCTCGCTCCAGGACTTTCGTTCTGGTTTCTTCCCGCTGGTGGCCTGTTCAACCACCTCCTCGAAGAATTCGCTCACGCTCTTGCCTTGCCTCCGGCTGTTCGCCTTGGCCTTTCGCACGATCGATTCCTCGATGCTAAGGGTGAGCTTCTTCTTCATGAAGACCAAAGATACGTGATCATGAAGCGAGTACGTACAACGGCGCCGTGCTATACCCTCAATGCTCCACGTTCCAACTTCCACACCACTGCCACGTACCCCGCCAGAACCACCGCCCGCAGCCCATATTCCAACAAACCTCCCAGGCTTGTCACTCCAAGCGCAGCCGAGGATCCCCACCAAAGCACCACTGCCCCCGCCATGTACAGCAGTACACGGCTCACGTTGTAGGGGATCGGGTAGTGCCGCTGCCCCCACACGTAGCTGATGGCCGCCATACTGAAGTAACAGATCAAGGTGGTCCAGGCCGCGCCCATGTAGCCCATGCGCGGTATCAGGGCGAAAAGCAGCACGATGGTGATGGCCGCACCGATCAGGCTGATGGCACTGCCCACACGCGGCCGGTCGGTGAGCTTGTACCACACGCTCTGGTTGTAGTAGATGCCCAGGAACACGTTGGCGAGCATCAGGATGGGTACTACGCGCAGCCCTTCGTGGTAGGCCGGGTTGGGAATGAACCACTTGAAGAGGTCCAGGAAGAGCATCACCACCAGGAAGGCGCTCATGCACACCGCCACGAAGATGTTCATGATGCGGGCGAAGGTCTCGCGGCTGTTCTTCTCCTTGGCATGGCTGAAGAAGAAGGGCTCGGCGCCCATGCGGAAGGCCTGGATGAAGAGCGTGATGAGCACGGCCAGTTTGTAGCACGCGCCGTAGATGCCGATCTCGCTGTCGGCGACATCCCCGGGCAGCAGGTACTTCAAGATCACGCGGTCGGCGGTCTCGTTCACCATGCCGGCGAGGCCCGCGATCATCAGCGGGGCTCCGAAAGCGAACATGGCGCGCAGCAGGTCCTTGTCCAGCGGTTTCCAACTGGGCCACGAGGGCAGCAGCACCAGCAGTTTCACCGCCGTGCTCACCAGGTTGATGGCGAACACGTATCCCACGCCGAGCGAGGGGTCGTACACGGCGTCGATGAGCGCGTTGCTCTGGCCCATGTTGTACTGTTTCATGCAGTACAGGAAGAAGAACACGCTGAGCACGATGTTGACCCCCACGCTGAGCATGTTGATGGCCGCGTACTTCCACGGCCGTCCCTGTTGCCGCAGCCGCGCCATGGGGACGGTGGTGATGGCATCGATGCCGATGATCATCACGAGCAGGAGTACGGCGCTCGCGTAAGCGCCGAAGTGGAGACCGTTCGCGAGGTGGGCGGAGAAGAGCCCGCCGAGCAGCATGAAGGCCAGCGCAGGGAAGAAGAGGCCCCAGGTGGCGGTGGCGTAGAGCACCCGTCCGCCATCGGGGTTGTCCTTTACATGGTCCTTGACGGCGAAGCGGAAGAAGGCGGTCTCCATGCCGAAGGTGAGCACCACGTTGAGCAGGGCCGTCCACGCATAAAGCGCAGTTACCACGCCGAATTCGGCCGGCTCGAACACGAATTTGCTGGTGTACAGCGGCACCAGCAGGAAGTTGAGGAAGCGCGCAACGATGCTGCTGAGCCCGTAGATGGCCGTCTGGCCGGCGAGGGTGCGGAGGGCGCTCAAAGCAGTTCAACTACGTCCCGAGGCCTCGGGAGGACACGGATGGACACGGATCGGCGCATTCCCAAAAATGATACCTGGAGGTAGGCATTTCATCCGTGTTGATCCGTGTGTATCCGTGGTTTAGTCACCTTTGAACTCCGCCTTCCGCTTCTCCATGAACGCCCTCGTTCCCTCCTTGAAATCCGCGGTACCGAAGCATTTGCCGAACTCCTCGATCTCGCGTTGCAGGCCGTCGGCGCCGGGTTCGTAGCCGGCGTTCACGGCGCGGATGGCGGCGCCCAGGGCGGTGGGGCTGTTGCGGGCGATCTTGCTGGCGAGTTCCATGCAGGTGCTGAGCAGTTGGTCAGCAGGTACAACGTGGTTCACCAAGCCCCATTGTTGGGCTTCGGTGGCGGGGATCATGCCCGAGCTGCCGAGGAGGATCATCTCCATGGCCTTGCCCTTGCCCACCAGTTGCGCTAAGCGCTGTGTGCCACCGTAGCCGGGGATCACGCCCAGGCCCACTTCGGGCAGGCCCAGTTTGGCGGTCTCGCTGGCCACGCGGAAGTGGCAGCTCATGGCCAGTTCAAGACCGCCGCCCAATGCGAAGCCGTTCACGGCGGCGATGACGGGTTTGTTCAGGCGCTCCACATGGCTGAAGAGCTTGTTGTGCCCATCGGCGCTCAGGGCCTTGCCCTCTTCCACGCTGAAATGCGCGAACTCCTTGATATCGGCACCGGCCACAAAGGCTTTGACACCGCTACCGGTGATCACCAGCACACGGACGTTCCTGTCGCCCTCGGCCTCGGTGAGCGCGCGGTCCAGCTCGTCGATGGTGGCGCGGTTCAGCGCGTTCAGCTGGTCGGGACGGTTGATGGTGATGACGCGGATCGTGTCGGCGTCGGCGATGAGGAGGTTCTGGTACGACATTCAATATGGACTTTGGTCGGCTCCGGGCACTTCGACTTCGCTCAGTGGGCCCGGAGTGACACGGTCAAAGGTATCGGCTACTTCCGCAGGGGCAAGGCCACGAAGAATATCGTGCCTTGTCCCTCCCGGGTCTCGAACCATACCCTGCCACCGGCGCCCTCCACGATGCGTTGCACCATGGCGAGGCCCAGTCCCATGCCGCTGCTCTTGGTGGTGAAGTTGGGCCGGAAGATGCGTTCCTTGTCCGCCTCGGCGATGCCACTGCCGTTGTCGCGCACCTCCGCGATGACCTGTTCGTCCGTGCGCCGCAGCACCACGGTGATGTTCGGCACGCGGCCTTCGGGGATGGACTGCTCGGCGTTCTTCAGCAGGTTGTTGAACACGCGCAGCAACTGTTCGCGGTCGGCACGGATGGGCAGGGTCTCCCCGGGGGTCCGCTCCAGCGTGAAGTGTTTGTCCAACGCTCCGATCAGGGCCAGCGCGGCGTCCACCACATCGGCCAGGTCCAGGTCCTCCTCCTGGGTGCGGGGCATCTGCGCGAAGTTGCTGAACTCCCCGGCGATGTTGCTCAGCGCATCGATCTGCTCCACCATGGCCTTGCTGAAGCGCTCCAAGCGTTCGGCGGCATCGGGCGCTTCCGGGCTCCAGGTGCGTTGAAAGTGCTGGATGCCCAGCTTCATGGGCGTGAGCGGGTTCTTGATCTCGTGCGCGACCTGCCGGGCCATCTCGCGCCACGCGCTTTCCCGTTCGCTGCGGGCCAGTCTTTCGGCGCTGGCGTGCAGCTCCTCCACCTTGCGGTTGTACACCTCCACCAGTTGTCCCACCTCATCATCGCCACGGTAGCGGATGGGCTCGTTCGCGCCTTGCAATGCCACCCGGCTGAGGGCGTTCTTCAGCAGGTCCAACGGGCGGGTGGTCCAGTTGCTGATGAACACGGCCACCAGCACGCTGAGCGCGAAGAGCAGGACGAAGAGGTTCACCACGGCGATGAGCACTCCGCCGCGTTCCTCCTCCTGTTGGGCCCGGTCGGCGAAGCTGGGCAGGGCGATGTAGGCCAGGGTCCTTCCGCCGCGGTCGTGCAGGGGCACATAGGCGGTGCGGTAGGTGGCCGAACCGATGGCTTCCTGGTGCACGTATCCGCTGGAGTTGTTGAGCGCCAGTTGTACGTAGGCCATGGGGTCCATGCGTCGGCCGAGGAGGCCGTTGGAGAAGATCTGCGGCCGCGAACTGGCGAGCATGCGGCCTTGGGCGGAATACACGGTGATGTCCGTGAAGAACACGTTGCTGGACCGCGCCAGCAAGTGTTCGAGGTAGGGCACGTGGCTGCTGTTCAGCGGTGGTTCACCGGCGAAGCGCTGATGGAGCTCCTGACCCACGGACCGCGCTTTCTGGAGGATGGCGGCATGGAAGCGTTGTTCATATTGCTCGGCAAGGAGGCGCTGGGTGCCGACCCCGAAGAAGGAAAGACCGATGACGGCGAAGAGCAGCAGGGCCAGCCGGACCTTGGCACTGATGCCCAGGTCCAGCGGTGAGCGTCCCCGGAAGGCGGTGCGCAGGCCTAGTGCGAGGATGGCCAGGGTGCCGAAGAGCGCGAAGAGGTAGCTGAAGGTGGTGGCGTGGTCCACAAGGGAGGGTTCGGTGGAGCCCAGCACGATGAGGGTACCCGCCGGGTCGCCCTTGGCCAGGAAACGGGTCTGCCGGTCGGTGTACCATAGCAGGCCGCTGGCGGGTATCGGCCGCTGCCAGCGGAGGGGATGGTCCACCCGTCCTGTGCGTTCGGCGAGCAGGCCACCTTCATAGCGTGCCACGCTGTAGCGTTCGGCTCGGCGTGCCAGGGGGTCATCACCGGCCAGCAGGAGGTCCGGGAAGCCGGGGCCCTGGGAAGCGGAGCGGGGGTGGAGCTCGAGGATGATCTGTCCGGGGGGGGTGCTATCGTTGAGCATCACCGCGATGCGCGCATGGTAGAAGGGGCTGCGGCCGGGCTGTTCCTCGATGAAGAGGTCGGGCATGTCGGCCAGGGCCATGGGGTCATTGAAGTCATCGACCTTCCCGCTGAAGCTCTGTGGGGCGATGTTGTCCGTGGCACAGCGCAACTGCCCGTCCGCCCCAATGGCGAACAGGCGCACGTCATAGCGTTCCCAGTACCCGGTGAAGAAGCGTTGACGCACCTGTTGATCAAGCTGGGTGGCATCGCAGGGGGCTGAACCGGTCAGCAGCCGATGGGTGATCGGGTCGGAACGCAGGCCCGGGGCCGTTTCGCGGAAGAGGAGCTCCACCACGGGGTCCTCCCGGATGGCCAGGCGTTCGGCGAGCACGGGGCGTTCACGATCTTCCCGCACCCGGGTGTATTTGGTGAGGATGTGGGCGGTGGTCCCCGCCAACACCCCGATGGCGAGCACGGCCTGCACGAAGCGGAGCCCATTGCCGCGGCGCAGCACCAACAGGGCCAACAGCGGCATCGGCCAGAGGAAGAGGATGGTATCGACCACGCCCAGCAGGTGATGGAGAATGACCGAACCGACCAGCGCGATCAACAGGGGTGGCCACCAGCTCGATGGCCGCAGTGGTCCACTGAAGGTCCGTGCTGTGACCGAGGCCGTGATCCACCACGCCCCATAGAGCAGGGCGATGCCGAGCAGGGCCGCCGCGCTCAGTAAGCTCATGCCCTGAACATGGAAGAGGTCGAGGTCGACGCTGCTGTTGTCCACCACCCCGATGATGAGCTGGGTGATCCAGGCGCCGAAGAGGAGCAGGCCTGCCCATGCCGACCAAGCGAGAACCGCCGAGCCCATGGGTACGGCCCCCCGGTCGGCCATTCGTCTCCCGAAAAGCGCCATCACCAGCAGGAGCAAGGCGTTGAGGATCAGGTCCCCCAGCGAAGGGAAGGCCATGGAGGTGGCATACACGGCGGGATCGAACAAGGGCAGCCGGTCGAAGGGTGAGGGTGGCAAGGCGAGCAGCATCACCCCCCTCAGACCGATGGTGAGGACCATGAACAAGGTGGCGGCTACAACGGTCCTGCCGGTTTTGGCGATCCGCTGGCAGGCGGACCAGATGGCCGCCACCGCGAAGGCCATGGTGAGCAGGAGCAGCAACAGGCGCTGCATGATCCAAGGTCCGAACTCCATGGCACCCTCCTGCCAGCCCAGTTCGAAGAGCGCGGCACCGCGGTCGTCCTTGATGGCAGGGCCGGTGCCCGTTACCTGTCCTGCCATGATGCCCTGCGGGATGCCCAGAGCAGGGTGGAAGCTGCGTTGCAGGTAGGCGTTCTCGATCGGGGGTGTGCGCCAGATGGGCCTCAGGCCATGGAGGGTGAGGCTTCCCTGCTGACGGATGGAATGGAGGTAGAGGGCATCGGGCAGTATAAGGTGTCGGGCGGGGTCAGATAGCAGGTCCTTGGGGCGGGTGGATGGCTGACCGGTCCAGCACACGAGGCTGTCCCCATCGAAGCCCATGTACAGGGTGCCGGTGGCCTCCCGCTCGGCTTCCAGCGCCTGCATGTGGGTGCGCATCCATCCTTCAGGTCCTTGGTCCTCAAGGTCTTTCAGTCGTGCGGTGGTGCTCCGGTCCAGGTCGGCTGCAGCCTTGTGCAAGGTCCGTTGTGCGTCACTCGCCACCCTGAACAGGCGTTGCTCCCCATCGGGCTCGACGATGCCCATGGACAGTCCGGCACAGAGTGCGGCCAGGAGCAGGAGGATGAGCGGTCGGGACACGGGGGCGGTGCGGCGCAAGGGTTAGGCCAAAGTACAACGTGGGCAAGTGCCTGAACGAGCAAAGGGCCGCTCCGGATGGAACGGCCCTTTGCCGGTGCTCCTGTCGTATGGACTATCCGCCCACGATATTGCCTCCACGGATCACGATGGGCCGCATCACCGGGATGCCGTCCACCATGGCTTGGAAGTAGTACGTGCCGTTCTCGAGCAACTCGGCGTTCACGCTCACGCGGTCACCGTCCATGTTCAGTTCCAAGGTCATGAACTGCCCCCTGTTGTTCATGATGGCCATATCGCTCAAGGTGCCTTGTGCCATGACCGAGAAACGTCCGGGTCGGGGATCACCATGGATGGTCAGGTCCTGCACGCCTTCGTGGCGTATTGAATAACGGTCGGAGATCTCCGCCCAGTCGCCATTCACCTGCGCCAGCAGTCTGTAGTACGAGACCCCGTTGATGGGCGACTCGTCTGTGATGGTGTAGGGTGTATGGCTGTCCGTGTGGCCCTGGCCCTGCACCTGCGCCACCAGGTCCCAATGGATGAGGTCCCCGGAGCGCTCCACATGGAAAGTCTCTTCGGGCCTTTCGGACACAGTGGCGAACTGCACTTCCACGGTGCCGTGGTCTTTCGATGCCGCTTCAAATGAGACGAGCTCCAACACCGGCAGACCACTTTCCAGTAGCACCGGTTCGTTCTGGAGCCTTTCCGCCAAGCCTCGGGGTTCGGGAGCGCGCGACAGGCCCACCAGGTCGGCCTGCGCTTGTGCTTGGCCCAGCAAGTGGGCCGCAAGCACGACGAGTAAAGTTCTGTTCATGGTCCATTCGTTTGTGAGTGGACCGTTGTACGCAGGGTGGTTCGAATTGTTCCGCTGATCGACAGAAGGATGGTGTTCGTCTAAAGCAGAGGTTCGTTCGCCGAGTACCGCAGTTGAAAATTTGGGCTCTCTGGCCCGGATGGAAGATCTGGTCTCCGATCGAGGGGGCCCACTACCCCTTCAGCGCCTCCGCACCGCCCACGATCTCCAGGATCTCCCCGGTGATGGCGGCTTGGCGGGCCTTGTTGTAGGACAGCTTCAGCTCCTTGATGAGGGAGTCGGCATTGTCCGTGGCCTTGTGCATGGCGGTCATGCGGGCGCCGTGCTCGGCGGCGTTGCTGTCCAGCAGTGCCTTGTAGAGCTGGATCTTCAGGCTCTTGGGGATGATCTGCTCCACGATGGTGGCGCGATCGGGCTCCATGATGTGCTCGCCCTTGGTGGCCTCCCCCTTCACCTTCTCAGCGGCGGGCGGGATCGGCAGGTATTGCTCCTCCGTGGTGATCTGCACCGCGGCGTTCTTGAACTTGTTGTAGAACAGCACGATGCGGTCGAAGCTGCCATCGGCGAACTTCTCCATCAACAGCTCGGCCACCGGGGCGGTCCTGTCGAAGTTGAGGCCGTCGTACAACTTGGCCAGGTCGGCAGGCAGCGCTTGGTCCATCAACCCAGTGCGGCGGTAGGTGTCCAGGGCCTTCTTGCCGATGGGCAGCACGGAGACATCCAGTCCTTGGGCTTTCGCATCGTCCACGGCCTTGCGCACAAGGCGGAACACCTGCGTGTTGAAGGCCCCGGCCAGCCCACGGTTGCTCACAATGGCCACGAGCAGCACCTTCTTCACCTCGCGCTGCTGGCTGAACTTGCCCTCGCTACTGTCCAGCGATGCGCTGACGTTGCTGAGGATCTGCTGCAGCTTCTCGGCGTAGGGCCGCATGCGGATGATGGCGTCCTGGGCACGACGCAGCTTGGCCGCGCTCACCATTTTCATGGCGGCGGTGATCTGCTTCGTGCTGTTGACCGAAACGATCCGGTTGCGTACCTCCTTCAGGCTGCCCATGCTTGCTTGCTTATCGGCGTTGTGCGGGTGCTGCTGTTGTGCGTGATAGGTCGACCCAATGGGTCGACGCTACACGTGTTGTACAATTAATTATCCAGGCTTTTTACCAGGTCGGCGGCCACCTTCTCCAGCGTGCCGGTGATCTGGTCGTTGTAATCGCCCTTCTTCAGGGAAGCCAGCACGTCGCTGTGCTTGTTGCGCAGCATGGTGATGAACTCGGCCTCGAACTGGCGTACGTTCTTCACGGGGATCTTGGTGAGCAGGCCTTTCACACCACAGTAGATGATGGCGATCTGCTCCTCCACGCGCATGGGGCTGTTCTGGCCCTGCTTCAGGATCTCCACGTTGCGGGCACCCTTGTCGATCACGGCCTTGGTGGCGGCGTCGAGGTCGGAACCGAACTTGCTGAAGGCCTCCAGTTCGCGGTACTGCGCCTGGTCCAGCTTCAGCGTGCCGGCCACCTTCTTCATGCTCTTGATCTGCGCGTTACCACCCACGCGGCTTACGCTGATACCCACGTTGATGGCGGGACGCACACCGCTGAGGAACAGGTTGCTCTCCAGGAAGATCTGTCCGTCCGTGATGGAGATCACATTGGTGGGGATGTAGGCGGATACGTCACCGGCCTGGGTCTCGATGATCGGCAGTGCGGTCAATGATCCGCCGCCCTTCACCTTGCCTTTCAGGCTCTCGGGCAGGTCGTTCATCTGGCTGGCCACGGTCTGGTCGGCCGTGATCTTCGCGGCACGCTCCAAGAGACGGCTGTGCAGGTAGAACACGTCGCCGGGGTAGGCTTCACGTCCGGGAGGACGACGCAGCAGGAGGGACACCTCACGGTAGGCCACGGCCTGCTTGGAAAGGTCGTCGAACACGATCAGGGCCGGACGACCCGTGTCGCGGAAGAACTCGCCGATGGCCGCACCGGTGAAGGGTGCGTAGAACTGCATGGGAGCAGGGTCGCTGGCGTTGGCGGCCACCACCGTGGTGTAGGCCATGGCACCGTTCTCCTCCAGGGTCTTCACCGTGCCTGCCACGGTGGATCCCTTCTGGCCGATGGCCACGTAGATGCAGTACACCGGCTGGCCGGCTTCGAAGAACTCGCGCTGGTTGATGATGGTGTCGATGGCCACCGTGCTCTTGCCGGTCTGGCGGTCACCGATGATCAGTTCGCGCTGTCCACGACCGATGGGGATCATGGCGTCCACGGCCTTGATGCCGGTCTGCAGCGGCTCCTTCACGGGCTCGCGGTAGATGACGCCCGGCGCCTTGCGCTCGATGGGCATCTCGAAGGTCTCGCCAGTGATGGGGCCCTTGCCGTCGATGGGTTCACCCAGGGTGTTCACCACACGGCCCACCATGCCTTCGCCCACGTTGACGCTGGCGATGCGGCGGGTGCGCTTCACGGTGTCGCCCTCCTTGATGCCCACGCTGGGACCCAGGAGCACTGCGCCCACGTTGTCCTCCTCGAGGTTCAGTACGATGGCACGCAGTCCGCTGGCGAACTCCACGAGCTCGCCGCTCTGCACACCCTGGAGACCGTAGATGCGGGCGATACCATCACCCACCTGGAGAACGGTACCGACCTCTTCGAACTCAGCGGCATCCCGCACACCTGCGAGTTCCTGCTTGAGGATCGCCGAAACCTCGGCGGCTTTTACTTCTGCCATGATACGGTTGACTTAGAACTTCGGGATGTACGGGTTCTCGGCGAAGGTGCGCCGGATCACGTGGAGCTTGTGACGCAGGCTGGCGTCCCACTGAAGGTCGCCCACCTGGATGATCCCACCGCCCAGGATCGCGGGATCCACCACTTCCCGCATTTCGATCGTCTTCCCGGGATGACGGATCGCGGTGATCTTGCGCACCTGCTCCAGCTCCACGGCGGTGAGCTTCACGGCCGTGGTGATGCTGCAGATGACGATGTTCTTGTGTTCGAGGTAGAGCTCCTCGAAGGCGCGGGCGATCTCCGGGATCAACACCTCGCGACCCTTGCGCGTGACGATGGCGATGAAGCGCTGGGCGATCTCCCCCACATGTCCGGCGAAGATCGTGTTCAGTGCACGCGTTTTCTGATCGGCCCTGATCACGGGGCTTTTCAGCATGATGCGCAGCTCCTCGCTACCCTTGCAGGTATTGAGCATCACCTTCAGGTCCGCGCGCATCTGTTCCAGCTGGTCACGCTCCAGGGCCAGTTCCATCAGGGACTTGGCGTAGCGGTATGCGGCCTGCTGGTTCTTCATGAAAGACGGGCCTCGGCCTCCTTCAACATGCGGTCGACCAGGGCGCGCTGTGCGGCGTCATCGGTCAACTTCTCGCGCAGCAGCTTCTCGGCGATCTCCACGCTGAGCTCGCCCACGAGCATCTTGATGTCGGCCACCGCGGCGCTCTTCTCGTTGCGGATCTCAGCACGGGCGCGTTCCAGCATGGAAGCCACTTCCACCTTGGCCTTCTCCTTGGCCTCCGCGATCTCCTTTTCGCGGATGTCGCGCGCCTCCTTCAGCAGCACCTCGCGTTCCTCACGGGCGGCGCGGTCCAGTTGCTCATTGCGGGAGGTCATCGCGGCGATCTCCTCACGGGCCTTTTTGGCCTCGCTCAGGGCGTCCTCGATGGTGCGCTCACGCTCGCTCAGGGCACCGAGGATCGGCTTCCACGCGAACTTCTTGAGGATGAACAGTACCGCAAGGAACGATACGGTCATCCAGAAAATGAGACCGAAGGAGAATTGGATCAGCATGGCTCGGGGTCAGTTTTGGGACCGGCCGGTGCTCAGAGCACCATGGCCAGCAGGCCCACAACGATGCCGAACATGGCAGCTCCTTCCACCAGTGCGGCGGCCAGGATCATGTTGGCGCGGATGTCATTGGTAGCCTCGGGCTGGCGGGCGATGGCCTGCATGGCATCACCACCGATGCGGCCGATGCCGATGCCGGCGGCCAGGGCGGCGATACCGGCGCCGATGGCGGCCAGACCGAAGTGCAGAGGAGCTTCAGTGGCGGCTTGCAGGAGGATCGAGAGGAACATGTCGAACGGGTTTGGGTTTACGTTGGTTCTTAGTGGTGGTGGGGCTCTTCAATGGCGGCCCCCAGGTACATTGCGGAGAGGAACGTGAACACGAAGGCCTGGATGAAGGCCACCAGCAGTTCCAGCATGCTCATGAAGATGGTGAAGACGAGGGTGAAGATGCTCACACCCCAGCCCAGGCCGGCGTTGATCTCGCCGAAGATGAAGATCAGCGCGAAGAAGCTCAGCACGATGATGTGACCGGCGGTGATGTTCGCGAACAGTCGGATCATGAGGATCGCGGGTCGCAGGAACACGCCCAGGATCTCCACAGGAGTAAGGATGAGCAACACTGGCTTGGGAACACCCGGCATGGCGATGATGTGGCCCCAGTAGTGGCGGTTGCCGTGGATCAGCGTGAGCACAAAGGTGATGGCCGCCAGGGTGAAGGTCACCGAGATGCTGCCGCTCACGTTGGCGCCGAAGGGGAAGATGGGGATCAGGCCCATCAGGTTGTTGATCAGGATGAAGAAGAACACCGTCAACAGAAAGGGCATGAAGCGTTCGTACTTCGGACCGATGTTCGCCTTGGCCACGTCGTCGCGGACGAACACGATGATGGGCTCGATCAGGCTCTGCAGCCCTTTGGGTGCGCCCACGCCGCGCTTCTCATAGCCTTTGGCCACGCTGAGGAACACCAGCAGCATGATCAGCACGCTCACCATCAGGCCGAGCACGTTCTTGGTGATGCTGAAGTCCCAGGTCGCTGCGGTCAATTCCTCGTTCTGCGCGGCCTGGTGGGCATCGGTGCCATCCGCCGCATCCGTCGCCACGATCTTGCCTTCGTGCAGCATGTAGCCTCCGAAGGTCTTGTGACCGTGATCGAACTGCGCGCTGCTGAAGGAGGAGAAGCCACGCTCAGTGTTGTAGATCAGGATGGGGAGGGGAAGGCTGGTGTGACCCCAGAGGTGCCATCCGTGCTCATCGCCCACGTGGCCCATGATCATCTCGCCCGGGTTGAACTTCTGCGCGCCGTGAGCAGCGTGTTCCGTGGCGTGCTCCTCGTACACATCCTCCACATCGAGTTCGGTGGTTGGAACATTCGTGAGGTGCATCAGCCCGCTGTCGGCCACGGCATGGTCGTGGCCTTCATGCTGCGCCACCGACACCCCTGCGAACAGAACGCTGAACAGTAGGAATGTGGCGCGGATCAAGGCTTTCATCACGTTCGTGCGGAGCGATTCCCCCCGCAATGCGGGCGCAAAGGTAGAACTCCGTCGCGAATGCGAAAATCGGAACGACTATTTACGACCGGTTTCCTTGAACAGGTAGAGCATGGCACCAACGATCCCGGTCAGTGCAAGGACGATGGTGAGCACGGGGATACGCCAGCCCAGCAGGCCATCCAACCAATGGCCCGCGAAGGTGAAGGCCAGGATGATGCCCATCATGGTAAGGCCCATGCCGGTGAAGCGGAGGTAGGCCCTCGGGTCCAGCCGACGGTTGGGCTCAGGCGCGCTCATGGCTTGCCGATGCGTTTCAGCAGGCGGAGCGAGCGCGAGGTGCTGAAGGCCAGAAAGGCGAGGTAGCAGCACACGAACACCAGCGCGAAGGTGATCACGGTGTCACGCGGAAGCTTGATGAGCAGGACCACGAGCAGCAGGAGGGACACCATCATTTTGATGGCGAGCGAGGCCATGAAGCGGTGCACCATGGCCTTGCTGTCCGGTCCGACGGCCGATTCGATCCAGGCGTGCAGGACCAGGGTCAGGACCGTGAAGTAGATGACTGCACCGCCCAAAAGGTCAGTGAAGGGAATTTTTAGCAGGAACAGGATGCCCCACATCACGGCATAGCAACACGCGGCAAAGACGAGTGTGGGAAGAAGGAAGGACCAGCGGCCGGTCGACGAGGCCGTCATGGCGGAGATGCTTGGATCAGCGGACCGCTTGGGCGGTCTGTTCCGTGCGAGCGGCTTCGGTGCGCAGGCGAACGGGGTCCATCTCCTTCACCACACCGCCGCCCATGCTGCAGTTACCGGTGAAGACGGCACCCGGTTCGATGGCGAGCTTCTTGGTGTTGATGTCGCCCTGCAATTTGGCCGTCGCCTTGAGGCTCAGCAGGTCCTGGCAGTTCACCCGGCCCAGCACGGTGCCTTCGATATCGCTGCTCTGGCAGGTCACCTCACCCTCGATCACACCGCTCTGTCCCACGATCAAGCGCCCGCGGACGTTGATGGTGCCCTTCACGCGGCCATCGACGCGCAGGTTGCTGTCACTTTTGATCTCGCCTTCAATGGAGGTTCCCTCCATGATGCTGTTGATCTTTCCCGGGTTGACGGTCTCAGCGGTCTTGTTCATGGCGGGTGGCGTGGATTTGTCGCTACGGAACATGGTCCCTATGAGCTTGGGGGTGGAACGGGGCTTCCGGACAAAGATAGCGTTGGTCCTGAGTTATCCTATTGAGCCTCAACGTAGTTCTTCAGGAAGAACTCGGTGTATCCGGCAATGTCCTTGGACTTGTAGAGCAGGGTGTAATTCTCCGGGCTGATGGCGAAGGTGGTGAAGCCCTTGTTGTTCAGGTCACCCAGCACATCGGAGTTGCCGGTGAACAGGCGGTGGTAGTTCATGGCGCTTTCCTTGGACCCCAGCCGGTCCACGAGGATCACCTGGCGCTCGGCGTCCAGGAAGCTGTTGGTGATCTGCAGGGTCTCCGTGGGCACGTACTGGATCCCGAAGTTGGAGATGCTGGTCTTGATCTGGTTCAGGTCGTTGCCCCGGTTGGGCACCACCACCACATAAAAATGGGGACCGCTGCCCAGGGTGTAGGTGGCCGAGGTGCCTTCTGCGCGCGGTGCCGGAGGCGCGCCCGGACCCTGGTCCAGCGCGGCCAGCATGTCATCGGCCGCCTTGGCCTCATCCGTGCCGGGGTAGCTCACCTTCAGTTCGGTCAGCGCTTCCCGATAGCCGTCCATGTCCCGCAACCCGCCCATGGCCATGGCCTTCAGGATATGGTACTTAGGACGGAAATTATTGCGGGGCTCCTCCTGGATCACCTTGTTGCAGGCGTTCACTACGGGGATGAAGGCGTATTGGCGGTACTGCTGGTAGGTGGTCCTGTAGGCCTCCTCCTCCTCACGCTTGCGCTGTTCATCGGCCTGCAGCACGTTGGGGTCGCGCACCAGTCGGGCGAACTCCGAGGTGGGCCAGCGCTCCATGATGATGTCCGCATAGGTCTGTGAGCCGATGCCCTCCAGGGAGAACCAACCGCCCTGTTCCTTTTCCAGGTAGATGCGGTAAAGCTGGTAGTAGCTCTCCGGGGTGTAGCGGCATTCATCGAAGCGGTTGTTGAGCACCTCGAAGCTCTCCGTGGCGTTGTCCACGTCCTTGAGCTGCTCCTTGTAGATCATTCCGCTCACATACAGGGCCTCACAGATGCGGCCGTTGCTCACCTGGATATCGGCGTCGTCACGCGGCAGGTCCTTGAGGTAGAAGGAGGGGTCCTTCCATTCCGCTTCCGGTTCCTCTCCTTCCGCCTGCGACTCCTCCAGGGATTCCTCACCCTCCTCTTCGAGGCTTTCCGCCAAGGCGCTGCCGCTCTTGTCCTTGCGCCGCCAATCATCCTCCAGGGGGCGGTTTCCCCAACGCTTCCGGAACTGGGCCAGTCCCCGTCCGATCTGCTGCGGATCATAGAAATACCAACTGCCCCGTGCACCGGTGGGTGCGGCGGGCGTGGTGGGTTTCCCGGTCGCCGCATCGCCCATGGCGCGGGCCTCCTCCTCCAGTCGGAGCTTCTCATCCTCCTCGCGTTCCCGGTCCCGGATGATGCCCTTGATCTTCTTGCCCAGTTCCTCCTCGTCCAATTGGGCCAAGGCCTGCAGGCTGTCCTCGCGGGCGATGATGCCCAGCTGTTCCACCAGGTCGCCCAACACCCGGGCACGGGTGTCCACCTCATCGAAGCGCACGTGCTCCTCGCTCAGCAGCGTCCGCGTGCTGTCATAGTACTTCTGGGCCTGGGCGTAGATGCGGTCGCCGAAGTTGATGTCCGCGAGCTTCAGGAAGGTCTTGGCCTTCTGTTTGGTATCCGTGGTGCTCACCTTGGCACTGGTCACCAGGTGGGCCATCGCCTCGGGCTTCTTGCGGTCCTTCAGGTCCAGGTCGGCCAGCGCGTAGTGGATCATGTCGAAATGGTCCAAGTGCTTGTCATCTCGCAACATGCGGTTCAGCTTCTGGCGCATCACCTTGGTGTCGCCCTTGTTGAAGGCCATCGCCTGGAAGATCTGGGCATGGAAGGCCATTTCGTAGGGAGGGCTCATTTTGCCCACGGCGGCGAACTGTGCGATGGCCTTCTCTTCCAGACCCTTCACCTGATAGAGTTGGGCAAGGATGAAGGCCCAGCGGACCCGGGAGCGCCGGTCCTTGGTGATGGGCAGCGCCAGTTCCAGGTGCATGATGGCATCGTCCACCTTGCCCCGCTTGAGCTCCAGTTCGGCCTGTACCGCGCTCATCTCGGCCTGGTCGAAGCCCTTGGGCATCTTTTTCACGTCCCTGATCTGGTCCAGGGAGCTTTGGGCCTTGGCGAACTGCTCCAGTTGGATCGCGGTACGGGCCTGCCACACCAGGCTCTCCAGTTTGCGGTCGCCATCCTTGAAACGGCGGCTGATGTAGGTGAAACCACGCTCGGCCTCGTAGTAGTTCTGCTTGTAGAAGTGGCTCTTGGCGATCACGAACCAGGCATCGTCGATCCACTGGTTGCGCTCCTTGCCCTCAATGTCCATACTGTGCCGCTCGATCACCAGCGAGCACTTGTCGATGCACTTCTCCAGGTCGGGCACTGCGGCCCGGGCCTCTTCCGCGGTGCCGTAGACGAAGATGGGAAGCACCTCGTCGTAGTTGTCCACGTGGGCATCCTCGATGCCGCGGACCACCTCCTTGAGCTTCTCATTGGCGTTGAACCAGCCGTTGTCCCGTGCGGTGAGGCGGTGGAAGGTGCGGTTCAGGAAGGCGTCCTTTTTTTGACTGCACCCCACGCCCAGAAGCGCTGCGAGGAGCGCCACGAACAGGGCACGTTGGTATGCGGTGGAAAGGGCCAAGGTCCTGGTCGACATTAACTGCGAATGGGCGAAGATATTTCATCGGCGCGGCACCGGACCTGTCCACGTTCATGGAACGATGGACCGGGGATCGCCGATGATCGCCACCTTTGTGGGGCATGGCGACAGAGGAACAGGGTGGACCCAAGGTGCGGATTCCGAGGCAGAAGCGGCTACTGCGCAAGCTTCGGAGCAAGTACCGCTTATTGCTCATCGACGACCGGACCTTTGAGGAGCGCTTCAGCATCAAGCTCAACCGACTGAACGTGCTGCTCATCGCCATCGCGGCCTTCACCGTGCACGGCCTGTTCGTTTCGGCCGTCATCGTGCTCACACCGCTGAAGCGTTACATCCCGGGTTATTCCGACCAGGAGACCAAGCGCAACGCCTACCGCAGCACCGTGCTGGCCGATTCATTGGAACTGCGTGTGCGGGAACAGGACGAATACCTGGCCAACCTCAGGCTGGTGCTCAGCGGGGAATTGCCGGCGGACAGCACCAGCCTCTTCGTTCCGCTGACCACCCCGCCCGGGCCGGAGGATCTGGTGCCCGGCCGGTCGGACAGCGTGCTGCGGGCGCGCATGGCCCGCGAGGAGGCCTACGACCTGGTGGAGGGGCCGTCCAACGGCGCTCCCCGTGACCTGGCCGGCGTGTTCCTCTTCCCACCCTTGCGCGGCATCATCACCACCACCTACGACAGGGCCTTGGGGCACTTTGGAATCGACATCGTGGCGAAGGCCGATGCAGCCGTGAAGGCCTGTCTCGAGGGCACCGTGATCGCCGCCAGCTGGACCACCGATGCCGGTCACGTGCTGCATGTCCAGCACCGCAATGACCTGGTCAGCGTTTACAAGCACAACAGCGTCCTGTTGCGGAAGGTGGGCGACAAGGTGCGGGCGGGAGAGGCCGTGGCCATCGTGGGCAACAGCGGAGAGCTCACCACCGGTCCACACCTGCACTTCGAGCTCTGGTTGAAGGGTGAGCCGGTGGATCCCCAAGCGTACATGGTTTTCCAGTGAGCAACACAGGGAGCAGGGGCAGGAACAGGGGCAAGCAAGGGCGCTTGTGCCTGCCCCAGCCCCTCCTGCCCCTGCCTTCTTCATCCCGCCCATGAGCCTCAAGAGCGCCATCGCCAAACCCTATGCCCGCTGGGTGACCGACGCCGTGATGCGCCGCGCCATGGACCCCGTGGCCACCCAGCAGCACCTGCTGAAGGAACTGGTCCGCTTTGGTGGGGATACGGTGTTCGGACGGGAGCACCGGGTGCATGACGTGGGCGACCACGCCGGTCTGGTGCAGGCCATACCCCTGCGGGATTACGAAGGGTTCAAGCCCTACATCGACCGCATCCTCTTCGGCGAGGAGGATGTGCTGTGGCCCGGCAGGCCACTTTACCTGTGCAAGACCAGCGGCACCACGAGCGGGGCCAAGTACATCCCCATCACCCGGGAGAGCCTGCCCAACCACATCGGGAGCGCCCGCCGTGCCCTGCTCGCCTACATCGCCCACAGTGGCCGTGCCGATTTCGTGGACGGCAGGATGATCTTCCTGCAGGGCAGCCCCGTGCTGGACCGTTCGCGCCAGATCCCCACGGGCAGGCTCAGCGGCATCGTGGCGAACCACGTACCGGCCTACCTGCTGAAGAACCGCATGCCCAGCTTCGCCACCAACAGCATCGCTGACTGGGAGACCAAGGTGGAGGCCATCGTGGGGGAGACCATGGGGGCCGACCTGCGCCTGATCAGCGGCATCCCAGCCTGGGTGCAGATGTACTTCGAACGCCTGCTGGCCCGCACGGGAAAGGCGACGGTGAAGGAGGTGTTCCCCCACTTCTCGCTCTTCGTGTACGGTGGGGTCAACTATGCACCCTACCGCAACCGCATGGAGGCGCTCATCGGCGGAACGGTGCCCAGCGTGGAGCTCTTCCCCGCCAGCGAAGGCTTCATCGCCTACCAGGACAGGAGCAACGAAGAGGGCTTGTTGCTGGTGCTGGACAACGGCATCTACTATGGATTCCTCCCGCTGAACACAACCCCCAACGCTACCCAGCCTCCAACCCCCAACAGGCCGCTCCCCATTGCCGAAGTGGAGATCGGTGTCAACTACGCCTTGGTGCTCTACACCAACGCCGGGCTCTGGGGGTATGAGATCGGTGACACCGTGAAGTTCGTGTCCCTCTCACCACCCCGGATCGTGGTCACGGGACGCACCAAACACTTCACCAGTGCCTTTGGCGAGCACGTCATCGCCGAAGAGGTGGAGGGGGCGTTGAAGGACGCGATGGCGGTGCTCCCCTGCGAAGTGTCGGAGTTCACTGTCGCTCCGCGATTGTCTCCCACCGAAGGCCTGCCTTACCACGAATGGTCCATCGAGTTCGCTGCTCCTCCGGCTGACCTGTCGCGTTTCGCCTCCTTGATCGATGAGGCTCTGCAGAAACGCAACGTGTACTACAAGGACCTGATCACCGGCAAGGTGCTGCGTCCGTTGGTCATCCGCTCCCTGGCGCGCGGTGCCTTCGCTGCCTGGATGAAGGCCCGGGGCATGAACGATGCGCAGAGCAAGGTGCCGCGCTTGGCGAATGACAGGCGGTATGTGGAGGGCTTGGGTTGATCACCCCACCCGCACCACCAGTTCCGTGCCTTCCACAGCTGCGGGGTAGCGCTTCAGTCCGCTCGTGCTGGGGCCCTTGGTCACCTGGCCCTCAAGGTCGAAGGTGCTGCCATGCCATCCACACTGGAGCCCCACGCCATCGGTGAAGGTCACAGGACCGTTCTTGTGCGGGCAGTTCAGGACCAGCGCGGTGAAGGTCCCGTCCTCTCGCCGGTTGATCAGCACCTTATCGCCCAGGCCCTTGGCGCGGATGACGTTCACGCCTAGTGTCAGAACGTTCACCGGAATGCGCAGTGTGCCTTCCTGCACAGCATAGCTCGCGCCCTTGCTGGTAGCGCAGCCCTCCATGCTGGCCACCGCGGGTAATAGGGCAAGGCCGGCACAGGCCTGGCAGGCGGTGCGGAGGAAGTCGCGTCGTTCCATGAGGGTGGTGCGTGTGTGCCGAAGATACCGAGCGCAGCGATCGGGTCCATGGCGAAGACCGCTGTTCTAAAGGTGACCCGCGTTACAGACCTTTGTCCCATGACCATCGGCACAGACCTACACGAAGCCGCATGCCTCTTGCAGGGTGGGTCGTTGGTGGCCATCCCCACCGAGACGGTCTATGGCCTGGCCGCGAACGCCTTCGATGAGGCGGCCGTGCTGCGCATCTTCGCCGCCAAGGACCGTCCCAGCTTCGATCCGCTCATCGTCCACATCGGCCGTCCCGAGGACATTCATCGTGTGGCGCGTGAGCTGCCGCTCCATGCCGAAGCGCTCATGGCCGCCTTCTGGCCCGGCCCGCTCACCCTGCTCCTGCCCAAGCGCGCCGAGGTGCCCGACCTGGTCACCAGCGGTCTGGACACCGTGGGTGTGCGCATGCCGGCCCATCCCATGACGCTGGAACTGTTGCGTACCCTGCCCTTCCCATTGGCGGCACCCAGCGCCAATCCCTTCGGCTATGTGAGCCCCACCACCGCGCAGCACGTGGCCGACCAGCTGGGTGCGCGCGTGCCCTACATCCTGGACGGTGGCCCCTGTGCCGTGGGGGTGGAGAGCACCATCATCGGCTGGGTGGATGGGCGCTGGCTGTTGTACAGGCCCGGCGGTATCGCCACAGAGGCCATTGAGCACATCACCGGCCCGTTGACCCTTGCGGCGAGGAAGGACCTGCCCGCCGCGCCCGGCATGTTGGACAGCCATTATGCACCCCGCAAACCCCTGTACCGGGGCGATGTGGAGACCCTGCTCAACCGTTTCGCCGGCCGCTCGGTGGGCGTCATCAGCTTCCAGCGCGAATACCTGGCCCACCGCTGCGAGATGCTCTCCGAACAAGGCGACCTGGCCGAAGCGGCACGCCACCTCTTCGCCGTGCTGCGCGAGATGGACGACAGCGAATGCAGTGTCATCGTGGCGGAGGAATTCCCCGAGGAGGGTCTTGGCCGGGCGATCAACGATCGTCTGCGACGGGCTTCGGCCGGGAGGTGAGGGGGCGTTCGCGTGGAGCGGCATTTTCAGGCGCAGGTCGGCGACCGTAAAGTGCTGTGGCACGTGGCAGAGTCCCGGTAGCACCGAATTCCCGTCGAAAAAAGCCAGCCATTGGTCGATGTGCCGTGCTTGGAGGGTTGGTGCGCAATTCCTCCATTGTCGGGACCGGGTTCCGGTGACGTATCTTCAGCATTCCACCAACCCCCCATTCTCCATGAGTACCACCCTGAACTCCAAGGAATTGACATTGGTGTACGACAGCACCACGAGCGAGGGGCGCAAGGCTTTGGCCTATGCCTATTCACTGGCCACCAAGGTGAACCGCCAGGACGTGAGCGCGGTGAGCCTGAGCACCACCTTCGTGCGGCAGGTGCTGAAGCAATTGAACCTGCGACCCAAGGACCTGTTGAACCGGGCGCACCCCTACTATCAGTCGGACATCCGTGGCCGGGACCTGGACACCGAAGGGTGGCTGCAGGTGGTGGCGCACAATCCTGCGTTGCTGAAAGCGCCGATCGCCTTGTTGGGCGACCGGGCCGTGCTGTGCGAACCGGCCTCGCTCATCTACACCTTGTCCGAAGCACAGCGGAAGGCGGTGTATTGAACAGGTGATCGGGCTGCACCCTACGGGCGCAGTTTGTTTTTTGAACCATGGATGGACACTGATACACACGGATGTCCTCCCCTTGTTGATCGGAGTAGTGGTGTGACAAGTAGGTGGAACGTGACCGCATTTATCCGTGTGGATCCGTGATTCCGTATTCCTCCCACAAGCGCCGTAAGGCGTGCCAACAACCCGGTGGTTCGAGGCCCTGATCGCCGTTCCCGCGCCAAAGGCGATCTTTGCACGCTTTCAGCCTCGCAGTCATGTGGATCCCAACGTCATGGGCACATGTTCGCATGAGCACATGAGCACATGACCAAACGCATCGCCATCCTCGGTTCCACGGGTTCCATCGGCACACAGGCCCTTGATGTGGTGCGCGAACAGCCCGAACACTTCCAAGTGGAGCTGCTGAGCTGCGGCAACAACGTGGACCTGCTGATCAAACAGGCGCTGGAGTTCACCCCCAACGCCGTGGTGATCGGCGATCCCGCCAAGTTGGAACAGGTGAAGGAGGTTCTCTTCCCGGCCGGCATCAAGGCCTACGCTGGGGCGGAAGCGCTGGAGCAGGCCGTGACCATGGAGGGCATCGACCTGGTGCTGACGGCGCTGGTGGGCTACGCCGGGCTGCGGCCCACGCTGGCGGCCATCGCGGCGGGCAAACACATCGCCCTGGCCAACAAGGAGACCCTGGTGGTGGCGGGCGAGCTCGTCACCAAGGCCGCGCGGGAGAAGGGAGTGAACATCTATCCGGTGGACAGCGAGCACAGCGCCATCTTCCAGTGCCTGGCCGGCGAGTGGCACAACCCGATCGAGAAGATCGTGCTCACGGCCAGCGGCGGACCGTTCCGCGGTCGTACCCGGGATGATCTGGCAAAGGTGACCAAGGCCCAGGCCTTGAAGCACCCCAACTGGGACATGGGCGCCAAGATCACCATCGACAGTGCCAGCCTGATGAACAAGGGCCTGGAGGCCATCGAGGCCAAGTGGTTGTTCGACCTGCGCAAGGATCAGATCGAGATCATCGTTCATCCGCAGAGCATCATCCACAGCATCGTGCAGTTCCGTGACGGCAGCATGAAGGCACAGATGGGCCTGCCGGACATGAAGCTGCCCATCCAATATGCCATGGCCTACCCGGACCGCCTGTCCACGACCTGGCCGCGCTTCGATTTCCTGAACTACCCGGCGCTCACCTTCGAGCAGCCCGACCTGTCCACCTTCCGCAACCTGGCCCTGGCGCTCGATGCCATGGACCGGGGCGGCAATGCGCCTTGCGTGCTCAACGCCGCCAACGAGGTGGCCGTGGAGCTCTTCCTCCGGGATGCCATCGGCTTCCTGGAGATGAGCGACCTGGTAGAGCACTGCCTGCAGACCGTATCGTTCATCCCCAACCCCTCGCTTCCTGACCTGGAGGCCAGCGATGCCGAAGCGCGTCGTGTGGCCCGGGCCAGCATCCCTTCCGCATGGACATCCTGATCAAAGGCGCACAGCTCATCCTCAGCCTCAGCATCCTGGTGGTGTTGCACGAGCTGGGCCACTTCATCCCTGCGCGCCTCTTCGGCACCCGCGTGGAGAAATTCTACCTCTTCTTCGACCCCTGGTTCTCCCTGTGGAAGAGGAACTGGAAGGGCACTGAGTTCGGCATCGGCTGGATCCCCTTCGGCGGCTACGTGAAGATCAGCGGCATGGTGGACGAGAGCATGGACAAGGAGCAGATGGCCAAGCCGCCCGAGCCCTGGGAGTTCCGCAGCAAGCCCGCATGGCAGCGCCTCATCATCATGGTGGGCGGTGTGACGGTGAACCTGCTGCTGGGCATGGCCATCTACATCGGCATCCTCTTCACTTGGGGACGTGACTACATGCCCTTGGACGAGGTGAAATACGGTGTGCATGCGAGTCCGGTGATGGAGGCGCAGGGCGTGCAGGACGGTGACCGCATCCTGGCCGTGGGCGGGGTGACTCCGAAGACCTTGGAGGAGGTGACACGCGCCATCCTGATCGATGAGGCCCGCGAGCTGACGATCCTGCGCAAGGGCGAACAATTGAAGCTCATCCTGAGCCCCGCAGTGCACGACAGCATCCTGGCGAGCGGAGAGAAAGTGTTGTTCTCGCCCCGCGTGCCGTTCGTGGTGGATACCGTGATGGCCGGAGGTCCCGCTGCTGCGGCGGGCATGCAGAAGGGCGACCGGATCCTGGCCGTGGACAATGCCAATGCCCAGTATTACACCGACCTGCGCGAAGCCTTGGGCGAACGCAAGGGGAAGGAGGTGTCCATGAAAGTGCAGCGTGACAGTGCGCGCATCGAACTGCGGATGACGGTGAGCGACGACGGCACTGTGGGCATCGGGAACCAGCCCCCCTCGGCCTTCTTCACGTTGGAACATGAGTCCTTCGGCTTCTTTTCAGCCGTTCCTGCGGGCATCAGCTACGGGCTGGAGACGTTGAGCGGCTACGTCCGTTCCCTGAAGCTCCTGTTCTCCAGCACGGGTGCCGGACAGATCGGTGGTTTCGGTGCCATCGGCGGGCTCTTCAGTCCCACATGGGACTGGCAGGTGTTCTGGAACATGACCGCCTTCCTGAGCATCATCCTGGCCTTCATGAACATCCTGCCGATCCCGGCGCTGGACGGTGGCCACGTGGTGTTCCTGCTGTATGAGATGGTCACCGGTCGCCCGCCGAACCAGCGTGTGCTGGAGGTGGCCCAGATGGTGGGCATGGTGCTGCTGCTGGGGCTCATCCTCTTCGCCAACGGCAACGACCTGTTCAAGGCCCTCACCGGTCGCTGATCGCATTACCACCAGCCCTGCCATGCCGCGGATCAGCGAAGGGAAGAAACAGCTCACCAAGTTCGCCTTCATCGGCGGGCTGGCGGTGCTGACCGATCTGGCGTGCTACTACCTGTTCCTGCAGCTCTTCCCCGACGATGCCTTTCCGCGTCCGCTGGACAATGAGGCCGTGTCCAAGACGCTCTCCTTCCTCTGCGGATTATCAGTGACCTACCAGCTGAACAAGCGCTGGACCTGGCGCCGCCGTGACCGCAGCAACCGGCGGCTGGTGAAGTTCCTGATGCTCTACGGGGTCTCGCTGATCCTCAACGTGAGCATGAACTCGTTGTTCCTCGCGGTACTCCACCGGAACGATGTGTTCGCCGCCGTGCCACATAAATACCTGGTGGCCTTCGTGGGTGCCACGGGCATCTGCTCGGTGTTCAACTTCATCGGACAGAAGTTCTGGATCTTCAAGGAGGAGCCGGTGGGACTGGGTGATTGAACGCGGCCCTGCTTCACAGCATCTTTGCAACGCGGCACCAGCCCGCCCCACCGATCGCCATGGCCGCCCCCACCTTCCTGGAACACCTGGCGCTGGAGTTCGCGTTGCCGCTCCAGAACCCTGTGCTGGTGTTCTGCGTGGTGCTCTTCATCATCCTGCTGGCGCCGCTCATCCTGCGACAGTTCAAGGTCCCCGGCGTCATCGGGCTCATCATCTCGGGCGTCATCGTGGGCCCGCATGCGCTGAACATCCTGGAGAAGAACAGCGCGGTGGACCTCTTCAGCACCATCGGCCTGCTGTACATCATGTTCATCGCCGGCCTGGAGCTGGATATGGACGAGTTCCGGCGGAACCGCAACAAGAGCCTGTGGTTCGGCCTGTTCACCTTCGCCATACCGCTGACGATCGGTTATCCGGCCTGCCGCTACCTGCTGGGCTACGGTGAAGCGGCCAGCTTCCTCACCGCCATCATGTTCGCCACGCATACGCTGGTGGCCTATCCCATCGTCTCGAAGTTCGGCATCGGCCGGCACCAGGCCGTGGCCATCACCGTGGGGGGCACCATCCTCACGGACACGGCCGTGCTGCTGGTCTTCGCGGTGATCATGGGCGCGGAGAACGGCGGTCTCACCCAGGAGTTCTGGCTGCGTCTGAGCACCTCCATGGTGCTGTTCCTGCTGTTCATGTTCCTGGTGCTGCCCCGCATCGCGCGCTGGTTCTTCAGCCGGCTCGAGAGCGAGAAGACCTCCCACTACATCTTCGTGCTGGCCGCCGTGTTCTTCGCGGCCTTCCTGGCGCAGGTGGCGGGGGTGGAGCCCATCATCGGCGCCTTCGTGGCCGGGCTTTCGCTGAACCGCTTGATCCCCCATTCATCGGCCCTGATGAACCGCCTGGAGTTCGTGGGCAACGCGCTGTTCATCCCCTTCTTCCTGATCAGTGTGGGCATGATCGTGGACGTGCGGGTGCTGACGCGCGGCACCGATGCCGTGGTGGTGGCCGCCGTGCTCACCGTGGTGGCGCTGGCCGGCAAGTGGCTCGCCGCGCTCCTGGCCCAGGTCGTGTTCCGTTATTCCGGCGCCCAGCGCCAGTTGATCTTCGGCCTCAGCAGTTCGCACGCTGCCGCCACGCTGGCCATCATCCTGGTGGGCTACAAGGCGGGCATCATCGATGAGAACATCCTGAACGGTACCATCATCCTGATCCTGGTGACCTGCCTGGTGGCCAGCTTCGCCACGGAGTCCGCTGCCAAACGGATCGTGCGGGCCGGCGAAGTGGAGCAGGGCACCCGTGCCGAACGCCCCGAGCAGCAGCGGGAACGCATCCTGATCCCCTGCGCAGAACCAGCCTCGGCACCGCCGCTGCTGGACCTTGCCAACCTGCTCCGCGACCACAACGAAGCACTGCCCATCACCCTGGTGAACGTGGTGGAGAACGACGACCGTGCCGAGACCCGCTCCCTGCGCATGCGCAAGCTGCTGGCGGACCAGGCCCGCTATGCCGCCGCCAGCGAGACCCTGGTGAACACCGTGGTCACCATCGACAACAACATCGCCGGCGGCATCATCCGGGTGGCACAGGAGACCCGATCCAACCTGATCCTGCTGGGCTGGAGCGACCGCGTGACCCTGCTGGAGCGCCTCTTCGGACCCAAGACCGATACCCTGCTGCGCAACTACCACCAGCTGGTGATGGTGACCCGCATCCCCAAGCCGCTCTCCGCACACCGTCGCCTGCTGTTGCTGTGCCCGCCCCTGGCCGAGCGTGAGCCGGGCTTCGGCCAATGGATCGGCAAGGTGCATCGCCTGGCGAAGGAATTGGGCCTCCGCGTGGATGTGCTCAGCGAACCCGGCACCCACGCATCCCTACTGGCCGAGGCCCGCGACCAGCGGCTCACCTTCGACCCGGCGCTCATCCCCCTCACCGCCGGCACCGACCCGGAGGACCTGCTCGCCACACACGCCCAGCCCACGGACCTGGTGGTGGTGGTCAGTGCCCGCCCCCGCTCCATCTCCCACAACGCCGCCCTGGACCAGCTCCCCCGCCGCTTGGACAAGCAATACCCGGAGATCTCCCTCATCATGGTCTACCCCGCCGCCGCCCCAGTGGCCGAGGACATCCTGGAACTCGCCTAGCGCCTTGGTCCTTCTCCATTGCTCATTGAGCATTGACCATTGCCACTTGTGTCTTGCTACTTGAGCCTTGTCACTTGCCCCTGCCCCTGCTTGTCCTCCCGAACCCCGTCCCGCATTGCTCCGTATGAGCGGGCATGCCACACGTGATCCTGATCGAGGACGATGCCTTGGTGCGTAAGCTTTTGGAGAAGCGCCTGCTGCTGGCCGGCTGGGAAGTGACCACCCTGCGCGACGGACGTGGCGCCGCCGAACATGTGCTTGCCGCCCATGCCGATCTGGTGCTCCTGGACCTTGGCCTCCCGCATATGGACGGCCTCAGCGTGGTGGAGGACCTCCGCGCACGCGGCATCCTGGTCCCCATCCTCGTGCTCACGGCCTACGACATGCCCCACCTGCATGCCACAGTTCGTGGCACCGGTGCCAATGACCTGGTGCAGAAGCCCTACGACCCGGAAGGCTTGTTGGAGCGCATGCAGCGATTGGTGGCGGCGTAGGTGGCTGAGCAAGGCATCCGCTGCACTGTCACTCCGGGCTCGACCCAGAGTCGAACCATGCACTTCTGACCATTGCCACCGAGCACCGCCCTCGATCGTACCAAGGTCGAGTGTGTCGACTGGAAAGCTGAAATGCCGGCCATCTCTTTCCGACCCCGCCACATTCCCACCCCTGCTGTTGCTTTGCATCCATGCGCCGTCCTTCCCTTCTGTTGCTCTGCACCCTTGGTCTTCATGCCTGCAACTCTTCGACACCTCCTCCACAGCCTGCCGATACCACGGTGGACAGCACCACGGTGAACGTGCTCCGCAGTTTCCACAGCAACGGCCAAGTGGATGCTGAAGTGCCGATGGTGGACGGCCTGCAGCACGGCACGCTCACGGCCTACTTTCCGGATGGCAGGGTGAAGGCGGTCCAAGGCTGGCAGCATGGTCGTCCGTTCGGTGAGCACAAGGTCTTCGATGCCGACGGGGCCTTGGTGTATCATGCCGTGAGCACCTATGAGGACATCGAAGAGGCACAGTTCCTGGCCTACAGCGTCCTGCTGAGCGACAGCACCAAAGTGTTCTCCACCGCGAACCGTTTGGTGATCACCGACCTGCATACCCTGATGGGTTCGGTGCGTGTCCTTCCTGGCACGGCCCTGCGCTTCGGGTCTGACAATCTGGTCCGGATCGAGGTGCCCAACGTGACCTCCTTCAGCCCTTCGGTGCAGTACGCTACGATCAGCAAGGGCGGGCATCCGCAGGCCTGGACCATCCGTCCCACGGTGCCGGGCAAGGATGTGGTGCTGAGCCTGATGGCGCAGGTGAACGACACCACCCTGGAATTCGCTCCCGTGGTGCTGAAGGTGGCGCGCTAGTGTCGCAACCCGTAAGTTGGTTCACTGAAGGTCTGCCACTATTTCGCCTTCATGCAAGGCGGAACATGTACGGCGTAGCGGGCGCTACGACGAAATGTTCCAACGCGGCAGGAATGGTGAAAGAGGGGCGGAGATGGTTACGGAACTTACGGGTTGCGACACTAGATCGGAACGTTATCGGTTGACCCGATACACCTGAAAGGGGAAGACAGGCTTCTTCGCCCGTCCGCACGTCGTTCCATCCCGACCTTTGTCCCATGGCCATCCGCAGCGTTGACGCGATCATTCTGGGCCGCGGGCTGGCCGGTGCGGTGCTTGCGGAGACCCTCCTGCGCCAAGGCCTGAAGGTGCATGTGTTCGACCGGAAACGGCCCGGGAACGCCAGTATGGCGGCGGGCGGCGTGGTGAATCCCCTGGTGCTGCGACGCGATGTGCCCAGTTGGCGTGCGGCGCAGTTGCTGCCTCTGGCACGCGGGTTCTACACGGATTGGCAGGCAAGGCTGGGTGTCGCGTGCTGGCAGGATCTTTCCTTGGTGAAGGTCTTCCCCACGCCGAGGGAGGTGGATCAATGGCTACGGGCCATGGATGATCCTGGCGGTGCCCCGTTCATGGCCCGCCGACCGGAGCCCGAGGTGGACGCCCTGCCCATCCACGCGCCACACGGTTATGGGACCGTGACCCAGGCCGCCTGGCTGGATGTGCCCGCCCTGCTGGCCGCGCAGCGCGATGATCTGCTGGCGCAGGCCGCGCTCACAGAACGGGATGTGGAGGAGCGGGAGATCGTACACGAACAGGACCATGTGCGCATCGGTGAGGTGTGCGGCACCTGGTTGATACGCTGCGAAGGACCTTTCGGCAAAGTACCGGGAGCAGTGCCTGTGAAGGGCGAGACGCTCATCGTGCGCATACCTGGTCTTGCGCTCACGTCCATGATCCACCGTGGGGTCTTCATCCTTCCTTTGGGCAATGGCCTCTTCCGGGTGGGTGCCACCTTCCGTTGGGACGAGGTTTTCGCAGGGCCAACGGAGGAAGGTCGACAATGGCTTCTGGAGAAGTTGGCCGCGCTGGTCCATGCTCCGGTGGAAGTGGTGGAGCACACGGCTGGCGTGCGACCCGCGTCGAAGGACCGTCGTCCGATCCTGGGCATCACCGCTGTGCACGAGGCGCTGTTCAATGGCCTGGGTTCACGCGGCGTGCTGCTGGCCCCATGGTGTTCGCAGCACCTGGCCGATCACCTGTTCCGGGGCATGCCGCTGGACGCCGAGGTGGCGCACGACCGGGTGTTCGCTGGACGTTAGAAGCCATCTCAAAATAATCCTTCGGGCTGCGCCGACGCCTCTTTCGTCCATCCTGCGTTGCTCAACCCTTACAGAGCGTCGAGCTATGCGCGGGTTTCGCGCCTTGGCTGGCCGAAAGATCCATCCGGCTCGCTTCCGAAAACTATTTTGAGATGGCTTCTAGCGCGGGAGGTTCTCCCCGGCGCTTCGTTCTTCTTCGGCGATCACCACGTCCAGTGCCCGTTGATGGAACTTCACGCTGATGGCTCCCAAGGGTAGGCGTACATCGGCATTGATCGCCTTGTCCAGCGCGCGGAGGTCCCAGTCCGGGTGAGGATGTTCTTGCGTGAACGCCAGCAAGGAACCGGGCACCACGAACTCGGCGTGCTCCCAGCCTTCGGGATAG
>CAMCAZ010000013.1 GCA_945872795.1 Chryseobacterium gleum
GTCCTCCAGCATTTGCCGGCGGATGTCCTGCTCGCTGCTGCGCGCATCGCTGGCGCTGTTCGCCATCACGAAACCAGCGCGGCCGGTCTCGTTGAGCGCGCTGTGGAAGAGCTGGATCCAGAGGTAGTTGGCATTGTCCGTACGCGGCATGCCGAAGGGGTAGCGGCGGCCCTTGCCGGTCATGGCCTCCAGCCGGTCCTTGTCCACCTTGTTCACGTTGAAGGGCGGGTTGGCCAGCACGAAATCGAAACGGCCCGTGGTCTTGTGCGGGTCCTCGTAGTAGCTGATAGCCTGCTTGATGTCGCCCTCCAGCCCGTGCATGGCCAGGTTCATGCGGCACAGCGCAGTGGTGGCCTCCTCCTTCTCCATGCCGAACACGCTCAACTTGTCGCCGGGGGCGCCTTGGTGTTCGCTCACAAAACGTGCGCTCTGCACGAACATGCCGCCGCTGCCACAGGCGGGATCCAGGATGCGGCCGTGGAAGGGTTCGATCACTTCGGTGAGCAGCCGCACGATGCTGGGCGGTGTGAAGAACTCGCCGCCCTTCTGCCCCTCGCTGCGTGCGAAGGCGCCGAGGAAGTACTCGTAGATGCGGCCGAAGGCATCGAACTCCAGGCTGTCCGGAATGATGCTGATGGTCTTGATGAGGCTCTTGAGCGCAGCGGGGTCGCCGAAGCGTTCGTAGGTCTTGGGCAGCACCCCGCTCAGCTGCGGGTTGTCGCGCTCGATGGTGCGCATGGCCTCGTTCACGGCCTGCGCCAGGCTCACCTTGTCCTTGCCGCCTTCGGGATATTCCAGCAGGTAGCCGTAGCGCGCGGTGCGCTCCAAGTAGATGATGCCCTTGGCGTGGTAAGCGGCGGGCTCGTCCACCCGGCTGCCGCGTCTGCTGCTGGCGCCTTCTTGCTCCAGTTGCTTGCGCGCGTTGGCAAAGCGCACTTCGGCAAAGCGCAGGAAGATGAGGCCGAGCACGGGCGTGCTGTACTCGTTGCTCTTGAGGCCGCTGTTGGCCCGCATCTGGTCGGCGGCCTCCCAGAGCTGTGCTTCCAATTTGCTCTTCTCGGCATCGCGCTCAGGCGGGGCTATCCAGGTGCCGGTCCAGGGTCCGGGCGGTACTGGGCTGATTGGTCTTGCGGTGGCGGAGCCAGTGGCTTTCGGCATTGAGGTCTCTTGGCTTGTGGCCTTCGGTGGTCGGCCAGGTCCCCTTTTAGTGGTCGGGTAGTGTACAGGCATTGGTGGCCTTGTGCCCATGGGTCCCATAGGCTGCAGGTCCATCGGTTCTGCGGCCAAGTGGTCTGCGGCCTCCGGCGAGGTGTTCCCGGCCAGTTTGATGCTTCCTCCGCGCCCGCGTCCTTGGATGATGAGGCCCTGGAGCACGAGGTTGGCCTTCACCACTTCGTACTGCGACTCGCTCCACTGCAGCAGCTCGCGGGCCTTGGCGTTGCCCAGGGAGGGGTGCTGGTGGAGGAGGTCCAGGAGTTGTTGCTCGGGCGGGGAAGGAGTGGAGGACATGCGGGCTCAAGATAGAAGAAGCGAAGCGCATGTGCTCATCCCGCTTAGGCGGGACAGGTCGTGGGCGTGTGCTCTATGGAATGCCGCCTCCCACAAGTACGGCGGCTTGGGGGGCTGGGATGAGCGCGGTCCACAGACCTGCCTACCGGAGGTAGGTGAGGATGATGTCACAGACCTGCCTACCGATAGGTAGGTGAATGCGACTGAGGAAAATTGTGGCGCTGCGACGGGATTTGGCGGAGAGGGGGAGTATGCGGCTGCGCGGGAACAGGGGATGGTCATCCCGCTAGGGCGGGACAGGTCGTGCTCATCCCGCTTAGGCGGGACAGGTCGTGGGTGTGTGCGCATGTGAACATCAATGCCGCCTCCCACAGCTTTGGCGGCTTGGGGGGCTGGGATGAGCGCGGTCCACAGATGAGGATGATGCCACAGACCTGCCTACCGATCGGTAGGCAGGTCTGCGCCATCCCGCAGCTTGCTGCGTCCCGGGGCATCATTTTCCATTTTTCATTCCCTCCATTCCTCCGTTCCTCCATTTCCTCATCGCGCTGTCCGGCCCCGTACAATGCGCATTGCCGGGGTGGGCTTACCTTCGGATCCTCACCATTCGATCCCATGCACCGATCCGTTCCGACCTTCCGCGCCGCGCTCATGCTGCTTTGTACAACGGCCATCGTGGCCTGCCAGGACAGCGCCGTACCGGCCACCGGCAGCGCACCCGCGCCACCCGACACGCTGGCGGCAGCACCGGCGCCCAGCAGTGCGCGCCCGGTGCACTGGAGCTATGAAGGGGAGGCCGGTCCGATGAACTGGGGAGCGCTGAGCCCCGTGTATGCCTTGTGCAAGGACGGTGTGGGCCAATCGCCCATCGCGCTCACCAGCGGAGCAGCGGGCACGGGGGGCACGTGGAAGTTCAACTACGGCAGCACCGGCCTCACGCTGGCGCACCACGAACATGTGGATGAACTGGTGGACAACGGCCACACCATCCAGGTGAATGTGGAGGAGGGAAGCACGCTCACCCTCAACGACAAGGTGTATACCTTGAAGCAGTTCCACTACCACACACCGAGCGAGCATACGCTGGACGGGAAGAACCTGCCCATGGAGATGCACATGGTGCACCAGGACAGCGCGGGTGGCTTCGCGGTGGTGAGCGTGCTCTTCGAGGAGGGCAGGCCCAATGCGAACATCGCCAAGCTGGTGGCCAACCTGCCTGCCGCCAAGGGCGATACGGTGAGCGTGGCGAACGAACGCATGGACCTGGAGTTGCACCTGCCCAGCACGGAGAGGGCCTTCCACTACGTGGGTTCGCTGACCACGCCGCCCTGCAGTGAGCAGGTGGAGTGGCTGGTGCTGCAGGACCGGATCACGGCCAGCAAGGAACAGATCGCGGCCTTTGCTACGCTCATCGGGCCGAACAACCGGCCGGTGCAGGATCTGCACACGCGGGAGGTGTCCACCGTGGTGTTGAGCGGTACCAGCAAGTAAGCGCACCGATGAGCACCCTGCGACCTGCGCTGCTGTGCGCGCTGCTGGGCACGAGCGCCCTGGCCACTGCGCAAGCCGATACCACCAAGCACACGCTGAAGCCTGGCTGGTGGCGCATACCCGGCACGGAGATGCGCATGAGCGTGGGGGGCTATGTGAAGGTGGACCTGATCCACGACCTGAGCCCGATCGGATCGCCGAACTTCTTTGATGTGAGCAAGATCCCCACGGACGGCAGCACGGGCAGCAGCACGCACCTGCAGGCGGTGGAGACGCGCCTGTTCGTGGATGTGCGGCGCGACTCGCGCTTCGGCGAAGTACGTGGCTTCGTGGAGGGCGACTTCTACGGCAGCGGCAACAGCTTTCGCCTGCGCCATGCCTATGTGCAGGTGGGCGAACGCTGGCTGGTGGGGCAGATGTGGAGCACTTTCATGGACGAGGCCATCATCCCTGCGACATTGGACTATGAGAAACCTGCGGCCTATGCCTTCGCGCGGCATGCGCAGGTGCGCTACACCCACCCGCTGGGAAAGGAACTGCAGCTCTCCGCCGCGCTGGAAGAACCGTCGAAGTCCGTGGAGGCCCCTGGCCCGGGCGTGCTGAGCAATCCGCTGCCGGACATGGTGCTGCGCCTGAAGATGAAGGGAGACAGGGGCCATGTGCAATTGGCCGGCTTCCTGGGCGGCGTGGAGTTCGTGCCGGACTCCGGTGCCACGCAACGCACCGCCACGCACGGCATGAACCTGAGCGGTGCTGTGAAAGTGGGCGCGAAGGACCAACTGACGGCCCAGGTGATCTACGGGCCCGGCATCGCGCGCTACCGCTTCGGCACCTTCGCCGCTCCGAACGCAGCGGGGCAGCTCACGCCCATTACCGGTGTGGCCGCCACGCTGGGCTACCAGCACCAGTGGTCCCGGGAGTGGACCTCCTTCGTGGTGCTGAACGCAGGGCAGGACGACCCGCTCAGTGGCCAGCGCAGCATGGACAGCCAGTTGCTGGCGTACGGCGCGGTGAACCTGCTGTGGCACTTCACGCCTTACGCTTTCGTGGGAGTGGAGTACCTGCACGGCCGCCACGAACTGGTCAGTGGTGCCAGTGGCAGTGCCGACCGGGTGATGATGAGCCTGAAGATGGAGTTGAACTGAGCAGTTGACGATCGCTGGGCCTTGCCCTTGGCAATGCTTATTGCACACAAAATCATGAACGGCCTCCATCCCGAAGGCAGGCCTGCGGCCCTTTGGCCATCAGTTCAGGGTTCACCCCGCACCACATCGAAGCGCCACCCACCGAGGACCACCGATCCAAGCCGCGGCGCCCATTCAGCATTCAGCATTCATCATTTTTCATTTTTCATTCCCTTTCCTTCCCTTCGCCATGGTCGCTCAGGGCTCCACGTTCACGAAGGGAAAGCTGAGGAAGAACTGGACGGTGCTGTTGGTGGAGGAGATGCCCGCGGCGTTCTCCTTGAACACCTCGGTGAGGCCCATGCAGTAGCGCAGGCGCAGGTCGATGCCCTTGAGGCCGCGTGGTTTCTGGAACACCACGCCCAGGTCCACAGGCATCGCGAACTCGATGGACTCCACCTGGTCCTGGATGTCCTCCGTCACAGTGAACTCATCGCCGACCACCAGGTCACCGGTGGTGGCCAGCTTGGCACTGGTGAGGAAGCTGATCTGCGGACCCGCACGCACGTAGAACCGATCGCTGAGGCGGCGATGGAGCTGCAGGGGCACATCGATGTAGCCGAGCTGCAGGCGGGTCTCGTAGCTGCCCACCACGCCGGTGCTGTCCACAAAGGCGTTCTCGAAGCCCTTTCCGCCGCGTGGTGAAAGGGGCTTGAACTCCGGGGTGAAGGCCCAGTTGTCGTTCAGTTTGATATACGTGCCCAGGCCGAAATAGAAACCGTTCGCCGATGTGGTGCCATTGACGCCCGGCATGCTGCTCAGGTTCAGGCCGGCGTCAAGCGTGAAGTGGAAGTTCTCCGACGCGGCCTTGTCGCCGAAGATGAGCACCAGCAGCGCGGCCTGTCCGTGGGCGAGGATGGAGCCGGAGAGGGCGAGGGTGAGAAGCGCCAGGCGCAGGGTGGGGGGCATGGTGTACTGTTCGGTGATGGTGAGTGCTGGAGCGGGCGGCATGGGGGCACTGTGCGGGCCGTGCAAAATGGGGGGGGCTTGCCGGTCCGCTCAGAAGGCGTAGCCCAGTTTGATGCCGTAGCGGTAGCCCAGGCTGTTGCGGTCCACGATGGTGGTACCAGTGGTGGAGAGGTCGATGCTGGTGTTGACGAGGTCACGGCCCAGGCGGTCTTCGATGGCCTGCTCCAATTCGTCGGCCAGTTCTCCGTCGCCCTGCAGATCGGCCTTCACTTTCAAGCGGTAGACCGACCATCGCGGTGCGAATAGGAGAAAGTCCATCACCAGCCGGTCGTGGATGGCCAGGAACTGGTAGCCCAGCGATGGTCCCACACCGAACTCGATGAGGTCGATCTGCAGCTTGCTGCTGCTTTCCTCGTTCTCGCTGATGGACACGACCGAGAGGTCGGCTTTGTAGCGGGTGTCGCTGTAGCGCAGGTAGGCTCCCAGGTAGAGACCGCGGGGTGCGGGTCTGCTGTCGCTCTTTTCCAGGAACCACTTGACCTCGGGGGTGATGTAGTAGCCGGAGAGGGTGCGGTCCTCGCTGAAGGTGAGGTCCGGGGAGCTGAGGTCGAACAGTCCGCTGGGCCGCAGGGGCAGCATGTAGCTCACGGTGAGTGCAACGCTCCAGTCGGGGTTCAGCACCCGTTCATAGCTCAGGGCGATGGTGTTGGCGATGGAGGAGGTGATTCCCACCTTCACCAGGTTCCGGCGGGGGATGTAGCCCACGCTGTCGGCCTGGGCCGTTGCATTGGACGACAGTCCGAGGATGAGGAGAGCGAACAGAAGAAGGCGCTGAGCGTGCATCGGTGGGGCGGGTTTGCTTGGCGAAGGTCGTGATTGGCGGGTTGATCCTCATAACGTGGGGATTGCGATCGGCCGCTACCTTCGCCGCCCAAATCCGAACCCAACATGCGTACCCTACTGACCACCGCCGCCCTGTGCATCGGCTTCGTTGCATCGGCCCAGAACTACAACGACCTCGTGGAGCTCGTGCGCTCCGACCTCCGTACGGAGAAGCAGGCCATTGTGATGTCCGCCTTGAACCTGAGCGAAGCCCAGAGCGCGCTGTTCACACCCATCTATGATGAGTACAGCACAGCCATGAAGAAGCATTGGGATAAGCGCATCGCCCTGGTGAACGACTACGCGAAGGCCTACCAGACGATGAACGATGAGACGGCGGCTTCGCTGATGAAGCGCATGAGCGCCTTGGAGAAGGAGAACATGGCCATCCGCGAGGTGCACGCCAAGAAAGTGGCGAAGGTGCTGCCCACCACGGTGGCCGCACGCTGGATGCAGGTGGAGCGTCGCCTGGGCCACTTGGTCGAGCTGCAGATCGCCGATGAGGTGCCTTTGATCCCCACGACGAACTGAGGCGTTCAACCGTTATGGAGAAGGCCGTTCCGCTCTGGCGGGGCGGCCTTCTCCCGTTTCAGCGCAGCGCGGGCGAAAAGCCTTGCGGCTTACTGGCCGAACACGTAGCGCACGTTGAGGCCGAAGCCGCCGGCAAGGATGGTCGTCTCCTCGATGAGCCAGAAGGTGGGGCGCCAGTCCAAGCTCAGGGTGAGGGGCACCTCCACGAAGTGGTAATCCACCCCGACCTCGCCGCTAAAACCGAGGTAGAAGGGGTCGCCGATGAACATGGACGGCCCGGCCCCCACATACCAGTTGAAGGCCTCGAACCCCAGCGGCCGGTAGAGGAAATCGTAGAGGGCCTCGATGCCCACACCATTTTTTCCGAAGGACAGATCGGCATGCACGCGGCTGAATTCACCCAGCGTGACAAGTCCGTCCACGGCCACATAGTTCCCCAGCACATCGCCCACGCGGATACCGAGCTCCTGGGCTGAAGCGCTGTGGACGGTGAACACGAGGGCGAGAAGGAGGAACAGCTTTTTCATGACGGGGCAACTTCGGTCCGCACCATTGCGGCTGCGGAAATTCATGTACAAAGGTGCATTGGCCCGGCAGGCCCGTTGCTCGTCCGCTGCTGCAAGCATCCACCGCCCACTGTTGGAAAGGCCTGGATCTCCGCTCGGCGGCATGAAGCCCAGTGGAAGTCAGGTGCCGCATCGTTCCCTCGCTTTAGGGTACCTCGAAGAACCTCGCTCCGGCGGCGATGGAGGCAGGGGCGCTTTCTATGTGCACGTGCTCTCGTCCGGCCATACGTCGTTGCCTGCTTACCGGACAGGCAGGCCCCTCAGTCGGATACTTCGTTCGCTCCGTCGCACGCCGTCGCCGGAGCGCTTTGGCGCGTCGGAGACCAGTGTCCTCACTTCGGGGCGCCCCTGCCTAACAGCTGGAGCGGTGGGGTCTGCGCCCGCACGGGGAACAACTACGACCAGGTGCTGCTCATGTGGCAGTGCCGCTGAGGTGCGGGGTGTGATGCTTCATGCCGGTATGGTCCCCGGATCCTTTTCCTCCGGCGGGACCACCTTGGCCAGCTCCGGGTCGCGGTTGTAGTGGGGGCTCATGATCTGTACACCGTTCGCATTGAAGATGTCCTGGATGTGGGCGTGCAGGGCCGAGAGCGTCTGCCGTAACGGTCCCTGGACGACGACCGTCAGGCGGTAGTCCACATAGAAGTCGTTCAGGGCATGCTGTGCGACCTGTGGGGGCGGCATGGTGGCGATGTCGGTGGTGCGTTGGGCGGCCTCCAGCAGCATGGCATGCACCTGCCGCCAGGGCGTGTCGTAGCCGATGGTGACGCCGGTGGTCCACAGGATGCCCTTGCCACTGTGACGGGACAGGTTGGTGAGCTTGCTGCTCATCACGATGCTGTTCGGCACGGTCACCTCCTCGCCGTAGCTGGTGACGACGGTGGTGTTGAAGTAACCGATCTGCTTCACCACGCCGGTGACCAGGTCGCCCACCTGGATGCACTCACCCACCCGTGCGAGGCGGTTGAACATGAGCGCGAGGCCGGATACGGCCTGCGAGATCACCCCGCTGCTGCCCAGGGAGAGCATCACACCGGCGAGCACGCTCACGCCCTGGAAGGCTTTGCTGCTGGAGCCGGGTATGTAGGGATAGGCGATCACCAGGCCGAAGACCCAGATGAGCATGACCACCACGCGGCGCGTGGGCGCGGCTATGCCCGCATCGATATAGGTGACCTCGATCTCGCCCTTCTGGATGCGTATGAAGAGGGAGCCGGTCATGCGAGCCACCGCGCGGGTGATCAGGAAGATGAGCGCCACCATGGCGAGGCCTGGCAGGGCGTCCACCACCCCGTGCAAGACCCACATGCCGGCATCGAGCAACACCTGGAGCATGCTTTCGCTCCAGGCCCGGGTCAAGGGGATGCGGCCCAGTACGGCGGTGAGCCAGAAGTAGAGCACCACCAGCATGAGCGCGGCGATGATCATCATCACCAGCCGCTGGGCGACGAGGAAGAGCGTGTGGCTGCGCGTGAGGCCGCCCTTGATCCCGGTGCGCTCCATGCTCTTGGCGATGAAGGCCTCGGCCCTGCGGGAGATCAGCCGGCGGAGGCGGCCGAGGAGAAACAGCGTCGCGACAAGCAGTACCGAATAGAACACCACGAATGCGATGTTGCGCACCATGGAGCGCGAATCCTGCATCTCCCGCTGGTCCGCGATGGCTACCTTCAGGCGTTCGATGGTGCGGGCCTTCACCACGTCCATCTCCTCACCCATGGAGGGGTCCAGATCGAGCGGGGCGATGAACATCAAGGCATGGTCGTCGATCAGGATCCCACGCCCCCCGAACAGGAGGGAATCGCGCAGTACGCCGGGTCCACCCCGTTCCAAGGCCTCCTCCAGGCGTTTGTGGATGTTGCCCACGCGCTGTTCCGGTGTGTTCGAGAACACCTCTGCTCGCAGGGTGATGATGAAGCGGTTGGCGATCACCAGGTCCGCAGGCTCGCCAGCGGTGATCGAGGCGGAGAGCACGATGCTGTCCGACTGGCCCCACGCGGCCGTGCAGGGCAGCAGGGCAAGGCTCAGCAGCAGGACTCTTCGGATGATGGATCGGGCTGCTCTGTGCACGGCGATGGTATACGATGATCCGGCGGCCTTACTTGGCCATCAGCCCGAAAGGGTTTGATGGATCGAATGTATGGGTCTTGGGTGCAGCCGGAAATGACGCCGGGCGAAAAGGTGGTCGATCGTGCTTTTCTCCAACGACCGTGGAGGGCAGCACAGCGAAGGTCAGAACGTATAGCCCACCGTGGTGGCCACGCGCCAATCGTTCAGTTGCGGCCCTCCGTCCAGTGGCCTGCTGTCGAACTGTTCGTAGAACTCCAACCCGATCTGCAGGTCGCGGATCACCTCATAGCGCAGGGTGGTGGAGGTGGTGAAACGCCATCGGTCCCGGATGGTGAGGCCGTAGTAGCCGGCCAGGTCCACCGTCACCTCGGCCTTGGGGAAGCGGTAGGTCTTGAATCGGAAGCGGTCGCCCAGGAACAGTTCGAAGTTGTCGCTGCCCGCGCCGCTGCCGCTGCGTTCGCGGTTGCCCTGTACCCCGCCGCCGATCAGGTTGCTGGCATGCACGCTCAGCAGCACATAGTTGCCCACCGCGACATTGGCGCGTAGGCGAACGTCGAGGTCCAGCTCGGTATTGGATTCGGCCCCCACTGTGAATACGCTGGTCCAGCGGGCCCAAAGATTTCGTTCCCAGCTCAGGGTGATGTCCTGCCTGCGGTTGTCGTCCACCTCGGGCTGCACCGTGTTGATGTTGGTGAAGGAGAGGTTCAGGTTGCTCTGTCCCCCCCGATAGGTGGCAGCGCCGCTCAGGGTCAGCTGGCTCAGCTCGTTGCTCTTCTGGTAGTTGTATCCGGCGTTCACGTTGCCATCGATGCGCGGCCAGATGCCCTTGTCCAGGCGGTATAGCGCGGTGATGTCGATGAGGTTGACGGAGATGCTGTCGGCGTCCGGCACGATGCAGAGGTGGTCCAGCTGTGGGCTGGGGGCGAGGTATCCATCATAGTAGGCCCCGCTCCTCAGGCGGACGTACCAGCGCTTGTCCGTATGCACGGTCTGGATCTGGTCCCACTCGATGAACACGGTTGCCATGTAGTCCGTTTTCACGCGCAACAGTCCCAGTTTCAGGTCCTTCATCTCGCCCACCACCTGGTCGCCGTTGAACAGGTGGATGGTGTCCGTCTTCTGTGCCGCGAGCACTCCGGGCAGGAGGATCAGGAGGCAGGCGATGATGCGGATGGACCGGTGCATGAGGCACAAAGGAACACGGTGCGAGGGAATTTCGCCTGCGGTACCGCAGACGTGGGCAGAGGGACCCAACTGAGAACCGGGCTCGGCATCGTCGAGCACGTGGCACCACGCGTGAAGTTCCGCCGGGTTACCGGGCTCCGATCCACCGTTGCTCGCGTTCACGCAAGCTCAGCCCTGCCGCAGCAGCGATCGCCTTGGCACTGGCAAGCCCAGCAGGGCTGAAGGTCCACACGAACAGGGCTTCGATGGGGTGGTCGCGGCGAAGGTGGTCCAAGGCCTCCAGCGTCATGCGTGTGGCCAGTCCTTTGCGCTGATGTTCTGGCAGCACCAGTCCGGAGCAGAGGTACACCGCCTGGTAGGGGACACCCATCGGCGTACGGTCGTAGAGCTGCTGCTCGGTGATGCGGTCCTGCACGAAGTCCTGCATCATCTCCAGTGTGGTGGGGATGAGCAGCACCCAGGCGACGGGGCCATGGGCATCGGTGATTTCGCACACCGTTGCGGGATGCAGTTGCCGCAGGTGTTCCAGCACGTGCTCGTCCACCTGCAACTGCGCAGGGTCGCTGCGCATGGCGAAGGCGTCCTCCGCCAGTTGCAGCAGGCGTTCGTGGTTGGTGGGCATGTTGCTCTACTGTACCGGAGGTCCGTGTCCGGAGCCTACCACCCGCCCCCCAGCGCGCGGAACAGGGCCACGGTGCTGTTGAGGCGTTGCGCGCGGGTGGCGCTCTCCTGCAGTTCAGCATCGAAGAGCGCGTTCTCCGCGGTCAGCACTTCGAGGTAGCTGGTGTAGCCGAAGTCGTAGCGGGCCTTGGAGAGCTCGAGCGCGCGGCGTGCGGCATCGGCCTGGGCCAGACGGGCGGCGTTCTCGGCCGTGTAGGTGCGGTAGTACTCCAAGGCATTGTCCACATCGATGAAGGCTTGGAACACGGTCTGGTCGCGCTCGGCCGCTGCGGCCACGATGCGCTGCTTGGCGGCGTCGGCCAGGTTGCGGTTGCGGTTCCAGTTGAAGAGCGGGCCGGTCAGTTGCCCGAAGCCGTTGGCCACCGCGCCATCGCCGCTGATCATCGTTCCCAGCTCGGGGCTGGCGAAGCCCAGCAGGCCGGTGAGGGAGAGGGTGGGGAAACGGTTGGCCACGGCCACGCCGGCACGTTCGGTAAGGCGCTGAACGTTGGCCTCCGCCGCCTGGATGTCCGGGCGCCGTTCCAGCAGTTGCGAGGGCAGGCCCATGGGGATGACCTCCGGGTCCAGCTGTTGTTCGGTGTTCGGCCGTCCGCGTTCCATGGGACCGGGCCCCTGGCCCAGCAGGGCGCGCAGGGCATTCTCCACCTGCCGCACCTGCCGCTCGATGTTGGGGATGGCTGCCGCTGCGATCTGTTCCTGCTGCACCGCCTGCAGTTTGTCCACCTCGTTGGTGTAGCCTTCCTCGAAGCGCGCGGTGATGATGCGCGTGTTCTCCTGTCGTGAGGCGAAGGTGCGGCGGGCGATGATGAGCCGGTTGTCCAGATCGCGCAGCAGGAAGTAGTTGCTGGCGGTCTCGGCCACCAGGCCCACCCGTATGGCGTCGCGCACATGTTGTTCCGCCAGGTACTGGGCCATCGCGGCACGGTTGGCATGCCGCAGTTTGCCCCAGATGTCGATCTCCCAATTGACCTGTCCGAAGGCCTCGAAGAAGCCGCCGTCCACACCGCTGCCCTGGCGTCGTGCATCGGTTCCTGCGCTGCCTCCACCACCCGTCACGCGGTAGTTCAGTTGCGGGTAGAGGTCGGCCTTCACCGCACCGGCGATGAGGCGTGCCTCCTCCACGCGGGCCACCGCCTGCCAAAGCGTACGGTTGCTGTCCAGCGTCGTCTGGATCAGTTTCACGAGCACGGGGTCATCGTACACCTGGGCCCATTTCACCATGGCGCTGGTGTCGCTGTTCAGCGCACCGGTGTAGGTCACTTCTGGTTTTGGCGTGGTCTGCACATACTTGGGCCCCACCATGCAGCCTTGTACAAGTAGCAGGAGCAGGGGCGCGAACAGGCGCAGGTATAGGCGCTGGCTCATGCGGTGGCGGGTTTGGTGTCGTCGCCTTTCACGGAATCCTTTTTCTTCTTTCGTTCGATGAGGACGAAGAGGCTGGGGATCACGATCACACCGATGGTGGTGGCCACGATCATGCCGGCGAAGACCGCCATGCCCATCACCTTGCGCGCTTCCGCACCGGCGCCCACGGCGGTGATCAACGGTGTCACGCCCAGGATGAAGGCGAGGCTGGTCATCAGGATCGGTCGGAAACGCAGCTTGGCACCATCGAGCGCGGCCGTCAGCACTTCCTCACCTTCCTCCATCTTCATCTTGGCGAACTCCACGATGAGGATCGCGTTCTTGGCGTTCAGACCGATGAGCATCACCAGACCGATCTGCGCGAACACGTTGTTCACATAGCTCTCGCTGAACTGGCGCATGATCCACAGTCCGAGCAGCGCTCCCATCACGGCCCACGGCGTGCCCAGCAGGACGCTGAAGGGCAGTTTCCAACTTTCATATTGTGCCGCCAGGATGAGGAACACGAAGAGCAGCGCCATCACGAACACGCTGCTGCCCTGTCCGGCAGCAGCTTTCTCCTGGTAGCTCATGTTGCTCCACGCGTAACCCATGTCCGAGGGAAGCGTGGCCTTGGCCACTTCCTCCAAGGCATCAAGCGCCTGTGCGCTGGTGTAGCCGGGAGCCGGTCCGCCCATGATCTCGGCGCTGCGGTACAGGTTGAAACGGTTGGTGTATTGCGGCCCCACGGTGTCCTTCACGGTGGCCACGGCACCCAGCGGGATCATGCTTCCATCGGCGCCGCGCACGAAGAAGTCGTTGATGGCGTTGGGGCTCATGCGGTAGGGCGCATCGGCCATCAGGTAGGTTCGGTACTGGCGGCCGAACTGGTTGAAGTTGTTCACGAAGTTGCCACCGAGGTAGGCCGCGATGGTCTGGTTCACATCATCCAGCCGAAGTCCCAGTTTCTCCACGCGGTCCTTGTCCACCTGGATGCTCTTCTGGGGGATGGCACTGCGGTACAAGGTCATGGCGCGACCGATCTCAGGGCGTTCGTGCGCAGCCTTGATGAAGGCGCGGGCCTGCTGTTCCAGGTACTGCGGCGTATTGCCCCGTAGGTCCTGCAGCTGAAAGCTGAAACCGGCGCTGGAGCCCAGTCCGGGGATGGGTGGTGGACCGAAGGCGAATGCGGTGGCCTCGCTGAGCTGGCTTTGGATAAGGGCGTTCACCTGCGCCATTATCTGCTTGCTGGTGTGCTCGCGGTCGCTCCATTCCTTCAGCTGTACGAAGGCCGTGGCACTGTTCGGGGCGATGGTGCTGTTGATGATGCTGTTGCCGTCCACGATGGTCACACTCTCCACACCGGGCACCGAGGCGATGAGCGCTTCGAGCTTTCTCGTCACCTCGGTGGTGCGCTGCAGGCTGGCGGCATCGGGCAGGGACACGCTGCACATGAAGTAGCCCTCGTCCTCCTCGGGTACGAAGCCGCCTGGCACGCTCTTGCCGAGCATCAGCATCACCACCACGATGATGCCGAGGAAGACCACGCCACGGATGGTCTTCCGGGCGAAGTATCCCGCCACACCGATGTAGCCGTTGGTGAACTTGTCGAACCAGCGGTTGAACGCTCCGAAGAAGCGGTCGAGCATGTTCTTTTTCCCGCCCTCCTTCTTGGGCTTCAGCAGCAACGCTGCCAGTGCGGGGCTCAGCGTGAGCGCGTTGAAGGCGGAGATGAGCACGCTGACCGCGATGGTGATCGCGAACTGTTGGTACAATCGTCCGGTGATGCCGCCGGCGAGCGCCACGGGGATGAACACGGCCGCGAGGATGATGGCGATGGCCACCACCGGACCGGCCACTTCCTTCATCGCCTTCTTCGTGGCCTCCTTCGGCGAGAGGCCTTTCTCAATGTGGTGCATCACGGCCTCCACCACCACGATGGCATCGTCCACCACCAGGCCTATGGCGAGCACCAGGCCCAACAGGCTCAGCACGTTCACGCTGAAGCCGAGCAGGGGGAAGAAGATGAAGGTGCCGATGAGCGACACGGGCACGGTGAGCAGGGGGATCAGTGTTGCGCGCCAGTCCTGCAGGAAGAGGAAGACCACGAGGATCACCAACAGTACGGCCTCGAACAGGGTGTGTATGATCTCCGTGATGCCTTCGCTGATGGCGGCGGTGGTATCGAGGCTCACGTTGTATTCCAGGTCGGGCGGAAAGCGTTGGGCCTGTTCCTCCATCGCCTTGCGCACAGCGGCCACCACGTCCAGGCCGTTGCTGCCTGGGGTCTGGAAGATGGCGATGGTGCTGGCGGGGTTGCCGTTCAGGCGGCTGCTCATGCTGTAGTATTCCGTGCCCAGTTCCACGCGGGCCACGTCCTTCAGCAGCACCTGCGCCCCGGCGTTGCTCCGTTTCACCACGATGCCGCCGAACTGCTCGGGGCTCACCAATCGGCTTTGCAGCTGGGCTGTATACGTGTTCTGTGTGCCGGGCAGGCTGGGCTCGCCGCCGAACTTTCCGCCGGGCACGATGGCGTTGTACGCGCTCACTGCCTGCTTGATGTCGGTGACGGTGACGCCCAGCGCGTTCATGCGATCGGGCTTCAGCCACATGCGCATGGCGTACTCGCTGCCGCCGAACACCGCCACATCACCCACGCCCTGGATGCGCTTGAGGGCATCCACCACGTTGATGTAGCCGAAGTTGTTCAGGAAGGAGGCGTCGTAGGTGCTGTTGGGGCTCGTGAGGCTCACCAGCATCAGCGGGAACACCAGCGACTTCTTGGTGCTGACGCCGAGGGCCTTCACCTCGTTGGGCAGGCTGGGGTTGGCCTGGCTCACACGGTTCTGGGTGAGCATGTTGGCGTTGTCCAGGTCCACGCCCACCTCGAAGCTCACGTTCAGTGCGAGCGAGCCATCACCGGCGTTGACGCTCTGCATGTAGAGCATGCCCTCCACGCCGTTCACCTGCTGCTCGATCGGCGTGGCCATGGTCTGCTCCACGTTCACCGCGTTGGCACCGGTGTAGTTGCCGGTGATCTTGATCATCGGCGGGGTGATCTCCGGGTACTGGCTCACCGGGATGCCGCGTAGCGTGAGCAGGCCCAGCAGCACCATGAAGATGCTGATGACCATCGCCACGATGGGCCGGCGGATGAAGAACTCGCTCATGGTTGAAGGGGCGCGGGATCAGTTACCGGAGGTCTTGGCGTAGTCCCACTCCACCGGTTTGGGAATGATGGGCACCTTGGGGTCGAGGAGCGCGTTGCCCACGAGGCCCACGCGCTGTCCGGCCTTCAGGCCTTCGGTGATCACCCAGTTCTCGCCCACACGCTGGCCCACCTTCACGGGCGTCATCACGATCCGGTTGCTGTCGTTCACCAGGAAGACCGAGTAGATGTTCTGCAGCTGGTTCACCGCACGCTGGGGCACGAGCACTGCGTTCGATGCCTGCTCGGTGAGCACCCGTACCTTCACGCTCTGTCCGGGGCGCAACGTACGGGAATCGTTGGGGAACACGGCCTGCACGAGGATGGAGCCCGTGCCGGGGTCCACGCTCCGATCGGCGAGGTCCATACGGCCATGCTGGGCGTACACGCTGCCGTCGGCCAGCAGCAGTTGGATGTCCTGGCGGGCCTGTTTCACGGCACTGTCTTTCGCGGCGCTATCACGGAATCGCAGGATATCGGTCTCGCTCACCGGGAAACGCACACGCATGTCGCCCAGGCTGCTCACGGTGTTGATGGCACCGCCGAGCTGTCCCTTGCCCACGTAGTCGCCCTGCAGCACCTTGCTGATGCCGATGACGCCATCGATGGGCGAGGTGATGCGGGTGTAGCTCTGCTCGATGCTGGCGGTCTCCAGCTTGGCACGCGCCACGCGCAGTTCCGCCAGGGCGGCATCGTAGGCGGCCTGCGCGGCGTCCAGGTCACGCTTGCTCAGGGCGTTCATGGCGGTCAGGGGTTTCACGCGGTCCAGATCTGACTTCTTGTTCACCACCATCGTTTCGGCGCGGGTTACTTCGCCGGAGGCAGCTTCCACCTTGCTGCGCGCGGGCAGGTCGTCGATGGTATAGAGCAACTGGCCTGCTTTCACCGGGTCGCCCTCCTTGAAGTGGATGCCGGTGATCCAGCCCTCCACGCGGGGTACGATCTGGATGTCCTCTTGGCCATAGGTCTGGCCCACGAACTCGGAGAAGACGGGCACATCGCGTTGTGCGGCGGCGACCACGCTCACCTCCGGTCGGATGACGACGGGGGCGGCTTCGTCACCGCAGCCCACGAGCAGGACCAGCGCAATGGGAAAAAGCGAACGAACGATGCAGGTTGGCATTGGGGGCGTTGTAGGTACTGCGATATCGAAATGGATGAGCGAACTTGGTGCTCGTTCACGATCTTTTGAATGATGGGTTCCGAGACCATTTTTCGGCGATGCGAAGCTGGGGAATTTTCGCTTGGCGGAGACTACAGGGAACTAGTTTACGGCCAAGCACTGGTGTTAAAGGGGCCGGAGCGCGCATTGAAAGAGATGGTGAACAGCATATTCGGCGTTTCCGGGCATCAGCGACCCAATGCTCGCCGAGTTTCAAACGCGTTGGTCTGGTGTTCCAGGGTCCGGTTCAGCAGGTGGAAGAAGAAGCCGGTGGTGAGGCCTGCGTTAAGGAACCCGGTGAGCGACTCCAAGCCTGACATGGTTTGCCAGGCATGCGGCAGCACCATGTCACCATAGCCCACGGTGGTGTCGGTGGCGGATGAGAAGTAGAATGCGGTGTGGTGGTCGGGCAAGCCACCGGAAGCGTGAAAGAACCAGGCCCACAGCCCGATCGTGATCAGGTGCAGCAGGGTCATCATCCAGGCCATGCGCACCAGCAGACACAGGTCGCAGGCATAGGTCCGGTTGCGCGGCTCCTGGCGGTGATGCAACGAACGCCCCAGCGCGATGAGGCCAGCGGAATGCACCACCACGGAGAGTGCCAGGAGAAGTGCGCCCCCGAGCAGTTTCTCCGTGGGGCTGTCCGGCAGGGTTTGGGGTACTGTGATCCAAGTGGGTTGAGCAGATGTCCGGGATCTGCCGATCTTCACCGGCCAAGCCCATCATCCATGGAACCCGGGACACCCCACACCTGGCCACCTGCACGCGCGATCGATACCTTCATCCGCCTGGTGCTGTTGGGCGGGCTGTTGCTGTGGTGCATGCTCATCCTGGCGCCCTTCACCAGCATCCTGTTGTGGGCCGTGATCCTGGCGGTGGCCTTGTATCCCTTGTTCGCCGCACTGGCGCATCGCTTGGGCGGGCGCACGACCTGGGCGGCCGCACTGATCGTGGTGACGGGGTTGACCGCCGTGGCCGTTCCCGGTTACTTCACCGGGCGCAGCCTCGTGAATTCGGTGAACATCCTGCGCGGGCACCTTTCCACCGAAGAACTGCATGTGCCGCAGCTTCCTGCCGACTGGTACCAGGGTACAGGCATTCGCCGGATCATCGCCGATCGCTGGCCGAGCAACGACAGTGTCGTGGCCGAGCTGATCGAAAGCCATTCCGCGGAGATCCAGGCAGGGGCCAAACATACCCTTCAGGCCCTTTCCGGATTCACCATGGGCGTGTTGATGCTGATCCTTTCCATCGTGGTGGCCGGTGTGCTGCTGGCCAATGCGAAGGCCGGTAGCTCTGCGGCCGAACGTTTCCTTGACCGCGTGATGGGCCGCAACGGCGCAGCCATGGTGGACCTTGCCGCCAGCACGGTGCGCCAGGTGGCCAAGGGAATTTTGGGCGTGGCGGTGCTGCAGGCCGCGATGTTCGCCCTGGGCGTGTTCGTGGCCGGTGTGCCGGCGGCGGGCCTGCTCACCATCGTTGCGCTGATGCTCTGCGTCGTGCAGATCGGTGCGGCACCCATCGCCATCGGTGTGATCATCTATGCCTGGGCCAGCATGGGCAACACGCCGGCCGTGCTGCTCACCTTATGGATGGTGGTGACCATGGTCTCGGACAACATCCTCAAGCCCATGTTGCTGGGCCGGGGCGCGCAGGTGCCCACGGCCGTCATCTTCCTCGGTGCCATCGGTGGCTTCCTCCTTTCCGGATTCATCGGCCTTTTCACCGGTGCCGTGGTGCTCAGCATCGGGTATCGCCTGATGCAGGGCTGGATGACCGGGGAGGTGGAAATTGCTGAAAAGGAAAGACCGACCACCGCGGGCTGATATCAGGGTGCCTCGAAAAACCTCCCTCCGGCGGCATGGATCCGCCGTACGGCGGATCGACCCTCCTTTCTACGCCGAAGCGGCGGTCGGGCTCATGGCTCTTCTTTACCCAGCCTTCGTTGATCCTCAGTCGAATACTTCGTTCGCTCCGTCGCGCGCCGTCGCCGGAGCGCTTTGGCGAAGTGCGACCAGAGCGCTTTGGCGCATCGGAGACCAGTATCCTCTCTTCGGGGCGCCCCTGCCTACCGGCAGACAGGTCGTTTGGATCAAGAATACCCACGCGTGCCATCCGTTGGAGGTTCTTCGAGGCACCCATCAGTCATACTGTTGACCGCCTGTTACCTTCGCCATCGGCCCGCGCGCGCCCACCATCAACACCGCAGACCACCATTCCCCATGCATTTCCGCATCATCACGCTGCTGTTCGCATTGATCCTGTCCACCCTGGCGACCGCCCAGGACCAATGGCCCCTGCAGATCTCTGCCGAGACGAGCACCATCACCATCTACCAACCGCAGCCCGAGAGCTATGCTGACGGTAACGTGACCGCACGTGCCGCCGTGGCCTGGCAGGAGCGGGGAAAGGACCCCGTGTACGGCGCCATCTGGGTCACCGGCTTCCTGGAGGTGGACCGCACGACGCGCATGGGAACGCTGACGCGCGTGACGGTGACCGATGTGCGCTCACCGGCACTGATGGACAGTACGCGCACCCAGCAGATCAAGGACTACCTGAATGCCGAGATCCCCAAGTACACGCAGCCCATCGCCATCGACCGCCTGATCGCTTCGCTCGAGGCCGAGAGCAGCAAACGCCCCGAGTACAAGCACGACGTGCCCACGATCTACTACGAGGAGAGCGCCAGCACGCTGGTGCTCATCGACGGCGAACCCATCCTGCAACCCGTGGAAGGTGCCGCCTTCGACCGCGTGGTGAACACGCCTTTCCTGTTGGTGGCCACCAAGGACCACAAGACCTACTACCTGGGCAGCAGTGCGCAGTGGTACACGGCCCCGGCGGCCACCGGCCCTTGGACCGTGACCACCGATGTGCCCCAGGAACTGAAGGCCCAGGTGCAGAAGGAGGAAGGGGCGGCCGAGGCCGAGCTCGATGCCAACGGCAAGCCCATCGTGCCCAAGGTCGTGGTGAGCACCAAGCCCGCCGAACTGCTGCAGACCACAGGCCCGGCGGACATGAAACCCATACAGGGCACCCAGCTGCTGTATGTGACCAACACGGACAACGACATCTTCATGGACATCGCCTCGCAGCGCTTCTATGCCCTGCTCAGCGGGCGCTGGTTCGCGGCGGCCAAGCTGGGCAGCGTGGGCTGGGCCTACATCGATGCGGAGAAACTGCCGGCGGACTTCGCGAAGATCCCCGAGGGCAGCCCAAAGGACGGGGTGCTGGCCAGCGTGCCCGGCACCATCGCCAGCAAGGAGGCCGTGCTTGATGCCAGCATACCGCAGACCGCCAAGGTGGACCGCAGCGCCACCATCACCGTGAACTACGATGGCGACCCCAAGTGGCGCCTGATCGAGGGCACCGCGATCTACGAGGCGGAGAACGCCTCCACCGCCGTGCTCTACATTCGCGAGCATTACTACGCCTGTGACAATGCCGCATGGTACCACAGCGCACAGTCCAACGGGCCTTGGATGGTGTGCGACGAGGTGCCTGCCGAGGTGAAGGACATTCCGCCCAGCAGCCCCAACTACAATGTGAAGTATGTGCAGGTGTATGAAAGCACACCACAGGTGGTGTACGTGGGCTACACACCGGGTTACACCGGCTGCTACGTGTACGGCCCCACGGTGATCTACGGCACCGGCTACGTGTACAAACCCTGGTACGGCACGGTGTACTATCCACCGCCTGTCACCTACGGCTTCAACATGCACTACAACCCTTGGACAGGGTGGAGCATGGGCATGACCGTATCCAACGGTTGGATGACCGTGCATGTGGGCGGTTATCCCGGCGGATGGTGGGGCCCACCCATGTACCGCCCGCCCTACTACCGCCCGCCCTACCACTACGGTGGTGGTGGGTACTACGGTGGTCGTGGGAACAACAACACCATCAACATCAACAACAGCACCAACATCAATGTGGGTGGTGGCAGCCGGCCCGGTGGCAGCACACGGCCCACCGGAGGCAACCTCTACGACCAGGGCCGCAACCCCGGCGTGCAGCCCAGCCGTCCCGGCACCGCAATGAAACCGGGCGGGGCCACAGGTGGCGCCACCACACGCCCGGCCGGCACCACCAAGCCTGCCGCGGGCAACAATATTTACACGGACCGCGATGGCAATGTGTACCGCAACCAGGGCAGCACCTGGCAGCAGCAGCAAGGCAACGGCCAGTTCAAGGACGTGAAGCCCACCCCCGGTACCCAACCCGGCACGCGGCCATCTGCACAGCCCGCTACAAAGCCAGCCACCCGCCCCAGTGTTCCTCCCGCTACACAGCAGCAGCTGAGCCGTGACCAGCAAAACCGTGATCGCGGCCAGCAGCGGGTGAACAGCTACCAGACCCGTCCGCCCAGCAGCGGTGGCACGCGTGGTGGTATCAGCCCCGCAGGCGGTGCGCGCAGCGGCGGTGGTGCACGCGGTGGTGGCGGACGTCGTTGAGCCATGTACTTTCACACCCGATCTTTCCCGAACATGAAGAACATACTCATCGCCGCTTCCTTCCTGACCCTCTTCGTCTCCTGCGGGGGCAGCACCCGACTCGTCACCAGCTGGCGCGATCCCTCCGTCACGGTGGTGGAAGGCTCGCTGAACAAGATCCTCTTCATCGCCCTGCTCAAGGATGAGGCCACGCGCCGCAGTGCGGAGGACCACCTCTGCACGCTGGTGAAGTCGGACGGCATCTCATCCTACCGCTACCTCGCCAACGACGTGGATGCCATCAATGCGCCCGGCATGAACGACAAGATGATCGCCGACGGCATCGATGGTGTGGTGATCATGCGCCTGGTGGACCAGACCAAGGAACAGACCTACGTGCCCGGTTCCGCCTATCCCAGTTACTACGGCTCGCCCTATGGCTTCTACGGATATGCCGCGCCCATGTACTACGACCCCGGCTATGTGCGCACCGATGTCACTTATACCGTGGAGACCAACATGTACAGCACCAAGCTGGGCAAGCTGGTATGGACCGGCACCACCAGCACGGTGAACCCAACGGAGTTCGGCACCACGCTCACCGAGATCATGGAGGCCATCCACTTCAAGATGGTGCGTGAAGGCTTCCTCACCACGGCGCCCAAGGCGAAGTAGCCCACCACGGCGTCATGCGCAGCGCAGCCCTGTTCCTCCTCATCGCCACCACGGCCCTCCAGGCGCAGGACATCGGTGCCTTCCGTGACTACCGCGACCACTTCTTCGTTTTCGACCGGGGCACCTTCACCGAGCTGGAGGCCCTGCCCCCGCGTGCCTTCGCCACGGGCGGCAATTACCTGGCCTATGCCTCCAGCAATGGCGACCTGAAGGTTTACCAGAACGGTGAGGTGCGCACCATCGACATGAACATTGCGACGCCACCTGTCGTCACTGACCACTATTTCGGCTACGTCAGCGCGGGGGTGTTCCGGCTCTACACCGGCGATTCGCTGATCACGCTCTGTTCCAACACCGGCGGCTTCGTGGTGCAGGACAGCATCGTGGGCTACCGCGATGTGGTGAACCGTATGATCTACATCCATTACAGAGGCCGCACGGAGGCCGTGGAGGATGCCCTGCTGGACGAGACCCTGAACGGCGTGCGCACGGGGGACAATATCCTCGCCTGGGTAAGCAGCATGACCAAGGAACTGAAGGTGCACTACCGCGGCGAAGTGTGGGTACTGGAGAACCTGGTGGACGGTCTGGAGTTCTGGGCCGGCACGGACATGGTGGCCTACCAGGACCCTTCAGCCAAAGGCCTCAAGACCTTCTATCAGGGAGAGGTGCTGGACGTGGAGGCCTTCATGCCCAAGCGTGTGGAGATGGGTCGCGGACTTTACGCCTACATCGATGCCAGCAATGCCCTGAAGGTCTTCCAGGGCGGAAAGACCTACGTGGCCCAGAGCTACGCGCCCGAGGAATTCTTCGTGCAGGACAGCCTGGTGGTGATCAAGGACCAAGGCGAGCTCCGCATCTTCAAGGACGGCACCACCACCACTGTGCTGCGTTACTTCCCCGAGGTATGGCGCTCCAGCTGGGGCACCTTCGCCTGGCTCGATGCTGATGGTACCGTTAAGGCCTGGCACAATGGCACCATCAGCACCGTGCTGCAGCACGAAGTGGTCAAGGGCTTCTCCCTGGATCGCGGGCTCATCACCATCAACCTCGTCAACAACAAGGTGAGAGTGTGGTGGAGGGGCGCGTTGTACACGCACTGAGCGGTACCTTTTCATTCGGTCCGTCTCCCCAAAGATCGTCCCGGCATGGCCCTGTATTCCAGGTTCTGCTTGGGCATTCCCCGCTACGGTGAGCGGGTATGGATGGCGTCAAGTGCATGCTCGGGACCTCCGATCACCGGCTTTGCAAATCGTACCGATCACCGACACTGACAAGTGTCAATCCAAAGAATGCCCGGTGTCATGGAGCGCGCTTCCGAAGCGTGCGATCATTGCATCATGATCCTGATCAGATTACTCCGGTCCTACAGCGGCCTGCTCCTTTTGGTCTTGGCTGTTCTGTGTCTTCTGGTGCTTACAGCTGCCAGCATGCCCTTGTGATTAATCGGCGGCTAGCCGGGAAGGGTATCACAAGCGCTACCGCCTGACGTATACTGTCATGCCCATCCCCCCGATACCATGGCGCGCACGAGAAATCCCACCACCGCAAAGGTGCTCAAGCAGGGTGTGAAACGCATCCGTGTACAGCTGGATGACCGCACCATGATCGCCTTGAAGAACGCGCAGATCCTGACTTCCTGAAAGGTGCGTTATCCGAACGACCCCCCTCGTTTAAAACCCGGCAATATCATCAACAGCAGTGATCAAGATCATTTCACTCTTCATCTAACGGACCCGTTGCGGGCGGTCGCCGGTCACCTCTCGTATCCGAAAACCAGAACCACCTCCCCCCCCGGCCGTACGACAACTAAATTTAGCCCCACCCCCCCGCCCCAACCCCATACCGCATGTCCAGCCGGAGCCTGTTGATCGATCTGCTCGCATATATCGAGGAACAGGCCAAGGTGATCGATCCCCGCGTCTTCCGCCTTTCCAGCGCGCGCGACTTCCTGAAGCGGCGCAGCGACCTGGCTGGGCTGCCTGGCGTGGACCTCGACCTGAGCGTGGAGGGCGACCACGTGTGGCTGCGCGTGCAGCGCCTGCATACTACCAACGCCCCCACCCCCGACGCGAAGACCGCAGCGCTGCTCACCGTGGGCGATGACCCGAACGGCCCGGCACCGGCGGTGAACGAGGCCGCGCTGAAGGAGCAGCTGGCCCAGGCCGCGGCGGAACGCAAGACCGCCGATGGCACCGCGCTGGAGCAGCGCCTGCGCAGCGAGGCCGCCGGGGCGCTGGACCTCTACCTGCCCCAGTGGAAGGCGTGGGCCGACACCGAACGGCCCGTGCGCCGCAGCATCGACCTCTACGGCGCCCTCTTCGCCATAAAGCACCAGCTGGAGGCAGAGGAGACCGCCCGCCCCGCCGAACTGGTGTGGGGCATCGGCATCGCCACCTGGCGGCTGCCCTGGCAGGAGTCGCCCACGCGAGCGATCCCGGTGGAGTACGAGTACCCCCTGCTCACGCAGCAGCTGGAGATCGGGCTGGACGCGGCCAACATGGCGCTGTACGTGCGGCCTCGCGCCACCGACACACGCTACGAGGGCGACGCCTTCGCCGTGTGCCTAGGGCGCAGTGCCGCCGAGGTGGAACGCGCCGCCCGCGAGCAACTGGCCCGCAGCGAGGAAAGGCCCGTTACGCCCTTCGACCCCGGCTCGTTCACCGATGTGCTGAAGCTCGCCGCCAGCAACCTGGACAGCCAGGGCGTGCACCGGGCCCTGCCGCCCGGCGAGGACAGCGTGCCACCGCCCGGCGAGCACCTGGTGGTGACCGATGCGTGGGCCCTCTTCCTGCGGCCGCGCTCCAACAGCTTCCTCATCGACGACCTGCACCGCCTGCAGCAGCGGTTGTCCGACGGCTGCGAGATCCCCGAAGGACCGGCAGCGCTGGTGACCGACCCGTCTGATACGCCGGTGCCCTTCGCCGACATCCGGTTCCGCGGCCTCTCCAGCCGGGGCACGGGCGCCGACGCGCAGGAGCTCTACTTCCCCCTGCCCTACAACCAGGAGCAGGTCACCATCGTGCAGCAGCTGGAGCAGGCCGACGGCGTCACCGTGCAGGGGCCGCCCGGTACCGGCAAGACGCACACCATCGCCAACATCATCTGCCACTACCTCGCCACCGGGCGCCGCGTACTGGTCACCTCCAAGGGCGATCCTGCGCTGGAAGTGCTGCAGGACAAGATCCCCGCCGAGGTGCGCCCGCTCACCGTGGCGCTGCTCACCAGCGACCGCGAGAGCCTGCGCCAGTTCGAGAGCGCCATCAACACCATCCAGGCCAAGGTGTCGCAGCTCAACCCCGAGCTCACGCGCCAGGAGATCGAGCACGGCCGCAGCCAGATCGACCGCGCGCACGACGAGCTCGCCGCCATCGATCGCCGCGTGGACGCCATCGCCATGGACCAGCTGGTCGAGCTGGAGATCGACGGCCAGCCCATGCGCGCGCAGCAGCTCGCCGAGCTGGTGGTGGACGGCCAGGCGGACCACGGCTGGTTCGACGATGCCGTGACCCTCGACCCCGCGCACGCTCCGCCGCTGGGCGAGGAGGAGGCTGGCCGCCTGCGCGAGGTGCGCCGCACGCTCGGCGACGACCTGGCCTACGTCCTGGCCCAGGCTCCCAAGGCCGACGAGCTGCCGCTGCTGGACGAGGTGACGCGCCTGCACGAGGTGCTGGTGCGCATGCGCGCCATCGAGGCCGAGGTGGAGCGCGGCACGTTGCCGCCGCTGAAGGCCGGCACGCCCGAGGTGATGCTGGCCGCGGAGCAGCTGCTGGAGGCCATCGCCGAGGCCCACGGCCTGCTGTCCGCGATCGAGGAGCTCGGCGAACCGTGGGTGCACCAGCTGCGGCACAACTGTCGGCAGGCTTCGCTGCACCCGGAGCGCACCGCGTTGGAAGCCCTCTTCCCCGACCTGGATGTGCTGGTGCAGGCGCGCTCCAGCTTCCTGCAGCGGCCCGTGGACGTGCCGCGTGAGGCCCTCACCGTGCCGAAAGTGCGCGAAGCGGTGCAGCGTGCGGCGCGCACCGGGAGACCCTTCGGCATGGTGTCGCTCGGCGCGGGCGCCATCAAGGCCACCATCGCCCAGGTGCGTGTGGCCGGGCTGCCGCCCGCATCGGCGGAGGACTGGGCCCACGTGGACCGCTACTTCGCGCTGCACCTGCAGGTGACCTCGTTCGTGGCCCGCTGGAACCAGTCCGCGCCGGCCCTCGCAGCGCCGGTGCTCGAAGGCGGTGTTCCCGAGCTGCGCCGCATCGAACAGGTGGCCACCGCCGCAGCCGGGGCGCACCGCCTTGCCACGCATTACGGCCAGTTGCTGGTGAGCAGGGCCGAGGCCGTGTTCATCACCGTGCCGGTGGAGGCGCTCCACGGCTCGAAGCAGCAGCTGGAGGCCGTGCGCGGGCAGCTGCAACAGCACCTCACCAAGGCCGAACTGGCGCGCACGGCCATGCAGCTCTCCGCGTTGAAGGCCACCCTCTCGGGTCGCAGCGGCCCCGTGTCGGACGCGCTCACCGCCTTCATCGACAACGACCTGGGCCGGCCCGACCTGCCCACCGAGCGCGCCGCAGCGGAATACGCCCGCCTGCTGGCCGAAATGCGGCGCGTGCACGCCCTTGCGCCACAGCTCGCCGAGCTGCGCGCGCTGGCCGCACGCATGGAGCACTCCGGCGCCCCGCGGCTGGCCGCACGCCTGCGTACGTTGCCTGTGCCGGCGCACGGCGAGGATACCGCGCTGCCCGCGGACTGGCGCCGTGCGTGGACCTGGGCGCGCGTGAAATGCCATCTGGACCGCATAGAGGCGCGCGCCGAGCTCATCACCCTTTCTGCCCGCCGCCACGAACTGGAGGAGAAGCTCGCCGTGCTGTACAAGGAACTGGTGGCGCGGTCCGCGTGGCTCGAGACCAAGCGCAAGGCCTCGCCGCGCGTGCTACAGGCCCTGCAGGGCTATGCCAACGCCATCCGCCGCATCGGCCAGGGCACCGGGCCCAACGCCACGCGCTACCGCCGCGATGCCCGCCACCACATGACCAGTGCCACCGACGCCGTGCCCTGCTGGATCATGAGCCACGCCAAGGTCTCCGAGTCCATGCCGGCGGACATCGGCACCTTCGACCTGGTGATCGTGGACGAGGCCAGCCAGTCCGACCTGTGGGCGCTGCCCGCCATCCTGCGCGGCCGCAAGATCCTGGTGGTGGGCGACGACAAGCAGGTATCGCCCGATGGCGGCTTCATCGCCTCGCAGCGCATTCAGGAATTACGCGATCGCTTCCTCGCGGGACAGGTCTTCAAGGAGGAGATGACGCCGGAGAAGTCGCTCTACGACCTGTCCGCACGTGTGTTCGCCGCGCACCAGGTGATGCTGCGCGAGCACTTCCGCTGCGTGCCGCCCATCATCGCCTACTCCAACCGCTTCTTCTACAAGGGGGCCATCCAGCCGCTGCGCATCCCCAAGGGCAGCGAGCGCATCGACCCGCCGCTGGTGGACGTGTTCGTGGACGGTGGATCGCGCGACCACCGCGACCGCAACCCGGCGGAGGCCGCCTTCATCGCCGCGGAGATCAACGCCCTGCTCGCGGACGAGCGCATGGCGGGCCGCACCCTCGGGGTGGTCTCGCTGCTGGGCATGGAGCAGGCCAAGTACATCGACACCATCGTGCGCGAGCGGTGCGATGCGGCCGAGCTCATCCGCCGGCGCTTCGAGTGCGGCGATGCGCGCACCTTCCAAGGTAGCGAGCGCGACATCATGTTCCTCTCCCTGGTAGCTGACCCCGCCAGCTGCAAGGCGCTTTCGGGCAACCTCTTCGAGCAGCGCTTCAACGTTGCGGCGAGCCGCGCGCGAGACCGCATGTACCTGGTGCGCTCCGTGGAGGCGGGCCACCTCTCGGACAAGGACCTGCGCATGACGCTGCTGCAGCACTTCGACAAACCCCTGGTCACCGACAAGGAGGAGGCAGCCGTGCTGATCGAGCGCTGCGAGTCGGGCTTCGAGCGGCAGGTGTTCACCGCGCTGGTGGAGCGTGGCTACCGCGTGATGCCGCAGGTGAAGGCAGGTGCGTACCGCATCGACCTGGTGGTGGAGGGCACCGGCGATCTGCGCCTGGCGATCGAATGCGATGGCGACGAGTTCCACGGCCCCGACCGCTGGCCGCACGACATGGCCCGGCAGCGCATCCTGGAGCGCGCCGGCTGGACCTTCTGGCGCTGCTTCGCATCCACCTGGCGACTGCGCGGCGAGGAGGTGCTCGCCGAACTGCTGGAGCGGCTCGCCGCCATGGGCATCGAACCCATCGGTGCGCTGGACAGGGTACCCGACCTGGTGGAGAAACGCCGCATCGTGCACGACCCCGCCACCGATGTGGCCGCCACAGTGCCGACGGCGGTGGAAGGTGCGGGCGTTGCGCGATCGTAGGCCGTTGGGGACGACAAGGCCACTTGGTGGTTCTCCGTGCCGGACATCGCGGCCACGGACGCCGTCTCCTTCAGAATCTGCAGAAGAACAGCCTCAATCACGAGATAGCCAGCAGGGAGATGTACATGAGAGGTGGCGCTGTCCGCCGTCCTCTGCAGTACCTGCTGTCGATCCGAACGGCATATCAATTGGTCCACACGGCATACCCCTTGCGCCGCAGCTCCAGCGCCAATCCCAACTCCACCTCCCGGGCCTCCGCCCGGCTCAACAGTCCGATGTGCTGGTACAGGCTGGGGCGCAGGTAGCGTCCATACTTCTTCACGATGGTGCTGCTCAGATTCTGCCCCTTCCTGCTGAGCGTACCGCTCTTGTGCTGCGTGAATCGCTCCTGCGGAATCCTGCTGGTCATGCCGACATAAAGGCACTCCAATACGCCATTGTAATGCGGGTTGGCCGCGCGAGATTTCCAGTTCTCCGTGTAGACCTTCCGGCTGATCCCGGTCACGTATACCGCACATTCCGCGGGCATGCCGCAAGGATAGCACGGCTGGCAGGGCTGGTGGCAAAAAGGAAGCGGGGCACCTCCCGGCACCCCGCTTCACCTTCACACACCAAGGTCAATTGATCTTGATCTCCTTGGCTTCGCTTTCTTGCACGGCCTTCGTTTTGTTCAGCGTCAGTTTCAGCACCCCATCGGTGAAGTTCGCGGTGAAGGAGGTCGCCCTGCCGCCGGATGTGGTGCTGACGGGAGCGCGTGTGCGCTACCGCGTGTTGGGGAAGAGGCAGGTGCTGGAGTTGGTGGTGGGCGGACGGTGAGGCATGAGGTAGCGTGCCGTGCCCTGTGACCACTGAAGCGCAAAGGGAGGAACGAAGACCATGGCCGGGACCTATCTTCGGCTTGTTCGTTCCGGCCACGGTGAACGTGCTTGAACACAACCTGGCGTTCGACGCCACCACCGAATGAAACGCCTACTGCTCTTGCCCACAATGGGCATGGTACTTACCGCCAGCGCACAGATGCTGGACAGTGCCATCACCCTCAGCGCCTACGCAGAGGCTTACTACAGCTATGACCTGGCGCAGCCGGAAGACCATCTTCGTCCGGGCTTCTTTTACAGCTTCAACCGCCATAACGAGGTGAACCTGAACATGGGCATGGTGAAGCTGGCATATGCCAGGAAGAACGTGCGCGGCAACTTCGCCCTGATGGCCGGGAACTACGCGCAGTACAACCTGGCTGCCGAGCCCGAGCTGTTGCGCAACGTGTTCGAGGCGAACGCCGGGGTGAAGCTGAGCACGCGGAGGAACCTATGGCTGGACGTGGGTATCCTGCCCAGCCACATCGGCTTCGAGAGCGCCATCGGCAAGGACTGCTGGAACCTGACGCGCAGTATCCTGGCGGACAACACGCCCTACTACGAGGCCGGTGCCCGCGTGAGCTACACCAGCGACAACGGCAAGTGGTACGCCAGTGTGCTGTTGCTGAACGGCTGGCAACGCATCACCCGGGTGGAAGGGAACAACACGCCCGCTGCGGGCACACAACTCACCTACAGGCCGAACGGCAATACCACGCTGAACTGGAGCACCTTCGTGGGCAACGACAAGCCGGACAGCGTGAGCCAGTTGCGGATCTTCAACAACCTCTACGCCCAACTGCAGATCACCGAACGTTTCGGGGTGATCATGGGCTGCGACATCGGTGCGGAACAGGCGGCCAGCGGCGACAGTCTGCCTGGCGCACAGGCCGGTAGCGGCACCTGGATCACCCCGATCCTGATCCCGCGCTACAGGCTGGGTGAGAAGAGTTACCTGGCCGCCCGCGTGGAGTATTACCAGGATGAGCAGGGCGTGATCATCGCCACGGGAACGCCGAAGGGTTTCCGCACACTGGGCTATTCCCTCAACTTCGACCAGTGGGTGAACCCCAATGTCCTCTGGCGCATCGAGGCGCGCAGCCTGAGCAGCGAGGACGCGGTCTTTGTGGATGCGGACGGCGGCCCGAGCACGACCAACACCTTCTTCACGGCCAGCATCGCATTCAGCATTCCGTGATGGGCTGAGCGGGCATTTACTGTCTGTTCGGGGGCATGGTACCGGCAGAGTCCAGTGTTGTGATCGAGGTCAACATGGAGGACCCCGAGCGGCAGGGGGGGCATTAGAAAGGGTTTGAGGCGGATCAGTTGATCGGGCGATCAAACGACCTATCTGCCGGCAGATAGGTCAGCTGGTTTATCCGTTCATCTCATCATCCGATCAGCGGATCAGGCACTGGACCGCAATGCCAACCCAATGGTGGCTTCGGTACAAATGCCTGACACAGTTTCTGTGCGAACTGATCGTGATCATGTGCCGATCACGCACTATGGCTCACATTCGCTCCGTTCGTAGCATACCCGTGGGGAGCGTCTCTCCACGTGTCCATCAGAAGCAACGAGCATCAGCGCGCGGCTTGTCGCTTCCATCGGGCGGAACTCATTGGCATCAGCACCGCCCACTTCGAACCCCTGTCGTGAACATGCCATCCACTGAAAAGGTCCGGGTCACCAAACGATTCACCTTCGAGATGGCGCATGCGCTGCGCTGTCACGATGGGCTGTGCGCGAACATCCACGGGCATTCGTACGTGCTGGACGTCACCCTGCTCGGTAAGCCGATCCACGTACCCGGCCATGCCAAGGATCGCATGGTGATCGATTTCGCCGACCTGAAGTCCATCGTGAAACGCTCGGTGGTGGACCGCTACGATCATGCCTTGGTGCTGAATGAGAACGATCGGAGTGCCGTGGCCACCGACCATTCCCTTTTCGGTCGTGTGCTCTTCACGCCCTGGCAACCCACGTGTGAGAACCTGTTGCTCGACATTGTGCGCACGCTTCGGGAGCAATTGCCTGCCGAAGCACCGCTCCACCTGGTGTGTCTTCAGGAGACCGGCACCAGCTGGGCGGAGTGGAGCAGGGACGATGTCTAGCTTGTTCGGAGAGCAGCGAAATTGACCTCACCCCCTGCGCTCCTGCCTACCTTTCGCACACGGTCCATCAGCCTGTTGTTGTTCCATACCGATGGATGATGCAGGTCATGTGGAAGCGATCGGAGCGCAGGGAGTTTCGCGCCTCCCCAACAGCCTCCTGATGGACCTCAGAGCCACCATGCCCAGCCCGACGCACACTTCTTCATTGCCCACCTTCACCAGCGAGGAGGTCCTTGCCGAGGCCCTCACGTACTTCCACGGCGACGACCTGGCCGCCACCACCTGGCTGAACAAATACGCCCTGCGCAACGCGGATGGAAAGCTGGTGGAGGGCAGCCCGGCCGACATGCACCGGCGCATGGCGAAGGAGTTCGCACGCATCGAAACACGCTACGCCCCCCTTCCTGCGGAAAAGCGCGCCCAGCTCTCCGCCTACGGTCAGCGGCGCCCCGCACTGGACGAGGAGCGCATCTTCCAGCTCTTCGACGGCTTCCGCGATGTGGTGCCGCAGGGCAGTGTGATGGCCTCCCTCGGCGATCCCTACCGCCTGGCCTCGCTGAGCAACTGCGTGGTGATCCCCGCGCCGCTGGACAGCTACGGCGGCATCTTCCACAACGACCAGCAGCTGGCACAGCTCTTCAAACGCCGCTGCGGGGTGGGCTTCGACCTCAGCACCCTGCGTCCCACCGGTGCGGCCGTGAGCAATGCCGCGCGCACCAGCACCGGCGCGGTCAGCTTCATGGAACGTTTCAGCAACACCACCCGCGAGGTGGCCCAGAAGGGCAGGCGCGGAGCGCTGATGCTCACCATGGACATCGCGCACCCGGACATCGAGCAGTTCATCAGCATCAAGCAGGACCTCAGCAAGGTCACCGGCGCCAACATCAGCGTGCGCGTGAGCGATGCCTTCCTGCAGGCCGTGGAGGCCGATGCCGACTTCACCCTTCACTGGCCCATTGACAGCAGATCACCCCGTGTGACCAAGGTGGTGAAGGCCCGCGCGTTGTGGAACACCCTGATCGGCTGCGCGCATGCCACGGCCGAGCCGGGCGTCATCTTCTGGGACCGGCAGCACCGCTACAGCACCAGCAGCGTGTACCCGGGCTTCCGCAACGAAAGCACCAACCCCTGCAGCGAGATCGCGATGCAGGGCGGTGACAGCTGCCGCCTCATCGCCATCAACCTTTACAGCTTCGTCACCGATGCCTTCACGCCGCAGGCCCGCTTCGATCACGAACGGTTCGCTGCCGTCACGTATGAGGCTCAGCGCCTGATGGACGACCTGGTGGACCTGGAGCTGGAGGCCGTGGACCGCATCCTGGCGAAGATCGACAGCGACCCCGAGCCCGATGAGCTGAAGCGCACCGAGCGGGAGACCTGGCAACTGCTGCGCGATACTGGTATCAAGGGTCGTCGCACGGGTCTGGGCTTCACCGGCCTGGCCGACGCCCTCGCGGGCATCAACCTGAAGTACGACAGCGATACCGCCATCGAAGCAGTGGAAGGCATCATGCGCACCAAGTGCCGCGCAGAGTTCGACAGCAGCGTGGACATGGCCATCGAGCGCAGTGCCTTCGCGGCCTTCGATCCCGTTGTGGAGCGTACGTCGGAGTTCACCGCCATGCTGGCCCATGAACTGCCCGAGGTGCACGGCCGCATGATGAAACACGGACGGCGTAACATCAGCCTCAGCACCGTGGCGCCCACCGGCACGCTCAGTCTGCTCACCCGCACCAGCAGTGGCATTGAACCGGTATACATGCTGGGCTATACACGTCGCCGCAAGATCACGCATGCCGACCCCAATGCCGTTGTGTCCTTCACGGATGACCTGGGCGATCAGTGGGAGGAGTTCACCGTGCACCACTCGCGCTTGTTGGATTGGATGCAGGCCACCCGCAGGACCGACCCGGCCGAGAGCCCGTACGCCGGTGCAACGGCCAACGACATCGACTGGCGCCGTCGTGTGCGCCTCCAGTCGGTGGTGCAGAAGTTCACCACGCACAGCATCAGTAGCACCATCAACCTGCCCAGCACCGCCACGGTGGAAGAGGTGGGCGGCATCTACCTCGAGGCCTGGAAGCAGGGCCTCAAGGGCATCACCGTCTACCGGGATGGCAGCCGCAGCGGCGTTCTGGTGGCCACCGATGTAGCGTCGACCCCCGGGATCGACCCGAACATTCACATACCCCGCCCCGAACGACTGGAGGCCGACGTGCTGCGCTTCAACAACGACGCACAGCCGTGGATCGCCGTGGTGGGATTGCTGAACGGCAAGCCCTACGAGATCTTCACCGGCAAGGCCAACGGCGGTTTCGAACTGCCGCGCTGGGTGAACACCGGCTGGGTGGTGAAACGCAAGGACCCGGAGCGCGGCAAACACATCTATGACCTGGAGTATGCCGATGCGGACGACCAGCGCACCACCGTGCAGGGCCTGAGCCGCACCTTCAACAAGGAATTCTGGAACTACGCCATCCTCATCAGCGGCATGCTGCGCGAAGGCATGCCCCTGCTTCAGGTGGTGGATGTGGTGGCCAACCTCAACCTCTACGATGCCACCTTGGGCACCTGGAAGAACGGCGTGGTGCGCGCCCTTCAGCGTTATATCCCCGACGGCACCCAGGCAATGGGTCGCAAGTGCCCCGAGTGCGGTGATGCCGAGGGCCTGTACTACGAGGAAGGCTGCCTGAAGTGCCGCAGCTGTGGGGGGGCGAAGTGCGGGTAGGTCGTGCGGGGTGAACCTCACACCACAGCTATCACCCTTCACCCTTTACACTTCACACCTCTCTGATGGGTGAGGTGTGAATGCGGAGTTGTGAAGTGTGAATTGGGGGCAAGGCGGATGTGCGGATAACCTCACACCTCAGCTATCACCCTTCACACCTCACACCTTTCTGATGGGTGAGGTGTGAATGCGGAGTTGTGAAGTGTGAATTGGGGGCAAGGCGGATGTGCGGGTAACCTCACACCTCACACCTCTCTGATGGGTGAGGTGTGAGTGCGGAATTGTGAAATGTGAATTTTGGGCACCGAGGTCTGACGTAAGTTCCACTATTGCGGCGATTCCGATGGCCTCTGCTCTGAGAAAGGCTCATTGACGTGCCGCAGTTGTAGGGGGACGAAATGTGGGTGATGCGATATGCCCCTGTGAGGGTCCGCTGGGCATCATCTTGATAGAACTCCAGCAAGTCCTCCCCACGCCTTCAGGAGTCTCCAGCTTCTCGAAGCCGAGCGCTTCGTTTCAGGCATGGTTCGCTTATGAAATTCCGCATGCACCAAGGCAGGACATGTATGGCGGGCATGATGGCGGTAGGAGGCTGCGCTCGTCCGACCACCTGATCTTTCGCAAGGTGATCGAGACAGGACTAATTCCTGTCCCGCATCCGCGCGTACATCACATGCATCACCCCCATATGCGGTGCGGTGAGCACGGCCAGTCCCACGATAACGGCGACCATGAGTGTGCCGGTGTTCATGTACGCGAAACCACCGAGGGCCAGCAGTCCCATGCCCACGAGGGCCAGCGCGCTATAGAACGCTATGCGCTTCACGATTAGCCCTGTGGCGAACAGTCCATCCTTGCGCAGGTAGGCAAGGATGTTGGTGAGCGACAGCACGGAATGCCAGCCGACGAAGTAGAACACGAAGCCCAGTACGAGCGGCAGAAAGTGGAGCAGCAACGCAAGCAGGGCGAAACGCGCCAGGAAGTCGCCGCCCTCTGCCCGTGACGCAGGGTTCACCGCGAAATAGGCGAAGGAGCTGCCGAAGAAGAGCACCATCGAAACGCCCAGCAGGACCAATTTCGAAGCGAGGATGCGGTCCAGCCAAATGGCCTGCTCAGGGGAGGCGTCTAGTACCGCCAAGATCGGTCGAACCTCCTCTCCATGACCCAGCAGGATGATGCCCAAGATCACAAGGCCATAGTTCAGTACAACGACCTTGCCCAGCAAGGTCTCGGTGCGAAGGCCGCTCAGGTCCGTTTCGCCGAAATGGTAGGCGGAGAAGAGCATGAACAGTGCAGCACCGAGCAGGGGGAACAGGTAGAGCACGGCTCCGAACATCAGCAGGCGGCCGAGGTATCCAGCGAAGAACAGTGGAGCGTGAAAGGTTCGGCCATCATCACGCGCCTGCTGGGCGGAGACCAGCAGGTCGGCCGCACCGTGCGGAACGCCCACCAGCACGATGCCCAGGAGGAACAAACCCACCTGCAATTCAGGGGTGAAGACCTGCAGCACCTGGTGTGCCAGCAGAAGGGCACAACCGAAAAGCAATAGCCAGGTTCTCATCGGTGGCGGTGTTGATCTTCCCCGTGAACCACGGTCCCTGCCGGGCAAGGACCGTGGTCTCACGATGGGAAAAAGAACTGGATCAGGCCTTGGCCGTTGCCTTGTCCGACTGGGCCAGTGCATAGATCACCAGACCGAAGCCGATCTTATTGATGGCGTCTCCGATGTTGTACACCACATCCAACGAAAGGCCACTGAGCACAGGTACGCCGAACAATCCACCGGCGGTGCCTGCGATGTAACCGATGGGGTAGATGGCCCAACCCACCAGCACGAACCAGGCGAGTGCGCGATTGGCCTTGCGCACGGCTTCGCCCGCCTTGTTGGCCAGCTGTGCCACTTCACCGAACCAGATCAGGTACACGATGTAGAAGTAGCCGATGCTGCTCACGAAGCCCCAGATCCAGCTCTGCGTCTCGGTGGGGTAGATGGCCTCGCCGATGTAACCGGTGACCAGCATGAACACCGATGCGGCGATCAGCTTCCACAGCAGCGACATCTTCGCACCGGCCTTGCGTGTGATGAGGTAGAACTCCACACACATCAAGGGTACGGTGAGCAACCAATCGACGTAACGGAAGAAGACGGGCGACTCCCCGGTGGCCAGGTTATAGTCCCGCATATAATAATAGTGAACCGCCGCTATGAATGTGATCAGGCCGCTGATCAATACGGAGGTACGCCACTTGGCGTCGGTGTTGCCCACTTCGAAGAGGAAGAAGACGGACGCGGCCATCATGGCCATGGTACCGACGAAGAAGGTGAACGCTACGTAGTTATCTGTAGCGATCGGCAGAATGTTCAAGAGAACCTGATGCATGACTTGTTTTGGGTTTATGGTGAACGACACAAAAAGGCTGTGGTCAAGGGGAAGACCTAACCTGCGCTCGCGATCGCCGGTAGGTCCTTCCCAAGGCCACGTGGAACAAGGGATCCGTGGAAGGAACAAAGGGGTCACAAAAAAGGTTCACCACGCTTTTGTTCCATGGGGTGCAGCACGCCGGTACCAACCGCTCAAGCGCCTGGTGTGCTGAACCATCTTCATCACTCCGTGTTCTTCTCACCTGACCAACACTCGGAACCCATGCTGAAGATGATGTTGACCACGGGCTTCGTGCTAGCCAGTGCCTTTGCGTTCGCTCAGAAACAGGACGTGGTGGACATCGCGATCGGATCGAAGGACCACACCACCTTGGTGGCCGCAGTGAAAGCCGCAGATCTGTTGGCCACCTTGAAGAGCGAAGGTCCCTTCACCGTGTTCGCCCCTACCAACGCAGCCTTCGATAGGCTGCCGAAGGGAACGGTGGAAGGCCTGTTGAAGCCCGGGTCCAAGGCAGCGCTGAGCGGCATCCTCACCTACCATGTGGTGGCCGGCAAGATGGATGCGGGCGCGGTGGTCGCCGCCATCACGGCGGGCAAGGGCAAGGCCGTGCTCACCACGGTGAATGGTGCCAAGCTCACCGCCACCCTGAAGGGCGACAAGGTGGTGCTTACCGACAGCAAGGGTGGAACCGCCACGGTCACCGCCACGGACCTGATGGGAACGAACGGTGTGCTGCACGTGATCGATACGGTGCTGATGCCCTAAGGGCTGAACGCGCATGCATAGCTATCCGCCTTGTGCATGTGGGACGTCTTGGTCGTTCGGGGATGAAACCCGCGGCCTGAGACAACTGCTTACTGCCCTTTCCTACAGGTCGCGGTCAGACGTCATCTCCGCTGCTGTTGTTGATGAGGATCTACATTCGATGCAAAGCTTGGTACCATGGAGTATTTGATGACCGCACTGCAGCTCGCCGTGGCATTCTCGGTGGCCTACGTCTGGATCTTCCGTTATCACAACGTCGTCGCAGAGTTCAAGCAGTTCGGCCTCAGCGATGTGACCCGCAATGCCGTGGGAGCGGCCAAGACAGCCTTGGCCACCATGCTGGTGGTGGGCATCTGGTATCCACCCGTGCTCCCTCTTGCTGCCGGGGGCATGGCCGTGTTCATGCTGTCCGCCCAGTTCTTCCATTTCAAGGTCGGCAACCCTTTCAGCAAGAAGCTGCCCTCCTTGGTACTGCTGCTGCTCTCAGTGTGGGTCGCGTTCGCATCCACGCCTTCATGAACACATGACGCTACTCACGGTAAGCGTATTCCTGTCCAGTATTTCTTTCTTCCTCTATGTGGCGGACTACTTCCGATCACCCCACATGCGGAGCGAGTTCAAGCGCTTTGGTCTTGAGAAATTGGGTCTCGTGATCGTCATCCTGCAACTGCTGGGGGCAATCGGTCTCTTGGTGGGTCTGCGCTACGGTCCCATCCTCACGTTCGCCTCCCTGGGCCTGGCCCTGCTGATGTTCGCCGGCGTTGTTGTTCGCATCATCTCCAAGGACAGCATTCAAAGCTCGTTGCAGGCTCTTTTCTTCATGGGCCTGAACGCCTACATCTTTTGGGCATCGATGGCATTGTGGCCTTGAATTGGCGTTTGGCTGCGATATGGGTAGGACCACCAACTCCCAACCCCGACCAACTATCCATTACCCACCATACTTCACCACCACCGCCAGCTGCCCCGCATGGTAGGCCGTGTGCGTCACGATCCTCCCCAAGGCTTCGGCCTTCGTCTTCCGCCCGAACTCCTTCGTCTCAATTACCGTGTCCCAGTCCGCATCGGCGGTCGCTTCGATGGCGCGTTGCAGGGTGGCAGCGCTCTCCTGCACATAGGTCTTCAGCGCAGCGAGGTCCGTCCACTCGCCGGTATCATGGCCCTTGGCCACGGTGCTGGCATGCACGGGCACGCCTTGCAGCCCGAAGACGTTCTTGGCGAAGAGCAGCTCCACATCACCGATATGCCGCAGCAGGAAACCCGCGCTGTTCGGCGAGGGTGTGAGCTTCTTGGGCAGGTCGGCTTCGGTGAGGGTGTCGAGCACCTTGGTGAAGCGGGTGCGTCCTTCGGTGAAGAGGGCGAGGAGGGCGGTGGTGCGGGGTTCCATGGTTGGGTTGGCTTCAATTCCATCCCAATGTACCGCCGCACAACCACCATGTCCTGCCAAAACCCAGGTCACGCAGGACTTGCGCGGCCTGTGCACTGCGTCCGCCGCCCTTGGCGCACACGGTCACGATGCGATGCATGCGCGACCAGTTGCGCGCCTGGTCCAGCAGCTCGGTGAGCGGGATGTTCACCGCTTCGGGCAGGTGACCGCCGGCGTACTCTTCCGGGGAACGCACATCCACCACACGAACCTCAGGTTTGTTGAGCAGCGGCTTCAGGTCTGCTGGCTCCAGGCACTTGCGTTCACTGGGCATGCGCAGCCACACCACCACACCGCTGAGCATCGTGACCGCACCGATGGACAGGATGGAGGCCGTTATTCCGAAGCGATCGGCGATGATACCGGTGAGCAGGGCGCCGATGGCATAGCCCAGATCGCGCCAGAGGCGGAAGATGCCCACGGCCTCGCTGCGTTGTTGCGGGTGGGTGTGTGCGGCGAGCACGGCCAGGAAGGTGGGGTAGACCAGCGCGGTGCCCAGACCGAGCGCGGCGCTGAGCGCGATGTAGGCGCCGTTGCTTTGCGCGAAGGGCAAGCCGAGGCTGGCCATGCCTTGCAACACCATGCCCAACACGAGCAGCAGTTTGCGGTCCGCATGGTCGGCGATCTTGCCGGTGAAGAGCTGGCCGATGCCCCATACTGCAGGGTACACCGCCGCGATGGCGCCGATGCGTTCCGGTCCGAAACCCTCGTTGAACAGCAGCACAGGCAGTAGTCCCCAGAGCATGCCGTCGTTCAGGTTGTTCACCAGTCCGGCCTGCGTCACACTGCCCAGCGTGCGCCCGAATAAAAGGGCACCGGCCGTGGCCCGTAGTGCGCCGCGAGGTAGCCGGTGAGGAAGGCCATGCCACCCACGGCGAGGTAGCCGGCGAATTCGTTGAGGCCCATGGCCAGGCCGCGGTCATTCTCGCCCACGAGGTCCATCTTCATCACCACGGTGCTGCTCCACGCGAAGCCTTGGTGGATGCCCAGCAGGATGTTGGCCGCCACGATCCAGGCCCAGGCATCGGTGTAGATCAGCATGAACGGAACAGGTAAGGCGAGCACCCAGCCGGTGATCAGCAGCGCCTTGCGGCCGTAGCGCCCGGCCAGCCTTCCCGTGAAGTAGTTGGCCAGCGCCTTGCTGATGCCGAAGGCCATGATGAAGCTGAGCGCCGCGGAGTGCGAGGCGATGCCGAACTCCAGTTCAGCGAGGACCGGCAGCACTGTGCGTTCGATGCCCACCATGCCGCCCACGAAGGCGTTCACGATCACCAACAGGGTGAACTGCTTCCAGTTGGCGCGGAGACCGAGGGTGGTGTTCATGCGTATCGCCAGCGCTTGGCAATTTTAACGAGATGCAGCATGATCGGCACCTCGATGAGCACGCCCACCACGGTGACCAAAGCAGCGCCGCTGTTCAGGCCGAAGAGCGCGATCGCCACGGCCACGGCAAGCTCGAAGAAGTTGCTGGCCCCGACCATACTGGCCGGTGCGCAGGTGCGGTAGTTCAGACCCAACCAGCGGCCGCTTTTCCAGGTCAGGAAGAAGATGAAGTAGGTCTGGATCGTGAGCGGGATGGCGATGAGCAGGATGTCCAGCGGTTTGTCGAGGATACGTTGTCCCTGGAAGGCGAAGAGCAGCACCAGCGTGGCAAGCAGCGCCGTGATGGACACCGGCTTCAGCATCGGCAGGAAGCGCGTCTTGAACCACTGCTCACCCTTGGTGCGCATCAACCAACGGTGCGTGAGGTAGCCCGCCACGAGCGGGATCAACACGAAGACAAGGACCGATGTGATCAGTACGCCCCACGGTATGACAATGCCTGTGATGCCCAGCAGCAATTGCACGATGGGGATGAAGAGCACGAGCAGGATCAGATCGTTCACGCTGACCTGTACAAGCGTGTAGTTGGGGTCGCCGCCGCTGAGGTAGCTCCACACGAAGACCATGGCCGTGCAGGGCGCTGCACCGAGCAGGATGGCCCCGGCGATGTACTCGTTGGCCATCTCGGGCGTGATCCACGCTGCGTAGAGCTTGGTGAAGAAGATCCAGGCAAAGAAGGCCATGGTGAAGGGCTTGATCAGCCAGTTGACCACTACGGTAAGACCGAGCCCCTTCAGCTGCGGCCCGATCTTTCGTACACTGTCAAAGTCCACTTGCACCATCATGGGATAGATCATCAACCAGATGAGGATGGCAACCGGGATGTTCACCGTATTGATCTCCATGTCGGCGATCACCTGCATGCCGCTGCCGGTGACCTTGCCCAGCGCAATGCCTGCGGCGATGCAGAGGAGCACCCAAGCGGTGAGGTACTTCTCGAAGAAACCGATGGTGGGAGTGGAGTCGCTCATAGTATGAGAAATGCGGTCGCAGATGACGCAGATGGCGAAGATGAAATACCGTGCACCAATAAGTGTCCCATCCACGCTGAGTTATCTGCGTTCATCTGCGTCATCTGCGGCGGTAGTGTAGTTCATTCTGCGGCCCGTTGCATCACATACCACAGCTCTGCGGCGATCTGCAGACAGCGCTCATCGTAGCGAGCGGCCTCTTCCGGCGTTCCGTCGGCCACCTTCGGGTCGTTGTAGGGCAGGCTGATCCGGTCCAGCGCACCGAACACGATCGGGCAATTCTTGTCCGCCTCCGAGCAGGTCATCACCGCGCAGAAATCCTGCTGTGGGTTGGGAGCGTCATCGTACTTCTTGCTCCAACAACGTTCGGCGGCGTGGTCCTTGGTGAAGGATACCTCGTAGACCGGATTCTTCCCCTCGGACTTCACCACCTGGAAACCGGCCCGTTCCACTGCCGCCACGGCACGCGGGTTGAAGGCTGTGGCTTCGGTGCCACCGCTATACGTGCGCACATGATCCTGGTCGAACGACCATGCTGCAGTGGCCGCCCAGAGTTGGCTGAGGTGACTGCGGCGACTGTTGTGCGTGCAGATGAAGGTGAGGTCGGCGGTGGCTCCGGCGGCCTTACGTTCCTTGACGAACTCGGCGAGCAGGTCAAGGCTTTCCTTGCGTTCGGCCGGTATGGTCGCGACAGCGGGCAGCACCCGTTCGTTCACGTAGCGCTGGAGTTCGGGATGAAGGCTGCGGTCCATGGATGTGGCGTTGGCTTCGGTGGTGAGCAGGGAGAGGAGCAGGAAGGTGAGCATGGTCAGGGGTTTTTGGAGATCAGCAACAGGCCACTCCGAGGTCGCAGCCGTCCAGTCCACGCGTCTTGTCGGTCGCGGCATTGGGTGTCAGGTCCTTCAATTCCCTGGTACCCTTCGCCGGTGCGCAGCATTCCACCGTGGACTTCTTCGCGAACACGGTCACGCTGAAGATGCCGGTGCCACTGGCCTTGAAGGCCGAAATCTCGTCGGCGCTCAGGTAGTTCGCCAGGATGTCGTCGGGGATGATGATCGGCTTGCGCTTTTGCACATAGATCTCCTCGAAGCCCAGTTCGCGGATGATGCCCAGGTATTCATCCTGCTGCAGCGCACCGCTCACGCAGCCGGCGTACATCTCCGCGGCGCCTTGCAGTTGTGGGGGCAGGTCGCCCACCAGTACCACATCGCTGATGCTGAAGTGGCCACCGGGCTTCAGCACGCGCAGCACCTCGCTCAAGGCCTGGCGTTTGTTGGGCACCAGGTTCAGTACGCAGTTGCTCACCACCACATCCACCATGCAGGCGGAGAGGGGTAGTGTCTCGATGTCGCCCTGGCGGAACTCCACGTTCTGGTAGTCCAGTTTGCGGGCGTTCTCCCTGGCCTTCGCCAGCATCTCGGGCGTGAAGTCCACCCCGATCACCCGTCCATCGGGACCGGTGGCGGCGCGTGCCACAAAGCAGTCGTTGCCGGCCCCGCTCCCCAGGTCGAGCACCGTATGGCCCGGCTTGATCAGCGCGAACTCTGTGGGCAGTCCGCAGCCCAGGCTGAGGTCCGCATCGGGGTTGTACCCATCGAGCGCGCTGTAGTCGTCGCTCATGATGGTGGCCACCTCGGTGCTGCAGCCGCCGGTGCCACAACAGCTGCTGGCGTTGGTGCTCCTGTCCTGCAGGGCGATCTCCGCGTACTTGGCGCGGACCATATCCTTGGTCTCTTGTGCGGTGTTCATGGCTGGTGTGGGTTGGGGTCGATCATGATCGACCCTTAGGGTCAGCAGCAGCTGCTGCCGACGGGTTGGTATTTGTTGAAGAGGATGTTGAAGGCCGCTTGTGCCTTGGCCCAGGCCTTGGGTTCGATGCAATAGCACACGGAGGTGCCTTCCACGGTACCGGTGATGAAGCCGGCATCCTTCAGCTCGCGCAGGTGCTGGCTGATGGTGGCCTGAGCGAGCCCCAGTTCATCCACCAGGCTTCCGCACACGCAGGTGTTCTGTTTCAGCAGGTAGTGCAGGATGGCGATGCGCGCGGGATGGCCCAGTACCTTGGCCCAGTTGGCCAGCTGGTTCTGCTGTGCAGTGAAGAGATCGGTCTTGGTGACGCCCATGGGGTTCTTATAGATCGCAATATTACGATGATATGGTATCCATCGGTACATGCCGATGAAGATTTAACACTTGACGGGGGGGACTACTTGGGCGCGGTGCGGTAGATCCAGACGCCGACCAGGGCGAAGATCACGTTGGGCAGCCACACGGCGATGAGGGGGTTGAGCCCGGCATTGGTGGCGGCCACGGTGGTCAGCTTCATCGCGAAGATGTAGAGCAGGATGAGCAGCACGCCGAGGGCCAGGTGCAGCCCCGTTCCCCCGCGCACCTTGCGGCTCGCGATGCTGACCCCGATGAGCGTGAAGATGTAGGTGGCGAAGGGGTAGGAGGTGCGCTGGTGCTTCTCGATCAGGTAGGGCATCACGGAATCGTCGCCCTGCGCCTGTTTGGCGGTGATGTAGCTGTTGATCTCGGTCCAGCCCATGGCCATGGCGGTCTCCCAACGCTGACCCAGGTCGGAGGGTTTCAGGGGGATGATGGTATCCAGTTCGTGCCCGCGCACCACCGCCTCCGGCACCACGTCCATGCGGCGTGACACGTAGTCATACACCTTCCATGAGCCGGCCAGGGTATCGTACGCGGCCCGGTCGGCATTGAGTTTCGCCACGAGGATGCCGTCGCGCCACTCCTCCAGGCTGAAGCGGTGCCCCATGCGGTCCTGTGCCTTGAAGGTCTCGAAATAGGCGATGACGCCCGGTGCGATCTCGCGGTGCAGGTGTTTCTCGTTCACGTTGAACGACACGCGGATATGGGTCTCCTCAAAGGCCAGTCTGATGCGGTTGGCTGCCGGCAGCACCCGATGGTTGATCACCAACGAGAGCATGGTGAGGATGGTGGCGGCCAGGAAGTAGGGCCACATGATGCGGGGGAAACTGACGCCGCTGCTGAGCATGGCGATGACCTCGGTGCGGTGCGCAAGTTTGCTGGTGAACAGCAGCACCGCCAGGAAGATCAGCAGCCCGCTGAACAGGTTGCTGTAGTAGATGACGAAGTTGAGGTAGTAGTCCCGGACGATCTCCAGCGTGCTCGCCTTCATCTTCGCAAAGTCCTCGGTCTTCTCACTGATGTCGAACACCACAGCGATGAGCATGATGGTGACGAGGATGAAGAAGAAGGTCCCCAGGAATTGCCGGATGATATAGCGGTCGAGGGTTCTTAACACGGCTGGCTTCTGGCTACTGGCTTCTGGCTACGGTAACTAGCCAGTGGCCAGAAGCCAACAGCCAGCGGCTACTATCAAAGTCTCGTTTTCAGTTTCGGCAACAAGGCGTTCTTCCATTCCGTGAACGATCCGCCGAGGATATTGGTACGCGCCTCGTTCATCAGGGAAAGGTAGAAGCCCAGGTTGTGGAGGCTGGCGATCTGCTGGCCCAGCATCTCATTGCTTTGGAACAGGTGCCGCACGAAGGCCCTGCTGTAGGCGGTGTCCACCCAGCTGTGGGCGCCAGGGTCCAGCGGGCTGTGGTCATCGGACCATTGTCTGTTCTTGATGTTCACCACGCCATCCATGGTGAAGAGCATGCCGTTGCGGCCGTTGCGGGTGGGCATCACACAGTCGAACATGTCCACGCCGCGCGCCATGTTCTCCAGCAGGTTCCACGGTGTGCCCACGCCCATCAGGTAGCGGGGCCGGTCCTTCGGCAGGATGTCGCAGCACAGTTCCGCCATGGCGTACATCTCCTCTTCCGGCTCACCCACGCTCAGTCCGCCGATGGCATTGCCCACGGCTCCCTTTCCGGCGATGTACTCCGCTGAGCGTTTGCGCAGATCGGCGAAGGTACTGCCCTGCACGATGGGGAAGAGGGCCTGTTCGTGTCCGTACTTCGGCTCGGTGGTATTGAAGCGTTCGATGCAGCGGTCCAGCCAGCGGTGGGTGAGGTGCATGCTCTTTTCGGCGTAGGCCGGCTCGCAGGGCCAGGGCGTGCATTCGTCAAAGGCCATGCAGATGTCGGCGCCGATGGTTCGCTGCACATCCATCACGCTTTCGGGGGTGAACAGGTGCTTGCTGCCATCGATGTGGCTGGAGAAGCGCACGCCTTCCTCGGTGATCTTGCGGATGTCGCTGAGGGAGTGCACCTGGAAACCACCGCTGTCGGTGAGGATGGGGCGGTCCCATCCGTTGAACTTGTGGAGTCCGCCGGCGTGCTCGATCACCTCCATGCCCGGCCTCAGGTAGAGGTGGTAGGTGTTGCTGAGCATGATGGGCGCGTTGAGGTCGTTGCGCAGTTCGCGGGGGTGCACGGCCTTCACAGCGCCCAGGGTGCCCACCGGCATGAACACGGGTGTGGGGATCACGCCGTGGTCGGTGTGCAGTTCGCCGGCCCGTGCATGGGAGGCGGCGTCGGTGGTCAGGAGCTTGAATTCCATGGTAAAACGGCCGCCAAAGGTAGGACCAGGGCGGCTGGCGGACCATCCACGTCCGGGCTGTTCATAACTGGCCGCACCGCCCGGGCAGGGGGGCGGGCAGGGGGGATAGCTTCGCCCTCGTAGCTGCCCGCCCTGTGCAGCATCGTCCGAAACATCCATGTGGTCCCTTGAATTCCAGGTGATGGCTGGCGCACTGCTGGTGCTCCTGTTCTTCCATCTGTTCATGTTCCTGCGCCTGGCGTTGCGGCGCCCGCCTGCCGAGCCGGACCGCGAACTGCCCATCAGCGTGGTGATCTGCTCGCGCAATGAGGCCCGCACCCTGGAGGAGCTGCTTCCCGTGCTGCTGGCCCAGGACCATCGCACCTTCGAGGTGGTGGTGGTGAACGACCGCAGCGAGGATGACACCTGGGAGGTGCTGCAATGGATGAATCCCCAGCACGAACGGCTGCGCCCGGTGAACATCCAGGCGGACGAAAAATTCAACTACGGCAAGAAGATCGCCCTGGGCGTCGGGGTGCGTGCCGCGAAATATCCGCATGTGCTGCTCACGGATGCCGACTGCCTGCCCGAGGGGAAGGATTGGATCAGCACCATGGCCTCCGGGTTCAAGAGCGGACGCAGCATCGTCATCGGCCACAGTCCCTATGCCACCCAGCCCGGCGTGGCCAACGTGCTGGAGCGCTACGACGGGTGTGTGAAGGCCGCCCAGTACATGTCCTTCGCCCTCGCCGGACTGCCCTACATGGGCGTGGGCCGTAACCTGGCCTACACCAGCGAGGTCTTCTTCAATGCCCGCACCGCTCGTCGCGGCAACCACCTGATGAGCGGCGACGACGACCTCTTCATCAACGCGGTGGCCAAGGCGAACAACACCGCCGTGGTCGTCGATCCCCGGTCCTTCATGACCACGCGGCCCACTGCCGACCTCGCGTCGTGGATCCGCCGCAAGCGCAGGCACTACACCACAGCCGTGCATTACCGGCTGGGCCACCAGGTTCTGCTGACCCTGCTGCCTTTGGCCCACATGGTGTTCTGGGTCTCGCTCGTGCTGCTCGTCCTCTCGGGTCAGTGGTCGTCCGTGGCGATCGCCGCGGCCATCAAGCTGGGCATCCTGCTGCCCATCACCATGCTGGCCCTGCACCGCCTGCGTGCCGGGTCGCTCATCTGGTTCGCATTACCCTTGGAATGGTTGTTCCTACTTTTGGATCCACTGCTGTACGCCAGCACGATCCTCGCCAAGCCCAAACGATGGAAGTGAACGAGAACCTCAGCGAGAAAGCCCGCTACGACTATCTGCTCGTCCGGCGCGCCGTGGACAAAGGCGATCAGAAGGCCTACGCCGAACTGATGAGCCGTTACCGCGACTCCATCTACTTCATGTTGTTGAAGATGATCAACAACAAGGACGATGCGGACGATCTCACCATCGAAGCCTTCGGCAAGGCCTTTCATCGCCTGAAGCAGTACACGCCGAACTATGCCTTCAGCACCTGGCTGTTCAAGATCGCGTCGAACAATTGCATCGACTGGATCCGCAAACAGAAGAAGAAGACCTTCTCCATCGACAATCCCATCGGCACCGATGATGGCGATGAGATGACGATCGAGCTGAAGAGCCACGGCCTGGATCCCGAGGATATCGCCATCAAGGAGCAGAAGAACGCCATCATGCGCGAAGTGGTGGACAAGCTGAAGCCCCGCTACCGTACGCTCGTGGAGCTGCGCTACTACAAGGAGTACAGCTACGAGGAGATCGCCGAGGAGCTCGACCTGCCCCTGGGTACCGTGAAGGCGCAATTGTTCCGTGCCCGGGAGTTCCTCCTCAACCTGATGGAGAGCCGGAAGGATACCATTTGAATGCCATGTGCGCAGGTGTGCATGTGACCATGTGCACAGCAGCACATGCCCAGTTGAGCACATGAACCGCTCCGGCATTTCGATCCTCCTGCAGTACTTCCCGGAGCTCTCCGCCCTGCAGCGTGAGCAGTTCACGAAGCTCGGCGAGCTCTACGCGCAGTGGAACGAACGCGTGAACCTCATCTCGCGCAAGGACTTCGAGCACCTCTACGAGCGGCATATCCTGCATTCGCTGGGCATCGCCAAGTTGGTGCAGTTCAAGAAGGGAACCCGGGTCGTGGATGTGGGCACCGGCGGTGGTTTCCCCCTGGTGCCATTGGCGATCCTCTTCCCACAGTGCACCTTCCACGGCATCGACGGCATCGGCAAGAAGATCACCGCGGTGAAGGGTGTGGTCGAGGGACTGGGGATCACCAACTGCAGCGCGGAACAGGTGCGGAGCGAGGACCACAAGCAGAAGTACGATGTGATCGTCAGCCGTGCCGTCACCACCCTGCCCGAGTTCCTGCGCATGACCCGGCACCTGGTGAACAAGGGCGAGGGCACGCTCTACTACCTGAAGGGCGGTGAGCTGGCGGACGAGCTCTTGCCCATCAAACAGTCGTACCGCGTGTTCGAGCTCTCGGAGTTCTTCGAGGAGGAGTTCTTCGCGACGAAGAAGGTGGTGCGGGTGGAACTGTGAAGGAGGTGTGAACTGTGGGTGCGGAGCTGTGAGGTGTGAACTGGCGCTACTTCACACCGCACAGATCACAGTTCACACCTCACACTTCCCTCAACTGCAACCGGCTCAGGTTGTGGTACAGCCCGTCCACATGCGCGATGAGCTCATCATGGGTACCGCTCTCCACGATCATTCCCTTGTCCAGCACCAGGATCCGGTCCGCATCGCGCACGGTGCTCAGGCGGTGGGCGATCACCAGGCTGGTACGGCCCTTCATCAGTTCCTCCAAGGCTTCCTGCACCAGGCGCTCGCTCTCGCTGTCCAAGGCACTGGTGGCCTCATCGAGGATGAGGATCGCGGGGTCCTTCAGCACGGCACGGGCGATGGCGATCCGCTGACGCTGGCCGCCGCTGAGCTGCACGCCGCGCTCGCCCACCACGGTGTCGTAGCCCTCCGGGAAGCTGGTGATGAAGTCGTGTGCATTGGCCTTTCGCGCTGCGGCTTCGATCCCTTCCTGTTCGGCGTTCGGGTCACCATAGGCGATGTTCTCCCGGATGGTGCCGCCGAAGAGCAGCACTTCCTGTGGCACGATGGCCATGCGATCACGCAGCGCGGTGAGCGGATACGCTGATGCGTTACGATCATCGATGAGCAGTCCGCCAGCCACAGGTTCGTAGAAGCGTAGCACCAGCGCGGCGATGGTGCTCTTTCCCGCGCCGCTGGGACCCACGAGCGCGATCCGTTGCCCGGGTTCGGCGAGGAAGGAGACGTCGTGCAGCACCGCCATGTCCGGCCGAGTGGCGTAGTGGAAATCCACATGGCGGAATTCGATGCGGCCCCGGATGGACAGTGGCGTTCCTTTCGGCGCCAGGCTGATGTCCTCCGCAGTTTCGTCGTGGATGTCCATCAGGCGTTCGGTGGCGCCCACGGCCTTCAGCAGGTTGGTCACGTACTCCGGGATGCTGCCGATGCTGGCGCCGATGAACACCGTGTACATGATGAAGGTGAAGAGCTGTCCGGTGCTGAGCACGCCGTCCTCCTTCAGGTGCACGCCCCGCCAGATCACGAGCACGATGGCGCCGAACATGCACAGGATGATGAACGACACGAAGGCCCCACGCCAGCGGGCACCCTTCATGGCCAGGCCACGTGCGGCGGTCACGGCCTTGTTGTAGCGCAAGGCCTCCCAAGCCTCGTTGGCGAAGGCCTTCACGCTCTGGATGCCCTGCAGGGTCTCGTCCACCACCACATTGGTGTCGGCGATGCGGTCCTGCACCTGCTTGCTCAGCTTCTGGATGAAACGACCGAAGATCACGGCCACGATGGCCACCACGGGGATGGAGGCGAGCATGGTGAGCGTGAGCTGTGGCGACAAGGTGGTGAGCAGCACGAGGCCCACGGTGACGATGATGACCTGGCGCACCAGCTCGGCCAGCGTGGTGGTGAAGGTGTCCTGCAGCAAGGCGACATCGGCGCTGATGCGGCTGTTGAGCTCCCCCACGCGACGTTGTGCGAAAAAGGTCATCGGCAGCTTCAGCAGGTGCTCGTAGGTATCCTGCCGCAGACGGGCCAGCATGTGCTCGGTGACGTAGGAGAAGAGGTAGATGCGCCCGAAGCCCAGGAGCGCCTGCAACGCGAACACGCCCAGCAGCAGCAGGGCCACGGAATCAATGTTGCCGAGGTCGAGCAAGGCTTCCGTGTCGGTGGGCAGTTCACCCTTGGTGGCATCCACCAGCTTGCCCATGAGTCCGGGGAACACCATGCTGAGCAGGCTGGTGCTCAGCAGCAGCAGCATGCCAAAGGCGAAGGGCAGCCGATAGGGCCGTATGTAGCGGAACAGCCGGAAGAACTTGCGCAGTGTGGTCCTGTTCAGCTTCGCCGGTTTGGCGTCGTCGTCACGGATGCGATTTCGGCGTGAGGCCATTCCTGTTGGTCATTGATCCCGGTCCATTGCGCGTCTTCAACCAGCTCATACCCACCTGAGCTCACCTCCACATGGTCACACGTACCTATCCGTGTATCGCCTTCATGCGGTCGGCGATGTGATCGAACAGGTTCTTCAAGGGCTTCTCCACCATCATCTTGATGAAGGGGTTGATGTCGCCTTTGAACTCCTGCCATGCCGTGGTGACACCGCCATCCTCCTTGAGCAACACATCCAGCGTGAAAGGGAAGGGGCTGCGTTCGGTGGCCTTCAGGATCACATGGTCGGGCGCTTCTCCGCCTGCCAGTTCGAGGCCGATGGTGGCTGCTCCCTGCACCTTGAACGAACAGGAACGCCCGTCGCTCTTCCACTCGCTGATCCGGTCCTGCGGGAGCAACTGCTGGAAGTTGTTCATATCCTGAAGGAAGGTGTAAAGGTCCTGCGCCGGCTTGGCGATCTCCACCCGTTTGCTCTCTATCGTGGTCATGGTCCTGTGCGTGCTGGATGTTGGCTGGGGCACCGTTCCTCCGCGAGGGGGAGGGCCGCTGTTCGATGCTTTCCGATACTTGGCGCGAGCGCTCAGGCCTTCACCTGATCACCCCAGCCGGCGGGGTCCTTGCGCCATTCATTGAGCGGCAGCAGGTCCTTATCGGTGATGTAGTCGCTGCGCAGCGCCTGGTCCAGGAGCACGCTGTAGTTGGTGAGGGAGTGCAGCTGTACCTTGTTCTTCGCGAAGGCCTTGGTGGCCTCGTCGAAGCCATAGGTGAAGATGCTCACCATGCCCTTCACTTCAAGGCCGGCATCGCGCAGGGCCTGCACGGCGTTGAGGCTGCTCTTTCCGGTGCTCACCAGGTCCTCCACCACCACCACACTGCGTCCCACGGTCAGATCGCCCTCCACTTGGTTCTGCAGGCCGTGGCCCTTGGCATCGCTGCGAACGTAAAGGAAGGGAAGGCCCATGTCATGCGCCACCAATGCACCATGGGCAATTCCGCCGGTGGCCACACCCGCGATGATGTCCGGACGGCCGAACTCGGTGTTGATGGCCTGGACGAACTGTTGGCGGATGAAGGTGCGGACGGCGGGGTAGGAAAGCGTCTTGCGGTTGTCGCAGTAAATGGGCGACTTCCAGCCCGATGCCCAGGTGTAGGGCCTCTTCGGACTAAGTTTGACGGCTTTGATCTGGAGAAGGAATTCGGCAACTTTAAGCGCCGGATCGAGCTGCGAAGGCATGCAACGAAGGTACGAGGTTTTCATCGAGGGGCGTCCGCTGATCATCGGCGATAGCCCTGCGCAGAACCGGTTGGAGCCGGGCATTGAACAGGTCCATGTGCACGACGTGCGCGATCTGCAACGGGCCTTGGCCCTGCTGCGCGGCGGAAAAGGCCCGGGCGGTCTGTATATCCATGGTTCCGGGGCCGAAGCGCTGTGGGAGATGCTGCTCAGTGAGCACGTGTTCGTGCAGGCCGCCGGCGGTGCGGTGGTGGATGAAGTGGGCCGGCTGCTCGCCATCAAACGCTTGGGGAAATGGGACCTGCCCAAGGGCAAGGTCGATCGCGGGGAGGGTATAGAGGCTGCCGCGCTGCGCGAGGTGAACGAGGAATGTGGCCTGGTCACGTTGCGCACGCTGCAACCGCTCCCCACCACCTGGCACACCTACGAACGCAAGGGGAAGCAGCACCTCAAACGCACCGACTGGTACCTGATGCAGGGTTCGGACAAGGATGAACTGGTGCCGCAGCACGATGAGGATATCGAGGAGGTCCGCTGGATGGACCGTGACGAAGTGGAGGCGATGAAGGACGATACCTATCCCTCGTTGTTGCCGGTCATCGCGGCGTGGGAGGCGTGGCGCGCTCGTCCCTGATGCCTTCGGGTTCCTCCCACACCTTGATGCGCTGATCCTGCTCCGTGGCCACCTTGGCCTGGTGGAACAGCCCCCCCAATCCGTTGCTGGGCAGGGGCGCCGGTGAGCGCGCGAGGATGCCATCGTTGAGCAGGAAGAAGGCGGGCAGGGAGCGCAGGCGCAGTTGATCGCGCAGTTCCTGGTCCGCCATGGCGCGCACCCAGGTGAAGTCCTGGCCGGTATGGGCCTTCCGGTAACTGCGCAGCTCGGCCGCACTGCTGTCCAGGCTGATACCGATGATGCGGATCGCGCCTTTGTATTCCTGGTGCAACTGTTCCAGTCCCACCATCTCCACCGCACAGTAGGTGCACCAACTGGCCGTCACCGCCAGGCATACCGGACCGTTGAACAGGCTGTCAAGATCCAATGGACGGTCCCGCTCATCCACCACCCGGAGGGCGGGCAACGCGGTGCCTTGGCGCATGGTGGTGAGGTCCCAGAGCATGTTGCCCGCGATACGCCGGTGTTCGGGGTATGCCGAACCGTCCCTTGCGCTCGTCAGGGTGCGCTCTACGCCGGCGCGGTCCAAGAGCTTGCCCGGGTGCTGCAGGTAGAGCTGGTCCAACAGCACCAGTTCGGCGAGCCGGTCATGTGCCCGAAGGAAGTCGTTCCGTTTGAAGTAGGCCTTCGCGCCCTCCAGGTCACCCGCGCGCAGTCGCTGCTGCAGGCTGTCACCCGTGTCGCGCAGCACCTGTGATGGCAGCAGGTCAGCGAAGAAGCTGCGCAGGAAACGCAGGTATTCGGGATCGTCGTAGTGCACGGCACCGTTGGCCAGGTAGCGTTCGTACAAGGTCTTGTCGTTCGCCCGGGGGCCATGGCGGAGGCCGGCCATGCTGAAGTGTCGGTAGTGGGTGAACCAGGCATCGTCCACGCCGCGGTAGAAGCGCTCCAGTTTCTGCTCGAAGGTGTCCACGCGGATCTCCGACCAGGTCGGCATCACGAACAGGGTAGGCGGGCGTTCGGTGCTGTCGCGCTGCTGGTCACCTTGCTGGCGGGTCACCTCCAGCGCCTGCATGCCGGCTGCACGGTCGGTGGCGAGGTCCTCGGCGATGAAGTCGTCCACGCGTTCGTTCAGGTCCGCGGTGAGCGCGTTCACGTCCAGGGGGGAAAGGTCGGTGAACTCCAGGTCGGCCCTGGTGGTGCCGCTCAGGCTGCGCGCGGCCCGGGTGGGCAGCACGCGGATGTTCAGCACATGCTCGCTGCGCAGGTAAAGGTCGCTGGTGATGTCGCCGATGCGCAGCTGCACCCGGTGCGTGAGGTCCGATTCCACCTCTCCGCTGAGCGTGGCCTTTCCGGTGGAGTCGAGCAGGGCACGCGTCAACAGCACTGTGCGCAGGGTCAGCAGGTCGTCGTAACGGAGGAGCGTCACCACCTCCCCGGCCACGTGGGGTGCCTGCACATGGATCGTGAAGGTCCCGGCCAGGGCCCAGGTCCTGGCGAGAAGGGTCAACAGGATCAGGGCAGTTCTCATCGGTCAGCGCTGCGGAAGCCGCATGGGTATCAACGCGGAGACATCGGCCTTATTGGCGATGAGCTCACGCACGATGGTGCTGCTGATGTGCGCATGCTCCGGCGCGCTGGGCAGGAAGATGGTCTCCACCCCCGTGAGCTGCCGGTTCATCAGGGCGATGCTCCGCTCGTAACCGTGGTCCGTGCTGTTCCGCAGGCCGCGCAGGATGAAGTCGGCGCCCACCCGTCGGCAGAGGTCCACCGTCAGGCCTTCGAAGGGGACCACTTCAACCTGGGGATGCGCGATGAAAGCTTCGTTTATCCAGGCCGTTCGTTCATCGGGACTGAACATGGTGCGTTTGGTGGAGTTCACGCCCATGCCTACGATGATACGCTCGAACAGGGGCAGCGCACGTTCCACGATGGATACATGGCCCAGGGTGATCGGGTCGAAGGTTCCGGGGAATACCGCGATGGGTCGGCTCATGGTGCGGGTGTTGGACCGAAGAAGCTGAACTGCACGGTGCCATAGCTGCGCGTGCGCTGATAGCCGGGCAGTGCGCTCATGTCCATGCGCTCATGATGCTCCACGATCAGCGTGCCTTCCGTGCCGAGCAGTCCGGCCTCCAGGACCAAGGTAGGGATCCGCTCGATGCCTTCCATGTGGAAGGGAGGGTCGGCGAAGATGATGTCGTACAGACCGCGATGACCCTTGATGAAGGTGAACACGTCCGCCTTCAGGGCGCGCCACTGCTTCTCCAGCTGCAGTTCCTTGGCCGTGCGCTGCAGGAAGGCATGCAGCACACGGTCCTGCTCCACGGAGAGCACATCGGCCGCACCGCGGGAAAGGAATTCCAGCGAGATGCTGCCGGTGCCGGCGAAGAGGTCCAGCACGCGGATATCCTCCAGTGCCGAGCTGTGCTGCAGCACGTTGAAGAGGCCCTCCTTGGCGTAGTCCGTAGTGGGCCGCGCCTCCATGCTGTTCGGCGGGTTGATGCGCCGGTTGCGGAAACGGCCTCCTACGACACGCATGCGAATTGGTCAAGTGCGGCCAGCCAGCGTTCCGGCGCGGCAGCCTCGGTGGGGTGCAGTTCGCTCCATCCAGCACCCGAGGCGGGTACACAGTGGGTGAAATACCGGCGCAGCAGGTCGATGTCCGGCTTGCCCGCGTGCGTGCCGCACAGTTGCAGCTCGGTGCTCGCGGGGTCCAGGGCGGTGGCCTCCGCGGCCAGCAGCACGAAGTAGAGCACATCGTTCACCGAACGGGTGGGGTAGGAGTTGCTCAGCACCAGGCGGCCCTCTTTCATCACGTTCACGTCCAACCGTTCGGCGGTGCGGTGCGCAAGGATGATCGGCGTGCGTCCATGCCGCGCCGCCACGGCCCGCACCAATACTCCGTGCAGGGGAAGCGCCCGGGCGTTTGGGTAGCGGTTCAGCACACCACGCTCGGTGATGTCGTCGTGCACATAGATGCAGGTGGCCGCGAGCGGTGCGATGGGCTCATCACGCATGGCACCCGTGGGGATCCCGCCATGCACCAGCTTCAGGTGAAGGGCCTCGGTGCCGGGCACCAGGGCCGCATCGGGCACCAGCGCGCTCCACTCGGGAAGCGATACGAAGGATACCGATACGGGGCGTTGCGGCAACAGGTCGTCGCGCAGGGCCTGATCGCCCTTGCCCCAGCCCAGGGCCATCACCGCGCCGTTCGAAAGGTCGTGTGCGGCCCATGCACTCACCTCCTGGCCGATGAGCAGGCTCAGGTGATAGGTGCGTTCCTGGTCCGGCACGTACCGGGATGCTGTGCAGCTCCCGCGTTCCATGGGGTTATTCCCCGCTCCAGTTACCTGCGGTGCTGGGCTTCTCCATGTTGCCCACCATCAGCGTATCACCTTCCACCAGCGGGGTCGGGTCCTTGGCGATGAACACCGGCACGTTGCGGTTGCTGCTGCTGATGCTGCCCGCCTTCAACAGGAAGGGCTGCTGGCTCACGGGCGACTTCCCGAAGGTGTTGGGGTCGAAGGGATAGACACGGCCCTCTTGGGCACGCGCCGTCCGGAACAGCGAATCCAGCGCGGGAGCCATCAGGGTGTCGCGCACGATCAGTTTCAGGTCGAGGGCCTCGATCTCCGTCAAGGTATCAGGTACCTGTCCCACGGACCGTACCATGGGGATCTGGCCGCTGGTCACGAACCCGCGCAGCACCTCGATATTGCCGGTGAACACCCCGTTGGCCTGGCGGTAGCCGATCTGTGCCGTGCGGATGTCCTTCAGGGCCTGGATGATCTTGCTGTCGTTGATCTTCTTCATTTCGGTGAACTCCAGCACCTCCTTCACCGAGCGGTAGTTGCGGTAGGTAAGGCCCACGGCCATGAGGCCGAACACCACGCCCAGCATCATGCCGGTCTTGCGAGTGATGGTCCCCATCTGCAGCAGGAGACTGATGACACCGGTCATCAGGGCGAGGCCTGAACCCAGCATCACCCAGGAGTTCTGCCCCTGCATGGCACCTACGATCAGCAGCACGCCACCAAGGATGATCAGGAGGGCGGGAAAGAAATAGCTCGTCAGATTCTTCATCGGATGGGTCTCGGTAAGCATTCCGAGGCGGCCAAAAGTAAGATAATTTCACCCCGTCCATCGGGCGTTCCCTGTGCCCTTCACCCCGTTCCCCCGATCGCCCCGGCCAGCATGTCCATCCTTCCCACCTCTGGGATCTCCCATCGCCTGCTCGAGGCCCTGGGCCATCCGCCCACGGAAGGCCAGCGTCGGGCGGCGTCCGCCTTGGAACGACTGCTGCTCACCGATCGGCCGCAGGCCACGCTGGTGCTGAAAGGCTACGCGGGCACGGGAAAGACCACCCTGGTGGGAGCCCTGGTGCGGGTGCTGGCCAGTGAGCGCCGACCGGTGGTGCTGCTGGCCCCCACGGGCCGGGCCGCCAAGGTGCTCAGCAGCTATGCCCAGGCACCGGCCAGCACCATCCATCGGCGCATCTATCGCATGGCCGACGAGGACGGGGGCTTCTCGCGCATGTCCGTGGCCCCCCACAAGGACCGCAACGCCCTGTTCGTGGTGGATGAGGCATCGATGATCGGCCGCGATGGGGGGACGGATGGCGACTTCACCCGCCGCGACCTGCTCACCGACCTCTTCGAGCACATCTTCAGCGTGCCCGGTTCCAAGCTGTTGCTCATCGGTGATCCCGCCCAGTTGCCGCCCGTGGGCAGTGACCACAGTCCGGCGCTGGAGGTGGCCGATCTGCGCAACCTGGGCCTCACGGCCGGTGTCATCGAGCTCACCGATGTGGTGCGGCAGTCCGGCGCATCCGGCATTCTGGTGAACGCCACCGCCCTTCGCGAGCAGCTGCGCGGAACAGCCGACACACCGGAGGACGACCCCGTTACGCCCTCCACCTACCTGCCCCGGTTCCAGACCTTCCCCGATGTGCTCCGGGTGGATGGCCACGACCTGCAGGACGCGCTGGAGGATGCCTATGGAAGCGAGGGCCCGGACGAGGTGTGCGTCATCACGCGCAGCAACAAGCGGGCCTATCAGTACGGTCAGCAGGTGCGATCACGCATCTACGGTTATGAGGAGGAACTGTGCGGCGGCGACCGCTTGATGGTGGTGAAGAACAACTACTTCTGGGCGGGCAGGAACGGCAGACCGGAGCTGATCGCCAACGGCGAGCCCATCGAGGTGCGCCGAGTGCATGGGGTTGAGGAGCGGCATGGCCTGCGCTTCGCCGATATCACCGCCTCCTGGTGGAACGGCATGGAGGAACGCGAATTGGAGGTGAAGGTGATGCTGGATGTCCTGGCCATCGAGGCACCGGCACTGCCACAGCCACGCCAGAAACTACTTACAGAGAGCGTGCTCGCCGAGCAGGTGGTGCTGACCAAAGCGGCCCGCTACCGCATGCTGCGCGAGGATCCCTATGCGAATGCGCTTCAGGTGAAGTATGGTTACGCCGTCACGGCCCACAAGGCGCAGGGCGGACAGTGGCGCACGGTCTTCGTGGACCAGGGATATGTCACCGAGGAGATGATCGACCGCGAATACGTGCGCTGGCTGTACACGGCAATGACCCGCGCGAGCCACCGGCTCTATCTGCTGAATTTCCACCCCCGGTTCTGGGGAGAGGAGGCGTGATCGGAATTCTCAGAGCCTGTTCAAGATCTCTTGCACGATGGACCTCGCGACTATGTTGAGGTCAGGCGAGACCGAAAAAATTCTGCGTAGCGGTGCCTACGGGGAATTTTTTCGGCGAAGCATGGGCTCAAAGTAGGTCGAGGAACGCGTGTGAAGAGATCTTGAACAGGCTCTCAGAAGGCAGACGAGGTCAAGGTTCAGCTGATGGCTCCCTGATAGAGCTCCGCCATCACCGCCTTCCCGGGCAGCGCCAGGCTCAGGATGTGTTCGGGGCCGATATGCCAGGTCCGCACATGGTACTGGGGCGCCGCCAAGGCCACAAAGGCCTCGTGTCCGATCAGCAGGTGGTTCACCGCTTCGTTCACGCGGAGCAGCTTCAGGTCGTCCATGATGCCCACCCCGCTGGCCTTCAGCACGGCCTCCTTGCGGGTCCAGAGTTCCAGGAATCGACGTTTGCCATCCGTTGCGGACGCGATATCGTCGCTCTCCTCGGGGGTGAAGTAGTGCTCACCCACGGCCACATGGTCCACCGAACGGGTGGTGGTCTCCAGGTCGATGCCCAGTTCGTGGTGGCCCACGGCGATGGCCAGGGCGTCCTTGGTATCGCTGAGGTTGAAGTGCAGTGGATGGCCTTGCAGGAAAGGCTTGCCATGCGCACCACGGGAGAATCGGAGCTGGGCCGGGTCCTCGTGGAGGTAATGGCCCAGCACCTGCCGCAACAGGCCGTGAGCGAGTAGGAAGCGTTCCTGGTCCACCGGAAATCTGAAGCGCGCATAGCGTTCGCGTTCCAAAGGGTCCAGCAGGGCCATGAACGCATCAGCCCGGTGACGCAGCGACGCGAGCGTGGCCGTGTGCAGGTGCACCTCGTCAGCCTTGGGCGCCGCACCCTTCCACGCGCCCGGTACTGCCAGCAGTGGACCTTGGCAATGGATGGTGAGCGCCTGTCGCGAGCGGTCCATGGTCACACGGCCTCCACTGCGCTGCGCTGAAGCGCTTTGTCGATGCAGGTGCCGAGCACCTTCACCAGCTCTTTCACATGGGGCTCCTTGATCATGCTGTAGTGGTCACCGGGCAGCACGAAGCGGTGCAGCGGTCCATGCGCCAGAGCGCCCCAGCCCATGTCCTCGGTTCCCCACGCATCCTTGGCCTTGAACACCGTGAGCGGGCCCTCCATCGGCTTGGGCCGGTAGGCCATCACCGCGCGGTCGTAAGTGTCGATGATATGGAAGTGGCGGAGCCTCGGGGAAAGGACCTTGCCGCGTGCCAGGTCACGCTTGATGAGCTGACGGTACAGCGCGGTCTTCACGGGTTCGTAGAATTTGCGGTCGCTGGCCACGGCCGCTGCATGTTCGCGAGGGGCATAGGTGTCGAACAGCACCAGCATGGGTAAGTCCTCGCCGGCAGCGCGCAACTGTTGCGCCATCTCGTAGGCCACGATGCCGCCGAAGGAATAGCCGCAGAGCAGGTAGGGACCCTGTGGCCGCGCTCCCTTCATCTCCTGGATGAAATGGCTGGCGATGGATTCCACCGTGGTGTACCGGATGGGCTGCCCGTCCTCACCCTGGTGGAAGAACGCGAAAAAGGGTTGGTCGGTCCCGAGGTAACGGGGGATGAAGTGGTTCGCTTCGTCGCCATGCACACAGAACAGGGCGGGCCTTTCGCCCAGGGGCTGTATCGCAGCGAGGTTGTTCCATTTCGGGCTCACCCCTTCGGCCTTCAACGTTCGGGCGAATTCGGCGATGGTGGGGGCCTCGAACAATGCGCTCAGTGACAGGCTCCTTCCGAACTGCTGTTCCACCTGCCCCAGGACCTGGATCCCGATCAGGGAATGCCCGCCGAGGTCGAAGAAGTTATCATGGATCCCCAGGCTGGGCACCTTCAGCGCGCCTGACCAGATCGCTGCCAGGTCGCGTTCGGTCTTGTCGCGCGGGGCCACGTGCTCGGCGCGCAGCAGCTGCTGGCGGAATTCAGGGGCGGGCAGGGCACGCCGGTCCACCTTGCCGTTGGGCGTCAGCGGAAGGTCGGCCAGTACCACGAAGGCACCTGGCATCATGTGGTCGGGCAGGTGCTCGCGAAGGTGCTCACGCACCCGTGCGATCAGCTCGGCCTGTTCATCCGGTGAACCGCTCGTCTCCGGAACGAGGTAGGCCACCAGCTGCTTTTCGCCGGGGACATCGTTCCGCACCATCACCACACGGTCCTTCACCTGGGTCACTTCGCTGATGGCGTTCTCGATCTCGCCCAGCTCCACGCGGAATCCACGGACCTTCACCTGTCCGTCGGCGCGGCCGATGAACTCGATACTGCCATCAGGCAGCCAGCGCACCAGGTCGCCCGTGCGGTAAAGTTTGGCGCCAGGACGCCCGCTGAAGGGGTCATCGATGAAGCGCTCTGCCGTCAGCTCGTCCCGCTTCCAGTATCCAAGGGCCACGCCATCACCGCCGGCGTACAGTTCACCCTTGCGGCCGATGGCCACCGGACGCAGTTGCTCGTCCAGCACGTGCACCGTGGTGTTGTTCAGCGGGAAACCGATGGGGACACTGGCCTTCACCTGGGCCTCCTCGTTGATCGGGAAACAGCAGGTGAAGGTGGTGTTCTCGGTGGGGCCGTAGCCGTTTATCAGCACCTTGGGCCCAAGGGCCTTCAGCGCTTTCTTCACGTGCGGGACGCTCAGGACGTCACCACCCGTAAGGATGTGCTTCAAGCTCCGGAGCTTGTCGAGGTGTTCGTCCACCAGCAGGTTGAAGAGGCCCACCGTGAACCAGACCGTGGTCACCTTGTGCTTTCGGATGCTCTCGGTGATCTCCAGTAGCGTTGGTTTCAACTGCGGTTGCAGCACCAGCGTGCCTCCATTCAGCAAGGCTCCCCAGATCTCCAGGGTCGAGGCATCGAAGGAGATGTTGGAGAGCTGCAGGAAGGTAAGCTCCGGGCCGAAGGGCAGGAAGTTCTGTTCACGCACCAAGCGTACGATGGCGCGGTGGGGCACCACGACACCCTTCGGCGTGCCGGTGCTTCCACTGGTGTACATGATGTAGGCCGCAGCTTCGGGAGTGATGTCCGCTGCAGCAGTGACGGGCATGTGCTTCGGCAGCTCATCCATCAGGACCACTTGGGCGCTGCTGGGGGGTAGGGCTTCCAGCAGATGGCGCTCGGTCAGGAGCACCTTCACCGCGGTGTCGCTGAACATGAACGCCAGCCGGTCGGTGGGGTAGGCGGGATCAAAGGGGACGAAACAGCCACCACTGCGAAGGATCGCGAGCATCGCCGTGATCATGTCGAAACTGCGGTCCATGCACAGGCCCACGGGGTCGCCGGGTCTGATCCCCAGTTGGGTGAGGTGTCCGCTCAAGGCCGCCACCCGGTCGTTCAGTTCCCGGTAGGACAGGCTGCTTTCTCCGAGCACCAGCGCCTGTCGGTCGGCATGTTGGTCGGCCACCTCGTGGAACAGGCGGGCCACATCCACCTTGGGGTAGTTGGTGGCCGCCCCCGCCCATTTGGTGGGCGGAAATTCAGCATCATTGCTCAATGGTCCATCGCCCACCAGCTCGGCGATCGTGGCGTTCGGTGAGCGCGCGATGCGTTGGGCGAGCTCGGTCAGCTGCAGCATCCACCCCCGCACGGTGGACTCCTCGAAGATGTCGGTGTTGTAGCTCCACTCCAGCACCAGGCCGTGTTCATTGCCGGTGGCGTTCAGGAACAGCTCGAAGTTCTCGAAGGCACGAGGGTTGCTGATGAACCGGTGGGCGATGCCTTCAAAGGCCACGCCATCGTCCATGTTCATGTCGATGTTGAAGACCACGGGCACCAAGGGGATCCGGCCTGGTTCACGGCTGACGTTCAGCTTGCGTAGCAGTGTCCCGAAGGTGTACTTCTGGTTGTCGAAGGCGTCCAGCACGGCCGTGCGGCGCTCCTTCAGATGCTCGCTGAAGCTGCGGTCCTCGTCGATCCTGCTGCGCAGGGCCAGGAGATTCACGCAATGCCCCACCAGATGCTTCATGTCCAGGTCGCTCTGTCCGGCGGCAGGCAGTCCCACCACCACGTCCGTGTTCCCGGTCAGCTTATGGAGCAGCAGCTCGAAGGTGGTCAACAGGGTGGTGACGAAGCTCGCACCGGTGCGTGTGGCCACTTCCTTCAAGCCGCGGACGAGCTCGGGGCTCATCTCCAGGTCCAGGCGATGACCTCGGTAGGTCTTCTGGCGAGGACGTGGCCTGTCGGAAGGCAGGTCCATCCGTTGTACTGGACCTTTGAACAGGTCCAGCCAATACTGTTCGACCGTTTTGTGCTCAGGGCTCTTCGCGAAGTCGATCGTGGCCAGACTGTAATCGGCGAAGGACCAAGCGGCGGGAAGTTGCGGTTCAGTGCCCTTGATCAAAGCCGAATACAGCGCACTGATCTCGGCCATGATGATGCCCAGGCTCCAACCGTCGCACACGGCATGGTGGCCGGACAGGCGCAGCAGGTGGACCGTTGGCCCGGTGCGGATCAACTGCGTGCGGAACAAGGGCCCGTTGCGCAGGTCGAAGACGGTGTTCATGTCCGCCAAGGCCATCACGTTCAGCTGCTGCTGGCGTGCGGCTTCGTCCAGGCCGGATAGATCGGTGAAGGGCACATCGATCGGGACCGAAGGGCTGGTGATCATGCGTGTGCCGCTGGGGCTCACGGTGGAGCGCAACGAGCCATGACGCTGCACCAGCTGTTGGATGGCGAGCTCCAGAGCCTTCCGGTCCAGGTCACCCGTCAGTTCCAAGGAAACACTTTCGTTATAGGCGCAGGAAGCTTCCTTGCCCATTTCGGAGGCTGTGAGTACTTCGCGCTGAGCTTCGGTGGTGGGGATGATCTGCTCGATCGCCGATCCAACGAAGGGGTCATGCTCCACGGGTACAAGCCGTGTTTCGGGAATGAATTTCTCCATCGGTGCGCCCGCTATCGGAAGGGTGTTAGGGCTACGCTCATTGTTCGTCGTTCTCGATCATCAGGTACTTGCCTTGCCGCTCGGGGTCTGGGACGAACCATGCTGGTTCGCCCTTCGTCGTGCGGCCCAAGCGGGCACCGGGCAGGGGGGCTTCCAAGGCGCTCATCACGCGCTCGGACAACTTGCGCACCGAGCCTCCCAGCACGCTGTTCACGGTCTCGATCGGATAGGTGCGCTCCGGCATGAACCCGCTTTCACGAAGTTCCACACAGGTCTTTTCCACGGTGGCGATGATCTTCTCCACATCGGCAGCTGTATGTGCCGTGGTCAGGAAATGGGGGAAGTCCAGCACGTGCACGCCGTGGTAGCGCATCAGCATGAAGAAGAGCTCGGTGTAGTTGACGCCCTCGTCGTACTTCGTTTTGAATGCGCTGCCGAAGGTGACCCATCGGTAGGGGAGCTGGTATTTGTCAAAGAGGCCGTTCACGCGCTTCACCATGTCGCCTGTCATGTCGTTCAGGCGCTCCTGCAGTGCAGGGCCATGCTCCTTCATGTGGACGAGCGCGGCCTTCGCGGCGGCCATCGTCAGGGGGTGTCGCACGAAGGTCCCGGCGAAGTAGGTGACTCCTGCAGGTGGCACGCTGTCATCACCGAACTGCCAATGCCCCCCGTCGAGGGCGTCCATCCATTCGCTCTTGCCGATCATGGCGCCGATGGGCATGCCACCGCCGATGACCTTGCCGTATGTGCCGATGTCCGCCTTGATGCCGAACAGCGCCTGAGCACCGTTGGGGTGCATGCGGAAGCCGGTGATCACCTCATCGAAGATCAGCGCGGTACCATTCTCCTGCGTGATGCGGCGCACTTCGTGCAGGAAGTCCACCGGCCGGAACTCCATGCGGCGGCTCTGCACGGGTTCCACCAGCACGGCCGCAGCCTCGTGGCAACGCTGCTTGATGATCTCCAGGCTTTCGGGCGTGCCGTAGTCCAGGATCAGCATGTTCTCCACCTGCTCGGGCATGATGCCGGGCGCGCCCGGATAGCTCTTCTTGCTCTTGCTGCCCCGGATGATCACCTCGTCGTTGATGCCGTGGTAGCTGCCGCTGAAGGCGATGATCAAACTGCGACCGGTCACCGTGCGGGCCATGCGCATCGCTCCGAGCACCGCTTCTGAACCCGTGTTGCAGACGGCCGCACGTTCATGCCCGGTCAGTTCGCAGAGCAGCTTGGAAACATCGGCCGCCAAGGGATGCATGGGCCCGATCTCGATGCCCTGGTCCAGTTGCTTGTGGCAGGCATCCTTGATGAAGTCGGGCATGTACCCGAACATCGAGGAACCGAAGCCGCTGAGGATGTCGATGTACTCGTTGCCGTCGATGTCCCACAGGTGACAACCCACGCTCTTGTCCACCACCACCTGGTAGACGAGCTCCTTGGTCTGCGGTTTGAAGCCGGTGACCACGCGTGGGTCGGCCATCGGCTTGCGGTTCTCCTGCGTGAAGGCCTTGCTCTTCGCGGTCTTGGCGACGTAGCGCTTCACGAAGGCGTCGAACCACGCGCGCTGCTGCGGCGTCATGTCGTCCACCTTCTCTTTGCTGATGCGGGCCTGAGCGCCGAATACCTTTTTCAGTTCGGGTGCGTCTTCAAGCGCATTGACGGCGGAGGCCCCTGCCCCTGCTCCTGCCCCTGCCCCTGCTCCTGCTCCTGCCCCTGCTCCTGAATTCGTCCAATGCGGCAGGATATGATCTGCCAGCTTGTCCAGGTTCGGCACCTCCTCGTTCAACTGTCGGAAGGAGATCTTCACGCCGAATTTCTTCGAGAGCGAAGTGGCCACCTGGGTCAGGAACAAGGAGTCGAGGCCCATCTCCAGGAAGGTCTCCTCGGGATCGGCGTCGGCCAGTTCCAGTCCGGAGCTTTCCTCCAGCAGGTGCTTGATCTGCTTGATCAGCGCCTCCTTGGGCGAGAGATGCGCATCGCCGCTGTTCGGCACCGGCGCTTCGATCGTGGTGCTCGCGATGGCATGGCCACCGGCCGCGATCATCGACACCGGATCCACCCAGTGACGCACACGCTCGAAGGCATAGGTCGGCATCGGGATGCGATGACGCTCTTCGTTCGCGTAGAACGCCTTCCAGTCGACCAGCACGCCGCTCTGCCACAAGCCACCAACGGCCTTCAGCAGTTGCGTGAGTTCGTTGCCGTTCCCAGCGGAATCGCCCAGCGAGGATACCGCTGCTTGTTTCTTGGTATCGCTGCTCTGTTGGCGCGCGAGCGTTGTAGCCGTTGTGCGAGGCCCGACCTCAAGCATCACACGCGATCCCGCCATAGCCTTGGCGTCGGCGGGATCGGCGTCAGACCAGGCGAACCTCACGGCCTGTGCGAAACGCACCGTGGCCCGTAGGTGATCGCTCCAGTACTTCGATGAGGTTGCTTCCTCATCTTTCAGCCATTCAGCCGTCACCGTACTGATGATCGGGATGCGCGGCGCGCTCAGCTTCACACTTTCCACTACCTTCCTGTAAGGGGCGACAATGGCCTCCATCATCGGGCTGTGGAAGGCGTGGCTGGTCACGAGCAGCTTGCAGGTGATGCCGTCCTTTTCCAGCTCGGCCTGCAGTTTCGCGATGGCTTCGTGCGGACCGCTGGCCACGCAGAGCTGCGGCCCGTTGTTCGCCGCGATGCTGCAACCGGCGGGCAGTTTCTTCAGCACATCATCCTCCGCCGCACGCACGCTGAGCATGCTGCCACCGGACAGTTCCTGCATCATGCGGCCGCGGTTGGCCACGAGTTTCACAGCGTCTTCCAGCGAGAACACTCCGGCCAAGCAGCCCGCTGCGAACTCACCGATGCTATGGCCCATCATCGCGTCCGGCGTGATCCCCCAATGCATCCACAGCTTCGCGAGGCTGTAGTGCATGGTGAAGAGCGAGGCCTGCGTGTAGATGGTCTGCTTCAGTTGCTCAGCGGTCTTCTCTTCTTCACCGGTCTTCGGGAAAATGATGGCCTTGAGGTCCGTGCCGAGTTCCTTGCTGAACAAGGTGCAGCACCGATCGAAGTGCTGGGCGAATACCGGCTCGCTGGCGTGCAGGTCGCGACCCATGTTCACGTACTGCGAACCCTGTCCCGGGAACATGAACACCACGCCGGGTGCGGCTTCGTGCAGCTCGCGTGTGCCGATCAGGTTGGTGTCCTTGCTGGCGATCGCATCGATCAGTTCAGCGTGCGTGCCACCCACGATCAGGCGGCGGTGCTTGAAGTGGCGACGACCGACCTGCAAGGTGTACGCGGCGTCGGCCAACGATGCGTTCGGATGGGTCTTCAGCCATAGGCGGAGGTTGTCCGTCATGGCATCGAGACTGGTCTTACTCTTCGCGCTCAGTAGGAAGAGCTGCTTATCCCTTGATGCGCTGGAAGCCTTGGTCACCGGCGCTTCGGCCAGGATCACATGCGCGTTGGTGCCGCCCACGCCAAAGGAGGAAACGCCTGCGATGCGCGGCTTACCCGTGCGCGGCCA
>CAMCAZ010000014.1 GCA_945872795.1 Chryseobacterium gleum
CCGCGCCGCCGCCCCGACAAGGACCCCGGGACCACACACGGACGACACGATCAGTGAGCGGACCGGTCTCCTGCGGCGCACCTTCCCCTGGCTACCTTTGGCCACGTACGCTCACCGCCATGGCCAAATACAAGCTCGATCTGCTGCCCGACCCGGAGGTCGTGGTCATCGGCATCAGCAGCCATGTGAAGGACCACCGGTTGTGCTGGTCCATCAACCGTGCCATGGGGCTGGAGATGGCCCGCCGTCGGTCGGACATCACCGAGGACAACCAGGGCCGTACCGCCCGATTTGCCGCCTATGATCACGTGGACGGGGCGGGACCTTCACGCTACACACTGCTGAACAATCATAGCGGGGAGGGTTTCCTGTTGAAGGATCAGCGACATGCCGATTTTTTCCTGGTGGTGGACAATGAACTCGCCGAACAGCACCCGGACCTCGTGGACCGTGTGCGTTCCGCCGACTTTGTCCTGACCGCCTTTCCACTGCCTTACGCCCAATTGCGTGAAGGCTATAAACTACTGCTCTAAGCGAACGTGATGATCGACCCGAAGACGAAGATCGTAGCCACCCTTGGTCCTGCCTCATCGAGCAGGGAGGTGCTGCGCGAGATGATGCTCAGCGGCATGGATGTGTGCCGCCTGAACTTCAGCCATGGCAACTATGCCTTCTATGTGGAGTTGATCCGCACCATCCGTGAGGTGAGCGCCGAGCTGGGGTTGCACACCGCCATCCTGGCCGATCTTCAGGGCCCCAAGATGCGCGTCGGTGAGATGCTCGACGGGCCGATCGAACTGGTGGACGGCTCCGAGCTGGTGATCACCACCGAGGCCATCAAGGGTCGTCCCGGCGTGGTCAGCACCAGCTACCTGCAGTTCCCGCAGGATGTGAAGAAGGGTGAACTGGTCCTTCTGGACGATGGCAAGCTGCGCCTGGAGGTGGTGTCCACGGACGGCCGGACCAGCGTGACCACCCGCGTGCTGAACGGCGGCACGCTGAGCGCCAACAAGGGCCTGAACCTGCCCAATACGAAGGTGAGCCTTCCCAGCCTGACCGACAAGGACAAGCAGGACCTGGACTTTGCACTGGAGCATGATGTGGATTGGATCGGCCTGAGCTTCGTGCGCAGCGCACGCGACATCATTGAATTGAAGGGAATCATCCACCAGCGCGACAAGCACGCGCGTGTGGTGGCCAAGATCGAGAAGCCGGAAGCCTTGTTGGAGATCGACGAGATCATCCGCGAGAGCGATGCGCTGATGGTGGCCCGGGGCGACCTTGGGGTGGAGATCCCCATGGAGAAGGTGCCGCTGGTCCAGAAGGACATCATCCGTCGTTGCCTGGCCCAGCACCGGCCTGTTATCGTGGCCACGCAGATGATGGAGAGCATGATCACCAACATCACACCCACCCGCGCCGAGGTGAACGATGTGGCCAATGCCGTGCTGGATCACGCCGACGCCGTGATGCTCAGTGCTGAGACCAGCGTGGGGCGTTTCCCCGTGGATGTGGTGAAGGCCATGAACAAGATCCTGCTGGAGATGGAGACCAGCGAGACCATGTTCAACGTACCCCAGCCGGACCTGCAGCAGGACGAACGCATGGTGACCGACGCCATCTGCATGGCCAGTGTACGTATGGCGGCAGCCATCGACATCAAGGCCATCGTGACCATGACGCACAGCGGATACACGGCCTTCAAGATCAGCAGCATGCGGCCCAAGGCGCACATCTTCGCCTTCACCAGCAACAAGCGCATCCTGAACATGCTCAACCTGGTGTGGGGCGTGCGGGCGGAGTACTATGACAAGACCGTGAGCACCGACCATACCATCGCCGACATCAAACACATCCTGCGCAGCAAGAAGTTCGTGGACAAGGGCGACCTGGTGGTGAACGTGGCCAGCATGCCCATCGCCGAGCAGGGCATGGCCAACATGCTGAAGTTGAGCCCGGCGTAGCGTTGGTTCAGCGCAGCTGCCGGCCCAGCACCAGGTCCATGTAGAACCCCGGCTTCTTCAGCCGTTCCCGCAGGTCCAGGTCGGTGAACATGCTGCTGATGGTGTCCGCCAGCGCGGGGTTCTTGTTGGCGCGGTCCACCACGAAGTCGAAGAGCCAGGCCTGGTTGGCCAGTTGCTGCAATCGGGTGCTGATGGCCAGTTCTTTCCCGAGACGCCGCCACACCCGTGCATCGTAGGCACGCAAGCGCGTGGTCCCCAGGTCCTTTTCCGCGATCGCCTCGTGCGCCACATCAGCCGCGTATACCCCGCTGATCATGGCGTGACTGATGCCTTCCCCCGTGAAGGGGTCGATCAGGTGGCCGGCATCGCCGACCAACAGGTAACCCTCGCCGCTCAGTTTCCGCCGTTTGCTGGCCAGGGGTAGGCCCATGCCCTGTATCCCGCCTTCCAGAGTGGCTTCGGCGAAGCGCTCCCGGAGCTGCGGGTGTTCCGCCAGCAGCCTGGTCATGAGCGTCTTCAGGTCCACGCGCCGGCTCTTCACCACATCGCTGCGCAGGCCCAGGCCCACGTTGGCCCGTCCGCCGGGAAGGGGGAAGACCCAGAGGTAGCCGGGCAGCAGGTCCTTCAGGAAGATGAGCTCGATGAAGCCCTGAGGGTCGAGGCCCTTCACTCCGCTGTAATAGGCACGCACACCGGCCGCGTGGTGCCTGGGTTCCATGGCCAAACGGGCCACATGGCGTGCGAATGGAGAGTTGGCGCCGCTGGCATCGATGATCAAGGAGCACTGCACCGTACTGCTTCCCACCGGGTCGGACTTGTGGGCCTTATCCTCGAGGGTCACCATCCATCCAGCGCCGGTGCGCTCGAAGGCCTTTGCCGCAGTGCCTTCCAGTACCGTGATGCCCTGCGCCTTTTTGGTGCGCTGGAACAACAGGTCGTCGAACTGCATGCGGGGGAGGATCACTCCCGGGGCTTCGCCCAAGCCGGTGCTGCGCGAGAAGGGAACTCGCAGCGAGCGCCCGCTGGGTGCCACGAAGGTCACCCCCCAGCTGGGCATGGCATGGGCATCGCGTTTCACTTGTGCGGCCAGCTCTGCATCCAGGCGTTCCAAGGTCCGCATCACCTTTCCGCTGAGCGCGTCACCGCACACCTTGTCGCGCGGGAAGCTGGCCTTCTCCACCAGCACGGCCTCCACGCCGTGCTGGGCCAACTGCAGGGCCGTGGCACATCCTCCGGGCCCTCCGCCCAGGATGCAGACCGCAGTGCGGATGGTCCCCGGCATGGGTCAGGAGCGGAACGTGCCGGCCGTGAACTGGTCCAGGAAACGCACGTCGTTCTCCCAGTACATCCGCAGGTCGGGCACGCGGTAGATGAGCTGCGTGATCCGTTCCACGCCCATCCCCAGCGCGAACCCGCTGTACACCTCGGGGTCGATGTCACAGTTGGCCAGCACGGCGGGGTCCACCATGCCGCAGCCCATGATCTCCACCCAGCCGCTGTGCTTGCACAGGTTGCAACCGGACCCGCCGCACACGGTGCAGCTCATGTCCACCTCGGCACTGGGTTCTGTGAACGGGAAGTAACTGGGTCGCATGCGGATGCTCACCTCAGGCCCGAAGAGGCTTTTGGTGAAGTGGTCCAGGGTGCCCTTCAGGTCGGCGAAGCTCACGCCCTTGTCCACATACAAGGCCTCCACCTGGTGGAACATGCAGTGGGCGCGGGCACTGATGGCCTCGTTGCGGTAGACACGGCCGGGGGAAATGGTGCGGATGGGCGGCTGCTGGCCCTCCATCACGCGCACCTGCACGCTGCTGGTGTGGGTGCGAAGGGCCATGCCCTCGGAATCGCTGGAGCCATCCGCGCCCTTCACGAAGAAGGTGTCCTGCATGTCGCGAGCAGGGTGGTCGGGAGGGAAGTTCAGCGCACTGAAGTTGTGGCGATCATCCTCCACCTCCGGACCCTGGCTGACGGTGTACCCGATGCGGGTGAAGATGTCCACGATGCGCTGCCGCACGATGGTGAGCGGATGAAGGCTGCCGGTGGCGCCGGTGACGGCCGGGGCGCTCAGGTCGAGCACGGGGCCACTGGCGCTGCCGGTGCTCTCCAGGGCCCCCTTCAACTCATCAAGGCGTTGTTGGGCCAGTTGTTTCAACTGGTTCATGCGCTGGCCCAGGGCACGTTTCTCCTCGGCGGCCACCTGCTTGAACTCCTCGAACAGGGTGGTCACCGTGCCGTTGCGGCCCAGCATGGCCACGCGGAACTGCTCCACCTCATCGGCGGTGCGGGCCTGGGCGCTCTTCAGTTCGGCCTCCACGGCGCTTACACGTTCTAGGAGGCTCATGGGCGTACGCGGATGAACATGCGGATATCCTTCAATGGTCGATCGCTGGCATCGCAGGCCTGTGCGGCCAAGGCATCCAGGACCTCCAGGCCGTCCACCACTTCGCCGAAAACGGTGTAGCCTCCGTCCAGGTGAGGAGCGCCGCCCTCGGTGGCATACAGTTGTTTCTGCTCTTCCGTGTAGGTGACCGGGTTGCCCATCCGAGCGCTGCGCTGGGCCAGCAGGTCCAGTTCATTCGGTTGGAAGGGCTTGCCCAGTACGATGTAGAACTGGCTGCCGCTGGTGCGCTCATCGGGACCTGTGTGATCGTCAGCCCGGACCGCGGCCAGGGCACCTTTCTTATGGATCAGGCCCGGTACGACCTCCGCGGGAAGGGAATAGCCCGGACCTCCCTGGCCCAGCACCGTCTGCGGTCCCGCGGTCCGGCTTCCGGGGTCACCGCCCTGGACCATCAGCTGGGGGATGATGCGGTGGAACAGCAGGCTGTCATAGGCCCCGTCGTTGGCCAGCTTCAGGAAGTTGTCGCGGTGCACCGGTGTCTCGTTGTACAGCGTCACCACCAGGGTCCCCAGGTCGGTGCGGACCTCCACCAGACGTTGACGCTCTTTCCCTACCTCCTGCCCGAAGGCCGGGGTCATGAGGGCCAGGCCGCACAGCAGGGTGGCCACCCTGTTCATCACGCGTTGCCCGGACATCGGGCAGTTCATTACATTTGACATCCTAGAGGCCCCGCTGAACAGGGCCATCAAAAGTAACCCAATGCGCACTCCCACGTTCTCCCGCGTTCTTACCAGCGCTCTCGTGGTGGCCCTTCTGGCGCCCTTCATGTCCTCCTGCAACAAGGAGGAACCCACGATCGCTGTGGTCGTCGTCCAGTATGAGGACGGAACACCCGTGGTCGGTGCTACTGTGAAGCTCTTCGCCGACCCCACCTTCCCTTTGGGTGACCCCAACCGCCTGGACAAGGAGACCTCCACCGATGCGGCCGGACGCGCGGAGTTCGACTACACCGACTTCTACGAGCAGGGCCAGAGCGGCTTTGCGGTGCTCGACATCCTGGCCACCAGGGACACGCTGTTGGGTGAGGGTATCATCAAGATCATCGAGGAGGAGACCGCCGAGGAGATCGTGATCCTGCTACCGATCGAATGATCGGCAGCGTCGTGGCTCAGTCCTCGAAGTAGCTCAGTACCGCTTCCTTCATCAGGCGTTCCTGATCCTCCGGCCCCAGTGCGGGCAGGTCCTTCACGCGTTCGAAGTGCGGCCAACCATCGGCATCCCTGCCCAGCTCGGCATAGTAACCGTAGGGCCGCAGCACCACGCAGATGGCGATGTGCATCAGCGCCACCTTCTCGTCCTTCTTGAACTCGCGCGCGTGCTGGCCCAGTTCCTGAACGCCGATCAGGAAGAGGATGCCATTGAGGTCCAGCGTGCCGGCGTCAAAGTGCTTGGAGATCCTGGTCACGAGGTCGCGCCAGCGTTTTTCGAATGCGAGGTCCAAAATTCAGGGAGGATCTGAGGGGTGGTTGAGCGACCACGGTCGGGCGTGGGCCTGGTCCGTTGTTCGGGGTGCGAAGTTCGGTGTTCGCTCTTTCACCACTTTCCCCCTTCTTTGCAGGCGACATGAACTGGCTCGACTGGCTTCTTCTCGGGTTCCTCGCCTGGGCCGCGATCCAGGGTTTTCAGCGCGGCTTCATCATCGAGCTCGCTTCCATGGTGGCGCTGGTGGCGGGGATCTGGGCTGCGGTGCATTTCAGCGACCGCTTCGCTGCCGCGGTGGGCATCGATGCCGAGAGCACCGCACTGGCCTTCCTGCTCACCTTCCTGGCCGTGCTGCTCGTGGTGCACCTCCTGGCCCGATTCCTCACCACGCTCATCGACATCGCCCAATTGGGCGTTCCCAACAAGTTGGCGGGCATCGTGTTCGGCATGCTGCGGTCGGCCTTCAGCCTCAGTGTGGCGCTGAACCTGCTGGTGGGCTACAGTAAAGGAGGGATGCCGTCGGCCGAGGTCCGCAGTGGATCTGCGTTCTATGCGCCGTTGCGCGGTTTCGCACCCTTGCTTATCCCCGCTCTCGGCGAGACGAAGTGGGTGCAGTTTGTGGTGTGGGAAGTGAAGGACGGCGTGGATGGACTTACCACTGAGAAGGACCAGGAGATTCCCGAACGATAAACGCGAAACCCCTTGGTTCACGTTCTTCGTGGCCAGGCCGCTGTCCGTGCTGTGGTCGGCCTGCTGTGGGCAGCCATTGGCTTTGGTGTGAATGTACTGGTCGGCCATCGGACCTGTTGAGGCGGGTTACTGGCGCTGCTCGTTGCGCTGCTGCTCGGCCTTCTGCTGGCCTTATCCCTGCGGTGCTGATCTGTATAGGCGCCGTGGAAGCCCGATCCAGTGCGATCGACAGTACGTCAACCACGCCGTCCGCGGCGAAGCAGGCCTTTCCTGATCTCCTCTATCGCCCATGCGGAACTGACCAATAGCAATGGCATGGCCGGCGCTTTGAAACGTGCGTCGGTGGTGGAGATGCCGCCGCTTATCAGGACCGCACCCGCCAGCACGAGCAGCACCACCAAGCCCGCGGGCAAGCGCCGCCAGTGTAGCACGCACAGGAGTGTTGTCAACACCACCAAGGCGCTGTACAGCATGGAGAAGCTGATGATCGCCTGCGCTAGGAGACCCGTGCCGAAGTAGGTGGCGATGTGTCCGCGACCGGGCGCCACCAGGATGCCCGCTGCCGTTCGGAGTTGCACCGCGCTCCATGCCAGCGGATGCGCTAGGAAGGTGCGGCTCAACTCGTGCCGCAGCTCGGTGAAGTAGGCTGCCGCGGAAACGCGGTCCTCCCAATCGGTTCGGGCGGCCTGCTCGTACAGCTGCTGCCGGTAGTTGGTGGCGCGCGGATCACCGGCCGTGGTGAGCACTTCGGTCAGGTGGAAATGCGCGGCCGCCACGGTGCCACTGTCCGAAAGAATGAGTCGCCCGGTCTCTGCCCGGTTGCGCAGCATCCAGGGGGTCACCAGCAATACGATCGTTGCCGCGAAGGTGACCCCCCCCCAACGGGGCATCCGCAAAGCCATGGCGGCGATACCAGCAGCGGTGAGACCGAGCAGCAGTCCATTGGCGCGGAGCCACGCCGCCACGGCGAAACACAGCGCTGCACCCATGATCGCGCTCCATGATCGCGGTCGTTGCACCAGCAAGAGCGTACCCGCCAGCATGGCCGTTGTGAAGCAGGATTCGGTGAGCAGGCTGCCGCTGAGCAGGATATCAATGGGCTCAAGGACCATGAGCGCTGCGGCCAGTAACGCTCCGCGCGGTGGCAGACCGATGGTATACGCGAGCCGGTGGACCAGCAGCACCTTGGCCGCAGAGAGAAGCGCCTGCAGAATGAGCACTGCCAGTACGGAATCACCGAGCTGGTGTATAAGCCACGGGTAACCAGGCATCCTGGTGGTGTCGGGGATGTCCAGCGGATGGAAGAGGCTATAGACCCCGTGCGTGAGGTGCTGTGCCAGGGCGAGGTAGTAGCCCGCATCATATTGCAGGTTCCAGCCGAGTTGTGCGTGGTACCATACGAAGCCAACGCGCAGCAAGACGGCGAGCAGCAGCCACTGAAGCAATCGGACGCGCGTATCCATGGGCGGCGTTCGTTGCGCGATGGGCGCACAATAACGCTAAAGGTCCTGAAGATGCGTCAGATCTTCCGAACACGGACCGCGTTCATCCCCTTGGGACCGCGCTCCAGCTCGAAGGCCACCTTGTCGTTCTCGCGGATCTCGTCCAGCGTGCCGCTGATGTGCACGAAGAAACGCTCCTGCGTCCCGTTCTCCATGATGAAACCGAAGCCCTTCGAGGTGTCGAAGAAATCGACGCGACCGTTGCGCTCGGCATCGACCTCCTCCTTCTCGCGGCGTGGCACACCCAGCTCGATCTCCTCGATGTCCACCTCCTTGCGCTTGGTGGGGTCCGGAGGGGTGTTGGTGATCATCCCGTTCTCATCCACGTAGGCGAGCATGCTTTCAAAGCCGCCACCGGGGGCGTTCGCCTTGCGCTCTTCCTTGCGGATCTTCTTCTCCTCCTGCTTCTGTTGGCGCTTCTTCTCCTTGTCGCGCTTGTTGAAGGTTGCTTTCGATTTGGCCAAGTGGTCGTGGTGCTGGTGATGCCTCGCGGATGTTCCGCAACGCTGCGCAGAACCCTCCGTAGAACGCCCGAAAGATAAGCGTTGTGGCGGGAGTTTCCAGCGCGAGCGGAAGTGACCGTCGGGTGGAGTAAGCGGTTCAACAATATTGTTGATGCGACGGAGCCATAGGTGAAGCTCGGAACCCCGACCTCCGATCCTCACCCATTGTGGTCAGCCTGCTCACTATCGAAACACGCTCATCCGATCAGGCCGAAACTTATCCTGATGGAACCGCCAGCGCCGCGCCAGCTCGTCCAGCACGGACTGAAAGCGTGGAACAAGTTCAACGTGACAGCTCGGTGCGGAAGTAAGATGCACGAGCTTCACTATGGATCATGAATTGGTCCTTTGCCTGCGGTCGTGGACGGTCAAGAGGACTGTCCAACGATCGCCGCGATCCCCGGCAACACCTTCCCCTCCAAGTACTCCAGCATGGCGCCACCACCGGTGCTCACGTAGCTGATCTTGTCCGCCAAGCCGAACTGGTTCACGGCCGCCACGCTGTCGCCGCCACCTACCAGGGAGAACGCTCCTCTCCCGGTCGCCTCTGCCACGGCATTGGCAATGGCGATGGTGCCCTGCTGGAAGGGCTTCATCTCGAACACGCCCATCGGGCCGTTCCACAGGATGGTCTTGCTCCCGAGGATGGCGGCGCGGAACGCTTCGATGCTCTTGGGACCGATGTCCAGGGCCATCCAGCCATCGGGCACGGAATCGGCGGCGCACTGGTCGGTGTTGGCTGTCTCGGCGAAGGCATCGGCCACCACGGCATCCGTGGGGATGTGCAGCTTCACGCCCTTGGCCTTGGCCTTTTCGACGATGCTGCGCGCGGTGTCGAGCAGGTCCTCCTCCACCAGGCTGGATCCGGTGCTGCCGCCCATGGCCTTCACGAAGGTGTTCGCCATGCCGCCGCCGATGATCAGCTCATCGCAGCTGCCCAGCAGGTTCTCCAGCACCTCGATCTTGCTGCTCACTTTGCTCCCGCCCACGATCGCTGTCATGGGCCGCTGCGGGTTGCCGAGCACCTTACCCACACTGTCGATCTCGGCCTGCATCAGGTAACCGAAGAGCTTTGCCGTGGGGAAGAACTTCGCGACGATGGTGGTGCTGGCGTGCGCACGGTGCGCGGTGCCGAAGGCGTCGTTCACGTACACATCACCAAGCTCGCTCAGGGTCTTGCTGAAGGCTTCATCACCGGCTTCTTCTTCCGGGTGGAAGCGGAGGTTCTCCAGCACCAGCACTTCTCCAGGCTTCAGCGCAGCGGCCTTTGCTTTCGCATCGGGTCCCACGCAGTCCATGGCAAAGAGCACGGGCTTGTCCAGGAGAGTGGCGAGGTGTTCGGCCACGGGCTTCAGGCTCATCACGGGGTTCACCTTGCCTTTGGGGCGGCCCAGGTGGCTCATGAGGATGGCGCTGCCGCCGTCGCTGAGGATCTTGTTCACGGTGCGCACGATGGCGCGTGCCCTGCTGTCATCGGTGACCTTCCCGTTGACGTCCTGGGGTACGTTGAGGTCCACGCGGACAAGGGCTTTCTTGCCGGCGAACGAGGTGGTGTCCATGTTGAGCATGGCGCGAAAATACCTGCTACTGGCCATTGGCCGTTGGCTGCTGGCCGGTTGACACAAGACCGGCCAGCAGCCAGGAGCTATCTGCCAAGGGCGCATTCGCGAAGGCTGTAAACTTGCACCCGTGTTGTTCTCCAAGGTCATCGATCATGCCACGCTGAAGGCCAAGCTCATCGGCAACATCCGGGAGGGGCGCGTGGCCCATGCCCAATTGTTCATGGGGCCGCGCGGGAGCGGGAACCTGCCGCTGGTGCTGGCCTACGCCCAGTATCTGTTGTGCGAACGGCGGAGCGAGGTGGACGCCTGCGGCGAATGCCCCTCATGCCTGCAGATGGCCAAGCTGGAGCACCCCGACCTCCACCTGGTGTTCCCCATCTTCCTCACCGACAAGGTGAAGGTCTGCGATGCCTTCGTCACCGATTGGCGTTCGGCGGTGCTCGATGAGCCCTATCTGGACATCGACCGCTGGCGGGAGCATTTGGAGGGGGAGAACAAGCAGCTCCGCATGGGTGTGGATATCGCCGCGGAGATCCAGCGCAAGCTGAGCCTCAAGAGCTTCCGGGGCGGCTACAAGGTGATGCTGATCTGGCTCCCTGAACTGATGGACCCCCCGGCGGCCAACAAGCTGCTGAAGGTGCTGGAGGAACCCGAGACCAACACCGTATTCCTGTTGGTCAGCAACGACTCCGAGCAACTGCTGGCCACCATCCTGAGCCGTGCCCAGTTGGTGAAGGTGCCCGCCTTGCGCCCCACAGCGCTTTCCGTGGCGTTGCGTGAGCGCTTCACCGAACTTTCGGAGGAGGAGGCCATGGCCATTGCGTTGCGTAGCGAGGGCGATCTGTTGGAGGCCATCGACATGGCCGACAAAGGGGAGGAGGAGCTTTTCGTCTTCTTCCGCGACTGGCTCCGGTCCTGCTTCCGGAAGGAGGTGGTGGCGGCCGTGGAATTCGCGGATGCGTTCCAGAAACTGGGCCGCGAGCGCCAGAAATCGCTGTTCCGCTATGGCCTGTACCTCATCCGCCAGTGCGCCCTCCAGTGGCAGCAGGTGCCCGAGCTGGTGCGGGTGATCGGCCAGGAACAGGAGTTCGTGCAGAATTTCAGCAAGCTGCTCAACGACCGCAACGTGGAAGGCATCCGCACCGAACTGGAGACCGCCCACGGCCATGTGGAGCGCAATGCCAACCCCAAGGTGCTCTTCATGGACCTGAGCTACCGGATGATGGGCCTATTGAAACAGCCGCGGTAGGCGCGGCCGACTATCTTCGCACCTGCCCGATGGACTTAAGGGGCACAGGCACAAGGAGATGGCGTGTACAGGATGTAGCAGTGGAGCGGACGGGAAACCGGCCGGGTGCAAGAGCAACGGGTTCTGTAGCAGCAGTGGCTGCAACAAGCTGGGCGTGTTCGACTGGCTGGCCGGTGTCCCCATCCCCGGGGGCCAGCAGCCATTCGACGGCGTGGAGGTGCGTTTCAAGAACACCCGTAAAGCGTTTTACCGCAACACCAGTGGCCTGCAACTGATGCCCGGCGACCTGGTGACGGTGGATGCCGCACCGGGCCACGACATCGGCATGGTGAGCCTTACCGGCGAACTGGTGCGCGCACAGATGGAGCGCCGCAACGTGAGCGGAGAGACCTACGATCTGCGGAAGGTGATGCACAAGAGCACCCAGGAGGAGATCGACCGCTGGCACGAGGCCCGCAAACAGGAGGATGAGACCATGTTCGCTGCCCGGGCCATGGTGCGCGATGCACGCCTGGACATGAAGGTGACCGACGTGGAGTACCAGGCGGACGGCACCAAGGCCGTGTTCTACTACGTGGCCGACGAGCGGATCGACTTCCGCGGGATCATCCGCACCATGAGCGACCGTTTCAAGGTGCGCGTGGAGATGAAGCAGATCGGTGCACGGCAGGAGACGGGCCGCATCGGGGGCATCGGCAGCTGCGGGCGTGAACTGTGCTGCAGCACCTGGCTCACCGACTTCCGCAGCGTGACCACCAGTGCCGCGCGTTACCAGCAACTGGCCCTGAACCCCCAGAAATTGGCCGGCCAGTGCGGCAAACTGAAGTGCTGCTTGAACTACGAGCTGGACATGTACATCGAGGCGATCAAGAGCTATCCCTCGCAGAACGCCAAGCTCAAGACGGTGCAGGGTATCGGCGCACACATGAAAACGGACATCTTCTCCGGGAAGATGTGGTACGGCTTCAAGATGCCCGGCAGCCCCTTCGTCATGGCCGGCTTCCCCATCGAAGTGGTGCGCGACATTCTGGCGCAGAACAAGGAGGGCATCATTCCGGAGGTGGACCTGAACATGGCCGATGCGCCGGTGGAGGTGGAAAAGAAGCCCGATTACGAGAACGTGGTGGGCCAGGACGACCTGACCCGTTTCGATAGCAAGGCGAAGGGTGGCAAGAAGCGCCCCAAGAGCACGCGCGGCCGCGGTGGTCGCGATGGCGATCGCCGACCCGGTGGCGAGGGTGCTGCACCCGACCAACGGCCCCGCGGAACGGCAGAGGGCGGCGCACCCCGCGAGAACCGACCACGTCCCGAGCGTGGGCCACGTCCCGAAGGTGGCGGCAGCCCCCGTCCTCCCCGCCCCGAGGGTGGGGCCGATGGGCGCGGACCGCGTCCGGAAGGACAGGGTGGTGAACGCGGACGGCGTGATCGCAGCCGCGGTCGAGGCCGTGGGCGCGGTGGCGAGAAGGGACCCGGAGGGGCACCGCCCCCCAGCGCACCCCCTGCAGCGTGATGCGAGCGGCGGGGTTGATCATGGGGGTCGGCCTGCTGTTGGCAGGGTGCGCCGATCATGTGGTGCACAGTTCCGATGTGCCCGTGCCCAATGGTGCCTGGGAGCGCTCCTTCACGCCCACCTTCGAGTTCGACATCACGGACACGGTGAACACCCACAACCTGTTCATCGACATCCGCCACACGGGTGACTATCCCTTCAGCGACCTGTACCTCTTCGTGGATGTGCACGGCCCCGGCGGGCGCCACCTGCGCGATACCGTGGAGTGCCTGCTGGCCGATCCCACCGGACGCTGGTACGGGAAAGGCACGGGCTTCATCTTCGCCAACCGCGCGGTGGATGCCAAGGTGCTGTACAAGACCGGCAACCGCTTTCCGGCCGCGGGTCACTACGTCATCCGCCTGGAGCAGGCCATGCGCACCGAACGCTTGGAAGGGGTGATGGACGTGGGCGTGAGCGTGGAGCGGATGCCCTGACCCATTTCCCGGGCCGATGGACGAAATGAAGGCTTCGCTGCGTTACTCCCCTTCGAAGGGCTCACCCGCTTTGCTGTGGTCGGTGTTGACAGAACACCGGCCCGACCGGACACAGGAGGTGAACGGGCCCGGTAATTTCGCCGACCATGGCCGCCGTCACTCCAACTAAGAAGCGCAGCCGCTGGCTGTTCGCCTGGTGGGCCCTGGTGCTCTCACCGGTGCTGGGCCTGTTCTTCATGTTGGTGCTGGCCGCCCTGAGCGACCTGCCCGGCACCGAGGACCTGGAGAATCCGCGCAGCGACCTGGCCACGGCCATCCTGTTCAGCGACGGCACGCAGATGGGCCAGTACTACCGGGAGAACCGCATCCCGGTGGATTATGAGCGCATCAGCCCCAACGTGGTGAACGCGTTGATCGCCACGGAGGACGAGCGTTTCCGGGAACACAGCGGGATCGACCTGCGCGGTACGATGCGCGCCGCGGTGTACCTGGGGAAGAAGGGCGGGGCCAGCACGCTGACCCAGCAGTTGTCGAAGATGCTGTTCACCAACCGCTCCACGAACTTCATCAAGCGCACCTTCCAGAAATTCCAGGAGTGGATCATCAGTGCGCGGCTGGAGCGGCAGTACACCAAGGACGAGATCATCGCGATGTACCTGAACCGCTTCGACTGGATCAACCAGGCGGTGGGCATCAACAGCGCAGCCCGGGTCTACTTCAACACGACCCCCGATTCCTTGCGGATCGAGGAGGCCGCCCTGTTGGTGGGCATGTGCAAGAACCCGGCGCTCTTCAATCCCCTGCGCCGGCCCGATACCACGCTCACACGCCGCATGGTGGTGCTGGACCAGATGCGCAAGAACGGATTCCTCAGCACGCAGCAGTACGATTCGCTGAAGACGCTTCCCCTGGGGCTCCGCTTCCAGCGCGTGGACCACACCGAAGGCCCTGCACCCTACTACCGCGAGGTGCTGCGCGCCAAGCTGATCAAGCTCTTCGCCGAGAAGAACAAGGACGGGGAGCTCCGCTTTGCCAAGGCGGACGGCAGCCCCTATGACATCTATACCGACGGACTGAAGGTGTACACCACGCTGGACCGCCGCATGCAGCAGTACGCCGAGCATGGCGTGCGGGAGCACCTGGGTTCCGAGCTGCAACCGGATTTCTTCAAGGACCTGGCGAAGAAGAAGAACCGTCCCTTTGACTTCCGGGTCAGCAAGGAGGAGATCGATGGGATCCTGAACACGGCCATGAAGCGCAGCGTGCGCTATCGCATCCTGACCGGGAAACAATGCGGCAATTGCGAACGTCCGGCGCGCTACATCGAGCAGAAGATGCACGAGGGCCACAAGCACTTCCACTGCCGCCCGGACCTGGGTGGCTGCGACACCTACTGGCCGGTGGTGAAGGAGGAGGAGATCCCGAAGATCTTCGACACCCCGACGAAGATGCGCGTGTTCACCTGGAAGGGTGAGCGCGACACAGTGATGAGCCCGATGGACTCCATCCGCTACTACAAAGGCTTCCTGCAGAGCGGCCTGCTGAGCATCGACCCCCACACCGGTTTCGTGAAGGCCTGGGTGGGCGGCATCGACTTCAAGCACTTCCAGTACGACCACGTGGAGCAGGCGCGCCGCCAGGTGGGCTCCACCTTCAAACCCTTCGTGTACGCCACCGCACTGCGCGAGGGCATGGACCTGTGCCGCGAGGTGCCCAACCAGCGGGTGTGTTTCGACATGCCGCCCGGCCAGCCCGATTGGTGCCCGGAGAACAGTGATGCCGTGTATGGCGGCATGGTCACGCTGGAGTATGCCCTGGCCAATTCGATGAACACGGTAACGGCCTGGCTGATGAAGCAGTACGGCCCACAGGCGGTGACCGTACTGGCCCGCCACATGGGCGTGAAGAGCCCGCTGGAGGCCGTGCCCTCGCTATGCCTTGGTGTCGCCGACCTGACGCTGATGGAGATGACCGGTGCCTTCGCCTCCTTTGCCAACCAGGGCGTGTACATCGAGCCCATCCTCTTCACCCGCATCGAGGATAAGAACGGCAACACCATCTATGACGTGACGCCCAGCACCTACGAGGCGCTGGATGAGATCACCGCGTTCAAGATGCTGAAGATCCTGAAGGGCGTGACGGACGGCGCCTACAACCCCAGCACGGGCAAGGTGGTGGGCACGGGCCTGCGCCTGCGCACCAGCTGGGGCAACCGGCAGAAGTACGCCAACATCAAGTTCCCCACGGCCGGCAAGACGGGCACCACGCAGAACAACAGCGATGGTTGGTTCATCGGCATCACGCCCGACCTGGTGACCGGTGTGTGGACCGGAGCCGATGACCGCAGCGTGCGGTTCAGCAGCACCGACAAGGGGCAGGGGGCGAACATGGCCCTGCCGATCTACGGCTACTACATGAACGGGGTGTACGCCGATCCGTCCATCGACATCAGCACGGGCGATTTCGAGGTGCCCGAAGGCTTCGACCCCGCCACGCTCAACTGCCGTGAACGGTCGAAGAACGGTGGCGCCACCACGGCGCCCCAGTGGGACTGATCCGCACTGCACGCTGGCCGCGTGAGGCCTCCTATCTTCGTTGCCTATCCAAGGAACGACGATGAACAAGGTGGTGGCGAACGCCGAAGTGGCGCTGGAGGGCATCGCGAACGACATGACCCTGATGGTCGGTGGTTTCGGTCTGTGCGGGATCCCAGAGAACAGCATTGCCGCCCTGGTGCGCAGCGGCGTGAAAGGGCTCACCTGCATCAGCAACAACGCGGGGGTGGACGACTTCGGGCTGGGGCTGCTGCTGCAGACGAAGCAGATCCGCAAGATGATCAGCAGCTACGTGGGGGAGAACGCCGAGTTCGAGCGCCAGATGCTGAGCGGCGAACTGGAGGTGGAGCTGATCCCCCAGGGCACGCTGGCCGAACGCTGCCGCGCGGGTGGTGCAGGCATCCCCGCCTTTTTCACCCCCGCAGGCTACGGCACCGAAGTGGCCGAAGGCAAAGAGACGCGCGCGTTCGATGGCAAGATGTACGTGATGGAGCGTTGGCTGAAGGCCGACTTCGCCCTAGTGAAGGCCTGGAAGGGTGATCGCCTGGGCAACCTGGTGTACAAGCGCACCGCACGGAACTTCAACCCCATGATGGCCATGGCCGGCAGGATCACCGTGGCCGAGGTGGAGCACCTGGTGGAACCGGGTGAACTGGAGCCGGATGAGATCCATACGCCGGGCATCTTCGTGCAGCGGATCTTCCAAGGCACGCACTACGAGAAGCGGATCGAGCAACGGACCGTCCGCAAGCGCTGAGGACCGGCATGTTCAGCGACCGGCAGGAACGGACCGCGTTCGCCGTGCTGGCCCTGCTGGTATGGCTGTTGGTGGCCTGGCGCGCGTGGCTCCTGCCCCTTGTGCATGATGAGGCCCGCACCTTCTTTGTCTACGTGCAAAGTGGTCGTTTCCTGCCCTATCTGAGCCACTGGGATGCCGGCAACCATGTCCTGGCCACGGCTTTCGCATGGTTCACCACTTCGCTCGTGGGTCTTTCCAAGATCGGCCTTCGCCTGTTCAGTGTGCTGGCCTTTCCGCTTTTCGCGTGGTACGGCTGGCGTATGCGTGCCTGGATCGGCTCACCGATGCTGGGGCGGGCCTTCCTCATCGCGTGGATCGGTACCCCCTTCCTGTTGGAGTTCTTCTCGCTCTTCCGCGGTTATGGCGGCTCGCTCGCATTCCTGGCGATGGGGGTCTTCCACCTCGTTGAGAGCCAGAAGGGAGCACTGCGACAACACCTGTCGCTGACATTGCTCGCGTTCCTGCTGGCCACTTGGTGCACACTTTCGCTCACGCTGATCTGGGGCATGGTGCTGGTGGTCCTGCTGCTGCCCATCCTGCGCCATCAGCCTCGCTTCCCTGTCCTGGTGCCATGGGTCCTGCTCGGTGTCCTACCCTGGCTTTTCACCGTCCAGTACGGCCGTGCCATGAGCGAGCGCGGGCTGCTGTACTACGGAACGGACAAGGGTCTTTTCTCGGGAACGCTGCCCTCGTTGCTTACGCCCATGATGGGCAGTGGAGACCCGGCTTGGTGTCTCCTCGTTGCAGTGATCTTTGGGGCCTGTTTCGTGCTGGTCGCGCTGCGCGTCCGGGCGCATGGGACCGATGCGTTGCAGAGTGCCCTCGTCCTCATCGGCCTGCTGCTGCTCGCTGAGCTTGTGGGTCGCTGGCTGCTGTTCTCCCTCTTCGACACGCCCTATCCCAGCGACCGGACGGCACTGCACCTGGTTCCCTTGTTCCTGCTGCTGCTGGCACTGTCCATCGATCAGCTCTTGCGCCACAGGCCAAGATGGTCACCCCTGGCGCTCGTCCTGCTCGCCTTCCCCTTGTTCGGGCTGGTCAAAGCCCGGACCGTGAACACGCTCAATTGGCCTGAGGAGTCGATCAGCCAGGAACTCTACGCCATGGTCGAGCAGCGTGCTGCGGCCAGTGATCGTCCGCTGTTGGTGGGCGGCTATCGCCAGATGACACCCGTGTGGGACCTCGAAGCACTCATGGCGGGATCTGCCGTGCCACCGATGGACCCCAACGGACATCCTGCCGCTGACCTGGACCTCCTGCTGATCGACACCACCTACTTCACCACGCCGGAAGGGTATCGGACCATCGCCACCTCGCGGTCCGGACGGCAGGTGTTGAAGGAACGTCTCCGGCCATTGAGGCTGACGCTGCTCGGCGATACAGCGATGCAACGGGAGGCGACGAACGATGAGTTCGTGGAGGTCTGGCACTCCGGCGCGGGTTTGTCCGGCTTGTGTACCACGGTGTTGGAGTTTTCCTCCCCGGTCCGAAGCGCCTCCCGTTCGCTGAACCTCGACCTTGTCATTGAACTGCGCTCCGGAATCGGGGAGGTCCTGCACTATGATCGCGTGGAGCTCCGTGGCCGCAGCCTGCAATGGACGGGCGACACCCTGCACTTCATGCGTCGTGTGCCGGACCACCCGGAGGCCGTGACCATGGTCGCCTATTTCTACAACCCTGAACGGGCGATCTATGCGTTGCCACATGTCCGCGTTGCGCTGCACTGGATGGATCGCAATGACGAACTTCGCCCACACTGAACGCCCCCGCAGCATGGCACTCACCAAGGAACAAATGGCTCAGCGCATCGCGCGCGAGTTGAAGGACGGCTACTACGTGAACCTTGGGATCGGGATCCCCACGCTGGTGGCCAACTACATTCCCGAGGGGATCAATGTGGAACTGCAGAGCGAGAACGGTATCCTGGGCATGGGCCCGTTCCCGTGGGAAGGGGAGGAGGATGCCGACCTGATCAACGCCGGCAAACAGACCGTGACCCTGAAGGCCGGTGCAGCGATCTTCGACAGTGCCACCAGCTTCGCCATGATCCGCGGCCAGCACGTGCAGCTCACCGTGCTCGGTGCCATGGAGGTGAGCGATACCGGTGACATCGCCAACTGGAAGATCCCCGGTAAAATGGTGAAGGGCATGGGGGGCGCCATGGACCTGGTGAGCAGCGCGGACAACATCATCGTGTGCATGCTGCATACCAACAAGGCCGGTGAGAGCAAGCTGCTGAAGAAGTGCACCCTGCCCCTGACCGGCGTGGCCTGCGTGAAGAAGATCGTGAGCGACCTCGGCGTGTTCGATGTCACTCCCGATGGTTTCAAGCTCCTGGAGCGCGCACCTGGTGTGAGCGTGGAGGAGATCCAGGCCAAGACGGAAGGGCGTCTGGTGGTGGAAGGGGATGTGCCGGAGATGGCCGTATGAACACATGCCCCGAAGGCCATGCTCACATGTCGGTGTAAGGGATCGCCTTGTTGCCAGTCACAGAATAACCGTTGACCACACCTTCCGATGGCCGGACTCACCTCCACGATGAATGCGAACTTGTCCGCCATGTTGAGGGGTATCAGGCAGTGGCCCAGGGTGCTGGTCGGCGTCTCCTTTTTCGTGTTCTTCCTGTCCTTTTCGGCATCCACCATCCAGTTCAATGACAAGGTTCCGCTCGACGATTGGCGGCATGACCTCCGTGCTGACGCAGCGGGGTATTACATCTACCTGCCAGGATTCTTTCACCATGGGTTCAAGGCATCGGGCATTGATCAAGACCTGGCCTTGGAGTTGGCCGGGAACGGCTTTCAACGCGATACAGTAGCCGATCGGATCATCACCAAGTATCCGATCGGTACCGCCCTGTTGCAACTGCCTTTCTTTGGTGTTGCCGAGATGATCGAGGGACCGGGACGCACCGATGGGTGGACCCGAACACACCATAGGGCCATTGAAGTGGGTGGGGTCTTCTACTGGACCTTGGGGCTGCTTTTCCTTGCATTGGGCTTGCGCGCGCGTCATGGTTCCACCATCGGGGTGGCGGTCCTGGTGCTGGTCTGCATTGCATTTGGCACCAACGTGTTCTACTATGCGTTCCGGGCACCGGGCTACTCGCACATCTACTCGTTCTTTCTGGTCGCTCTCTCCTACTATGCCCTGGTCGCCGACCATGGCCGACCCATGCGACCGGCGATGCGATGGACCTTCCTCTTCGCCAACGCCTTCATTCTGCTCGTGCGGCCCATCGACCTGATCGCCGTGGTGGCCTTGTACGGACTGCTGTTCCTGGACCGACCTGCGCTGCTCCGGGACCCGCGTCTTCTGCCTGCACAGATAGGAGTAGGCCTGGTGGTGGCCTTTCCGCAGCTCCTGTACTGGAAATTCGTCCATGGTCGCTGGGTGGTCTACTCCTACGGCGATGAAGGATTTACCAACTGGGATGCCCCATACTGGGCGGAAGTGCTGATGTCGCCCATGAACGGATTGATACCGCACGCACCGGTGTTCATCCTTCTGCCGTTCGGACTATTTCTGCTGTGGCAGCGCGACCGGAAGCAGGCCCTGTTGATCGGTGCCCTCTTCGTGCTGGTCATCTATTCCTTCGCGGCCTGGCATGCCTGGCATTTCGGTTGCGCCTATGGCATGAGGCCCATGGTGCAATACACGCCATTCCTGGCGATCCTGTTATGGGTGCTCTTCGATGGTCTTCGCCGGAAGTATCCCGCCATCCTTCACGGTCTCGTACCTCTTTTGGTGCTGGTGGCTTTTGTGAACTACCGGGCCATGCTGCAATACGATGTCTGTTATCTCTGGGGAAATGGTCAGTGGATGCCCTACGGTCGCAACATCATGGAAGCGTTCTTTGGCAAAGTGGTGTTCTAGTCCTAGGCCGTAGTTTCGCTGCTGCTCCTTGCTCCCATGCCTATTCAGAAACTCTCCATAATCATCCCCGCCTACAACGAGGAGCGGACGATCCACCTTATTCTGGACAAGGTGCGGGATGTGGCACTGGACCACGGCATCGTCAAGGAGATCATCATCGTGAACGACGGCTCCCGTGACGGTACTGTGCAGGCCATCCAACGTTATATGGCGGCCAACCCCGGACTGGGCATCCAGTTCTACGAACAGCCTCGGAACATGGGCAAGGGCGCGGCCATTCACCGGGGCATCAAAGAGGCCACCGGAGATTTCTTGCTGGTCCAGGACGCAGACCTGGAGTATGACCCCCGTGAATACAACGATCTGCTGCGCCCTGTGGTGGAAGGCTTCGCCGATGTGGTCTTCGGGTCACGGTTCATGGGACACCACCCCCATCGTATCCTGTTCTTCTGGCATAGCATCGGCAACCAGTTCCTCACCTTCCTGTCCAACGCGTTCAACAATTTGAACCTGACGGATATGGAGACCTGCTACAAGCTGATCCGCAGCGATATCGCCAAGGGTCTTGATCTGCGTGAGCAACGTTTCGGCTTCGAACCGGAGGTCACCGCCAAACTGGCCCGGGTGAAGAACATCCGCATCTATGAGGTCGGTATCAGCTATTACGGCCGCACTTACGCGGAAGGCAAGAAGATCGGCTGGAAGGATGGTGTTCGTGCCATCTGGTGCATCGTCAAGTATGGCCTGGGTTAAGGTCTGTCGCAGGCCCTATATGCCCTGTTCTCCGGTGCGTCATCTTTGTGGGCGATGAACGCACGTGACCGCGCGATATTGATCCTATGGAGCATGACCTGGGCCGCTGCCGCGGTGCTGGTGCGTCTCTGGTCCGAGGCCCTGCTCGAAGGGGGTGATAGCATCCAGCATTATCAGATCGCCAGACATTCCTGGCAGCATCCCGACCTGCTCCTTCACCACTGGGGCAAGCCCCTGTTCACCCTGTTCGCTTCGCCTTTCGCACAGCTCGGCCACTGGGGTGTCTCCCTCTTCAACGCGGTCTGCCTGTTGATCACCGCCTGGGCTGCGGACGGCCTGTTGAAACGGGCGGGTCCGGCTGCACGCTGGCTTTATGTGCCGGCACTGTTACTGGTGCCCGTCTACGGTACGCTGGTCTTTGCCGGGATGACCGAGGTGCTTTTCGGACTGTTGACGGCACTGGTGATCAGGGCGCTCTACGATGAGCGTCCTGTGCTGGCCATGGTCATCGTTTCGTTCATGCCGTTCTCCCGTCCCGAATACATTGCGTTCGCGCCCTTTGCGGTGGGCTGGGTGATGATGAAGGGTCAATGGAGGGCCCTGCCCTTCCTTCTGGTGGGTCACGTGATCTACGGTGTCATCGGGCTCTTCGCTCTCGGCGATGCACTTTGGGCGTTCCACAACGACCCCTACTCTTGGTCGAAACCCATTTATGGCAGCGGCCCACTGGTGCATTTCGCCGCTCGGGCGTTCGAGATCTATGGTGCTCCATTGGTTTTCGGCCTTGTGTTCGCGTTGGTGTCGGGCGTCTGGCTGTGGAGGAGGAACGACACCGACCGCCCCTTGCTGAAGCTGCTGTTCTTTGTTGGTGTGTTGCCCACGCTGGCGATCTGGTCCGTCCACTCCGTCCTGTGGTGGAAGGGTTGGAAAGGCTCCCTTGGCTTGGTGCGGGTGATCGCGACCACCGCCCCGTTGGCGGTGATGTGCATGCTGTTCCCCATTGTCCGGGCAACAGGGCTGATCATCAAGGAGGGCATGGGCAGGACCGTGCTGGCGGTGATGGCCACGGCAGGATACATCCTGCTTGCCCTGTGGTCGTTCCTTTCCGTGCAACCGCTTCCCGTGAAGCCCTGGCCGTACGACCGCTTCGTTCGTTCCGTGGGCGAACATGTGGCAGCGATCAAGGGCGACTATGGGCGCGTGGTCTATTTCCATCCCACGCTGGGCTACTATGCCGGGCTGGATCCCAATGATGCCGCTAAAGCCCGCCATTGCTGGGGCTTCGATACCACCTTGACGGACCTTGGTCTTTTGCCGAACGACCTGGTGGTCTGGGACGCGCACTTTGCCCCCAACGAAGGGTCCACCCCGTTGTCGATGCTGTTGGACCGAACGGACCTGGAGCTGGTGGAGCTCTTGGTGCCCGAGGAGCGGATGGAGGTGTTGGGCGGCCATCTGTTCGAGGTCTACCTCTTTGCGCGCCGGGAAGGAAAGCGGACCGAGGAACGCCAGGTGCTTTTTGACCCCGATAAGGGCTTTCAAGTGGATGTGACCCACCGATATGACGTGATGCCCTGTCCGCCCGGGGTTGGCGGCCGTTGTTTTCAGGGCACGGAGTTCCCGCTGGACGTATCCGATATCCCGATCGATGCCCCGGGCTTGTTGTATGCGCAAATGACCGTCAGTGGCGAGCTCTTTCTGGATGGTGAAGACCAACAGGCCGAACTGGTGTTCGTCGAGGAGAACGCATCGGGTAAGCTGAGCTACTGGTCGGAGAAATTGCTGAACGGAAAGTTCTCGCATCACTATCGTATCCCGCCCCGTGCACCCGATGTACGCAACAAGCTCTACATCTGGAACCGGTCCGGCAATGGCCTGCGGATCGTGGACCTGCGTATGGAACTGGTCCGCGTGATGGGCTCACGTAAAGAGGAACAACAGCAGATCCTTGATCCCGGACAGGGCTTTCTCGTGGAGCTCGTCCATCGCATGGATACCCTGCCCTGCCCGATCGGGGTCGAAGGTCACTGCTTTCAGGGAGGAGAATTTCCCATGGAACTACTGGACCTTCCCCTGGGTTCGAAGGACATGTACTACGCTGAACTGGTCGTCAGCGGCGAAGCCTTCCTGGAAGGTAACGGCGATGCGACCGAACTCGTGTTCACCGAAGAGAGCGCTGAGGGCCGCTTGAGCTATTGGTCGGAGAAGTTGGCGAACGGAACGTTCGAGCATCGCTTTCGCGTGCCTCCGCGTGCCTCTGATGTGCGCAACAAGCTATATCTCTGGAACCGTTCGGGACAGCCCTTCCGGATGAACGACCTGCGTCTGAGGGTGGTGCGCACCCTGCGGAAGTGAAGGGTCCTTGCCGGTTCTTCGGTCATTGTTCCCGATGAACTATTCCACGGAGATCTCCAAGATCTCACCCACGAGGTCCTTGGCCGGGAAAGGGATGAAGCCTTGCTCATAGGGGGTGCCGGGCCACCAACGGGTATTGTGGTATTCCTGGGTGATGATCAACAGCATCTGCACATTGCTGATCTCGGTGATGGACCGGTCCATGTAGCCCACCTCGCGCAGCTGATCGAGCTCGGGCCCGATGCGCCAGATGATCTCCTCGGGCCGCCAGTCGATCTCGAACCAGTAATGATCACCTCCGAAGAGCTCCTTGTCTGAAGCCTCGGACTTCTGGGTGAGCGCCCTGTAGTTCTCATCCCAGCGATGGCTCACGAAGATCTGGCCATTGCGATCCATGGGCTGACAGCCCTTTCCGAACCTGGGCGGCGTATGGCAGGCCATATCCCAATTGGTACATGCCACGGTGATCTGGCCAGGTCGGTCCGTGCGCACTTCGCTGGTACTGTAGGTCCATGCCGTGCGCTCATCCGGCAGGGCCAACTGCTGGGGGTAGCTGGGGGGGAAGCTCTTCTCTGGGCAATAGGGTGCGGTCTTCAGGACCTCAAAATCGATCTCGGAATATTCCACGCGGGGCACCCGTTGGTCGCCATCACTGCCATAGTAGTGCTTCAGGTACCCGTCCTTTTCGCAAGGCCTTCGAAAGCCGCCTGGTGCGCCGTCATTGATCAGCCAGATCGCGTTGGTGATCCCCACCCACATGTCCGAATCGTTCAGCAGGCGCGTAAGCTTGCACTTCACCCGGTACTTGCCATAGGCCAGGCCGTGGCGGGCACGGATGCCGACATTCTCCTTGCGCCAATTGCCATGGCTGCTCGCAGGGTTGCGCAGTTGAATGCGCTTTCGTTCCGGGTCGCTGGTGACGGTGGCACAGGGCGTGCCGGTGGTCATGGGCCGCAATTGCACCATCTGGTCCGCAGGGAACAGGCAGCGGTAACGGTCATGGTCCGCCGGCGTGTACTCGTTCGAAAGCACATCCGCGATCAGGGGAATGTTCTCGAACCGGGTGGAGGGATCGACATAGTGGATGAACTGTTCGAAGGGCGCCCGCTTGAAGAGCTCGGGCGAGTTGCCGCAGTTCGTCGTGAAAGCCGCGCCATCCACAGGCACCTCGCTGCGGATGTGCACACCTGCGCCAAGGTCGGGGCGTGCGCGCACGTGCAGGCGTTCATCGGCCACCAGCACGCGCACCATGGGATCCCTGGATCCGGGCCCGTGGAGCCAGTACCAGAACGGGTCCACGTGAAGTCCGTTCTCCCGGGCACTGATGTCAGACACCGCGCGGGGAGGAGGTGAATGTTCGAAGTGGGACTCGGGCATCACCACCACCATGAAGCGGTACAGGCCCACCCTTGGATTGCGCGACCAACGGGCGGTCCGACCGAGCGAGTCCAGGTGTTCGGGTTCGTCCCGGGGGTCGCCACGGATGCGGAACCGGTCCTTCACCACAAGGCCGCGTTCGTCCGCAGGGGTGGTCAGGCGGAAGCCCTCCTTGGGGTCCTCCCAACTGCCATAGAAGTTCTCGTGCGCGAGCGGATGCTGATCACCGTTCTCCGTGGCGTGTGCGAACTTGTAGGAATCGTTCAGGTAGTACAGTTTGTAGCGGAATCGAGGAAAGGCACCTGTGGTGTCATTGACCGTGAACTGAAAGGAGAAGCGACCTTCCGGTACCTGTCTCACACTGGGGACCACAAAGCCGCTGTCCAACGCATCCACGTAGTCCAGGTCGATGACCTTGATGCCGTTCTCCTCGTTGGTCCAGTTCTCCAGGACCTTGAGATCACCCGTGCGATCGCCCTGCGTGCAGGCGGTGAGCAATGCGGCGAGGAGTATGGGTGCGTGCGCCCTCATGGTGTTTCCAAGGTGAGCAGAAGCTCCGCACCGATAGGTGCCGGGACTTGTGCGACGGTACGTCGGCCCGATGCCGCATCGATATCCACATCGAATGCGATGAACCGAAGCCCCCGATCACCGGGGGACACCAGCATGTGCTCATAGCCCAGGAGATCGCGCCCGACCTCCGGACACCATGCACGCACCAATGCACGTGCAGCACCATCGGCGTCCACCACGTGCCCGACAGCGCTTCCGGCCGGCAAACGAAAACGGTGCGTACTGCCTGGGACCAAGGGGACCTCAGGTGCGCTGATCGGGGGCGCTGCTTGTCCCACGAAGACCCCCCCGCTTTTCGGGTCAACGTTGGCCACGAATGAGACCTTGGCGAAGGGGAGGGGCATGTGCCCGCCCTTTGGGCCTTCGATGCGAAAGGCCTCGCCTGCCGTCCTTCCGGGTACATGGCGACTGCGGAAGACGATATCCATGTCATCGACATATACCTGCTGCTTGTTCCGGTTCCAGAGGTACACGCTGATCACATCATCCTGTGCAAGGACAAGTTCCGAAAAGGGGAACTCTGCATTCAGGCGCTGCCACACGCCTGGCACGTGTTCCAAGGTATCCAGCTCCTTCCCGGCCCAGGCCACTTGCTGGCCCCTGCGCTCCACCGTGGAGACGATCGTCAGTGAGGGATCAGTGGTGTCGGTCAGGAGCCACAGTCCCACATTGACAGCCACCATGCTGTCCGCCACGTTCATTGCGCTGCGTCTGATCGCAGGAGTGTACTCCACACCCTCCTTGATCAGCATGCACGAACTTCCGGTGTGTGCCTTTTGCGTGCTGATCCAACTACTGTCGGCACTGTGTTCGAAGTCGAAGTGCAGGTTGGGCCGGATCCAGTGGTCTCCCATGGACATGGTCAGTGCCGATCGCGAACGGCAGGCAAAGTCAAGGGGCGCTGGATCGCCGGTGGTGATCGTGGCGGTATCAGCGGGCAAGAGGGCGACCCAGTTGGCGTGGCGGGCAGGTGTCGCCGGTCGGTCGTGTATGTTCGAAGGCATGCGTAAGCTCTCCTTCAGGCCTCCGCTCCAATACATGATCGCCCCGCCGACCAGGATCACCAGTGAACTGCCAAGGAGAAGGGCACGACGCGACGTCATGGGAATGTGCTGCCAAAGTAACCGTTGTGAATTGGAGACACCATTTGGCGGATCTCTTCAATAGACCCTGTGCTCTGACCGTGCAGGAAGCTCCACGTTCCGACACAGCCATTGATCAATGGTTCAACTGAAGATCCGGACGTACACTTCGCCAAGCCTGGACCACGTCCATTCAGGTTTGTTCCAGTCCCAGGAGGTGATCTCCGTCAGGCTCAGATTCACGTAGATCATCAGTGAAAAGGCGATCGCCGATGAGAGCCTCCAGGGCCATGCGGTGCGCGAAAGGCGCTCCAGCAGCCAGGCCAATGGAATGGAGAGGAAGGCGTAGTACTCCACGAACCCACGGTGGCCAAAGGCTCCGCCGAGCCACCAGCACCACCACGCGGAATAGGCGTACCATACCAGGATGACCATCAAGAGGATCGGCACGGCTCCGCTCATCCTGCGGATGACCATCCATACAAGGGCCCCGCAGGCCAATGCCATCAGTGGGGTGTAGACCCACCAGCCATTGACCACCCCGACCAGCACGTCCGCGAGGTGTGGGTCCAAGGAATAAATGAAGTGCTCGTCCTTGTAACCGTAAGGGAAGATGAAGTACTTCCCGGTGATCAACTTCCAGTAGCTCATCTGGGGGACCCACACCAAAAAGGCCAGTACCACGGCCAGGAGGGTGATGAGCCGGTTCTGCCCGAACCACCGCAGCCGTTCCCGGACATCGTTCCAGTTCGAGGTGAGATAGAAGGCCGGGAACAGAACGGCCACCACGTGCAATTGCCGGATGAGCAATGCGACCGAGCAGATGACGATGATGCCCAGCGTGCGAAGGGCCTTGGGCTCCTCATCATTCCGGACGACCAGGTAATGAAGGGCCGCGAAGAGGAAGTAGATGTACGCGTGGGACATCACCGGTTCCTTCGTGGAGTAGAAGTACAGGTTTGTGCCGACCAACAGGAGCAGCGGGGTCGCCAGCGCGATGGCAATGGGAAAGCGGCGACGCAGGGCATGGAACAGCAGGTTCACCGCAGCACCCGCATAAACGGCCATGCCGAACAGGATGCTGGTCGCATACGGTGCACTATAGCCATCGGTGCTCATGCCTGTCGCCCAGGCCATTCCATGGCCGACCAGGAACCACGGCAACTCCAGGAGCGCCACTCCATAGGTGAACATGCTCAGCCCGTTCAGGTTCTCGAGCTGGTGGGTCCAGGGAAGGTGCGCCCACTCATGGGTGCCCAGAAGGGCCGGCAGATAGTGATAGTAGCCCCAGCCATCACTGGTGGGTCTCAACACCAGGTAGAGGTCGTTCTGGTGGAAGCCCCAGCTTTTGGTGAGCACCACCATGAACGCCAGCAGCGCCGCCAGGAAACCGAACCATTGTATCCCATAGGCCGGTCTTGTCAGCTCGCTCCGTCCCATGCTACTTGCCATAAGGATCCAAGGAGTATTGGGCGTCGCGTCTCATCATCTCCCGGATCGGCACCCTGTTCAACAGGGCCTTCTCCTTGATCGATCCCAGCCAGCTGGAGTCGCCCAGTATCCGGACCATCACCTGGCGCAACGGGTTTGTTGTTTGCAGTTCCTCGGCACCGCTCGCGCGTACAGCGACCATCTCTGGGTCCATGGTGAACTCGAATTCATAGCTGGCCTTACGGGCCAGAAGTGTACAGGCATCTCCATGGAAGCGCGTGTCGGATCCGTCGGTCTGTCGCGGAAGAATGTCGAACTCCACATGATGGTCCTTGCACACCTGTTCCAGGGCCCATCGGCGATCATCGGCATGAGCTCCCGTGGCGCGCTGGTCCAAGATCAGGCGAAGCGTGACCCCGGCTTCCTCGGCTTTCTTGACATGCATGAAGAACAAACGTTTGGTCAGCTCCTGAAGGGAACCTTCCCGCGCCTGTATGGCTTGGATGGACAGCACGGTATCCTTCAATACCAAGGTCCGGAACAAGTGATAACTGTAGAGGCCTGGGTCGGCGGGGTGGTCTTCAAGAAAGCGTCGAATGTCCGTTTCGACCGGCAGCCCCTGCAACTTGCCTCCGCTCGGTGTCGGTGTATACCAGGGCTTGGGTCTGCCCACGAATGTCCGTTGCAGGTGGTCCAGACGGTCCACATCGATCCACAGAAGGACCTGCCCTCCGCGGAAGTTCGGCAAGGTGCGCTCAAGCAAGAGCAGGTCCTGGTCCATGGAGAACCCGGGCACGCTGAGGTCGACGAGGTCCAAGCCGGCGCGAATGACCGGGTCCTCCGCGACCCGGCGCCCGGCCCCCAGTTCAGCCCATCCGGCCCCAAGCAGGACGAAGGGTGCCTTGCCGCTTCCGGCCCGGAACCCGGACGGAAGAAGCGTGGCACTATCCAAGCCCCCGGCCCAACCCAGCAGCGGGTGCGCTCCTTCCAAGTGAGAGGCGGCCGAGTCCCTCCAGAGCACCGAAAGCTTGGCCTGGTCGTCCTGTTGAACGACACGCTCCCCCACGGAGTAGCGCCAGGTGTAGATGTTCGGATCGCGCCATTGCGCAAAGGGGGCGTCGCTGAAAAGGCAGCCGCGCACCCACCATTCACCGCAAGCGACAAGCCCCAGGAGGATCACCATCAAGCCCAGCATGCGCAGCAGGAACGCGTTCGGGCTCATGCTGAATGATGGGTCGATGGGCCGTTCATGGGGTGAAGAACGGATAGCAGGGGGAAATATGCGCAAGGCCACATGGCCCCTGGATCACAGGGGTGGTGCAGGTCCTTCAGGCTCGATCTGGGATACGCGGTCAAGGTCACTGCAGGCTGAAAAATGAGGCGGCGGAAAAGTACACCTCTTCAGCGTGGAGCGGATGACGATCACACCAGAACGATGTGCTCCTCTGACACCAGGTCCTTCCCCGTCAGGCGTAGGAAGACCTGCGCGGTGGCCACCACGTCCTTCTTGCAGTAGGTGGCGATCCGCTCCAGGTCCTTGTCGGCATAGTACACCCGGGCCACATCGGCGCCGCTGATGTCGTCCTTCGGTGTGGGGATGCCCAGGATGTGGGTGAGCAACGCCAGAGAGGTGTAGGCCTTGCGGTCGCCGAAGCTCCAGAGGTTCATGGTGTCCAGGTGACCGACCTCCCACGGCTTCAGTCCGGCGATGTCCAGCAGCTTGGGCAGTTTGATGCGGTTCACCACGCAGCGCCGGGCGATCCAGGGAAAGTCGAACTCCTTGGCGTTGTGGCCGCACAGCCAGTGGTCATCCGTGTGGTAGTGCCGGTCCAGCAGGTCCACGAAACGCTCCAGCAGCTCCCGCTCATCATCACCATGGAAGGAGGTCACGCGCAGGCCCATCTGGCCTTCCTGCCGATGCAGGCTGCCCACCCCGATGCAGATGATCTTCCCGAACTCGGCCAAGATGCCTCCCTTCTCGCTGTAGAGTTCCTCGGCCGTGCGTGCATTGCGTTCCTGTTCGAAGCGCGTCTTGTCACTGAACAACTTGGCGGTCCGATCGTCCAGTTCGCTCCATGCGTATTGCTGGGGAACGGTCTCGATGTCCAGGAACAGGATCTTGCTCAGGTCGCGGGCACTGTCGGGGCGCATGGGAGGATCGTTTTCAATCCTCAAGGTACGCTCTTCGGGAAATACACCGATCGACCCCGCAAGCTGAAAACGCTCCCGGATCGGCGCCCGGCCCCCAAGATGTGGCTGTACTACCCGATCATCACGCCCCGCTTGTTCATCAGCGGCAGGGTGGTGAAATTCTCCTCTTCGATGCTTCCTGCGACGAAGATGTACTTGCGGTCGAAGAGCTCCTGGCCGAGGTAGAAACTGAGCCAGTACTGGTTGTTCAGGGCGAACACGTCCTCCACGATGCGTTCGATGCGGGCCCAGCTCCGGGGCTCCAGGGTGTCCAGGAAATGGCGCATCTCACTGGTGCGGCGCGTCTCACCCTCCAGCTCGCCATAGCCTCGCGAACTGACCAGTACGTTCTCCAGCGGCTCGTCCTTCTGGTTGATCAAGTACACGTACCAGGCCTCGTCCCCTTCCTCATCGGGTTCGCGCACCACCGCCATGGCAACGCCTTCCACCTTGGGTGCATGAATATCCTTCCGCATGTGTTCCTTCCGCGTTCGGTGCGGTGTACAAAGATCGGTACTAGGTTTTCCGCGCAGCCAGTTCACGGGCGATATCGATCCACTGGAACACATCCTGCGGATGGCCCGTGGCGTTCACCTCCTCACGCTTCATGCCCGTGCGCACCAGCACCAGGTCCTCGTGCGGGATCACCACCACATACTCGCCGTGGAAGCCGCGGCAGTAGTGGATGGGCCTTCCATCCACCTCCGCCAGCCACCAGAAGTAGCCGTAGCGTTGGTTGGGTGAGCCCTTGTCCTGGATCGCCGCCGGTGTGATGGAGGCCTGCCAGTATTCGCGGGGAAGCAGCTGCCTGCCGCGCCACATGCCACTGTCCAGGTACAGTTGTCCGATACGGCCGAAGTCGCGGGCCGTGGCATAGAGGCAGCAGAAGGCCTTGAAGTCGCCATCCTCACGGTCTTTTCCCCAGTAGGCATCATGCTCGCAGCCCAACGGTGTCCAGATCTTCTCGCGCACCAATTCATCCAGGGGCTTGCCGTAGGCGGCCTCCAGCACCTCGGCCATGATCTGCGTGCTGCCACTGATGTAGTCCAGTTCCTTGCCCGGCTCCTCACGGCAGGGCTGCATCAGGCTCAGTTCGCGCACGTTGGTTCCGTAGTAGCCCTTGGCGTTGTCGCTGAAGGGGTTGGCGCCGCTCTCGCTCCAGTCCAGACCGGTGCTCATGGTCAGCAGGTGCCAGAGGTTGATCTTCGCGTAGCACCCCTCCTTGTATTCCGGCAGGAAGTCGCCCACCGGTTGGAACACGCTGTTGATCTTCCCTTCGCCCATGGCGATGCCGGTGAGCACGCTGATGTAGCTCTTTGCCACGCTGAAACTGTTGCTCACGCTGTCGGCGTCCCAGCCGTTGAAGTACTGCTCGAAGACGAGGCTGTCGTGCTGGAACACGGCGAAGCCCACGCTGTGCAGTTCCTGCAACTTCGCTTCCTGTTCGGCGCTGAGGGCCAGTTTTCCGTAGCGTGCGCTCTGTGGCCAGGGCTGCGGTGCCGTGGCCGCTATGGTGGCGTAGGGGAAGAAGTCGCGGTCGTCGATCTCCGGACTGTTGCGGCCCATCAGGTAGGTGAAGCGCACGCCGCGCACCAGGTGGTCGTTGCCGGTGAGGTAGGCAAGGGCGATGAGCGCGCCGACCAGAAGGATGAGGCCTAGAATGATCTTGCTGAGCAGGCGCATGAGGATGTTATTGACCACTAAGTTATTCCCCGCTCACACCAGCTCCACATCGAACAGGTCCGCCAGCTCCATCTTCAAGCGGTTCTTCACCTCATCCATGTCCAGCAGACCGCCCAGTTCCTTGGCCATGCAGGTCACGCCCTTGTCGGTGATGCCGCAGGGCACGATGTTCTCGAAGTAGCCGAGGTCGGTGTTGACGTTGAACGCGAAGCCGTGCATGGTGACCCATCGGCTGGCGCGGATGCCGAAGGCGCAGATCTTCCGCGCCTTCAGCGGTTCGTTCCAGTCCAGCCACACACCGGTGAGGCCCTCGATACGCCCGGCCTTGATCTGATAGGCTTCCAGTGTTCCGATCACGGCCTCCTCCAGGGTGCGCAGGAAGCGGTGGATGTCCGTAAAGTGGTGGTCCATGTCGAAGATCGGGTAGCCCACGATCTGCCCTGGCCCATGGTAGGTGATATCCCCGCCACGGTCGATCGGGAAGAACTGCACGCCCTTCTCGCGCATCTGAGCCTCGTTCAGGAGCAGGTGGCTCTGCTTGCCGCTCTTTCCCAAGGTGTACACGTGGGGGTGCTCGCAGAACAGCAGGTGGTCCTCGGTGGGCACCTGTTCATTCTCCGGCAGGTTGCGGTTGGCGATCTTCCGGTCGATGGTGGCCTGGAAGAGCTTGGTCTGGTAGGCCCATGCATCGGCATAGTCGATCAGGCCGAGGTCTTGGAAGTGGACTTGTCTCACGGGGGCAAAGGTCTTGCAGAAGTGGCCAGTTCTAAAGCGGCGAGCGGCAAGTAGGCGCACCCACTTGCCGCTCGTCAGCTCACCGCGTGCTGCTTACTTCATCTCGGCCAACTTCCCCTTCAGCATGTTGATCACGCCGATCTCCGTCGGGTCCACACCCTTCTTCTCCGCCCAGTAGTAGCTCACCCAGTCCCCCAGGTGGATCAGGAAGAGCTGGCGTGCGAAGGCGGTATCGCCCTGGCTCCATACGTCGTGGATGTGCGGGGTGTATTGCTTGAAGACCTCCTTGTTGATCTCCATGCGGATCTGGCTGCGTTCGTGGTCCTCCTTGTGACGGAAGATCACCACGGCGATGTCGTCCTTGCCACCGGCCCAGCCCACCAGCTCGTTGTGGTTCATCTCGGGGATGGCGTGGTGCCAGCACAATTCCTTGCTGTTCTCGTTCACCTGCTGGCGGAAGCGTGTGCTCACCGCTTCGGTGCTCGCTTCGCTGTAGATCACCAGACGCTTGCCCACCAGCTTCTCGGTCAGGTCCTGTGCGGCTTTCTTGATGGCTTCCTTGTCGTCGGCCAGCATGTTGGCCGCGGTCTTGATGGCCCCCTCGAAACCATCGCCGATGATGCCGAAGTGATGGAGGATGAAGAATTGCTGCACCAAGGAATAGGCCAGCATGGTGCGGGGCGGGTTGCCGCCCGGGATCAGGATGTGGTCCAGTCCGCGTGCCTTGGCGACCTCCAGCATGGTGCCACCGCTGGTGATCACCACCACACGGGCGCCCTTGTTCAGGGCCTGCTCCATGGCGGCCAGGGTCTCCTCGGTGTTGCCGCTGTAGCTGCACGCGATCACCAGGCTCTTGTGGTTCACATAGCCGGGCAGGTAGTAGTTGTTGTAGACCTCGATGGGGCACTTGGCCTCCTTGTGCACCAGCTGGGCCGCGATACGACCACCGATGCCGCTGCCGCCCAGGCCGGTGACGACCACATTGCCGTAAGGGCCGCCGGGGGACTTCAGCTCAGCCTTGCGCCCGATCTCCAGGGCTTCTTTCAGTTGGCGGGGGAATGCGTCGATGAGGTTGTACATGGATTTCCGTTGAAGTGGTGCGAAATTAGACCGCTCATACGCTCTTTCGGCGTTCCGGGTTGCCGGTATCTTCGCGCCTCATTTTCAAGGCCGTCCCCATGTCCCACGTCCCATCCGACCAGGAGCTCGTCCGCCGCGAAGCGCTCCAAAAGCTCCGTGCCCTGGGCATCGAGCCTTTCCCTGCCGCCCAATACCCGGTCACACACACGGCGGTGAAGGTGAAGGAGGAGTTCAAGGAGGTGGGGCACTCCCCCGAAGGACAGCAGCCCGCGGCGAACGTCGTGCTGGCCGGTCGGCTGATGAGCGTGCGCATCATGGGCAAGGCCAGTTTCGCCGTGCTGCGCGATGCCTCCGGCGATCAGCAGATCTATATCAACCGCGACGAGATCGCCCCCGGCGAGGACAAGACGCTCTACAACGAGGTCTTCAAGAAGTTGCTGCACCTGGGCGACTTCATCGGCGTGAAAGGCTTCATGTTCACGACCCAGACCGGCGAACTGACCTTGCATGTAAAGGAACTGACCGTGCTGGCCAAGGCGCTACGTCCCCTGCCCGTGGTGAAGACCGATGACCAGGGCAACGTGCACGATGCCTTCGTGGACCCCGAGCAGCGCTACCGCATGCGCTACGTGGACCTGATCGTGAACCCCGGTGTGAAGGAGACCTTCCTGAAGCGCTCCCGGGTCTTCGATGCCATGCGTGCATCATTCCAAGAGTCCGGCTACCTCGAAGTGGATACGCCCGTCCTGCAGGCCATCCCCGGCGGTGCTGCGGCCCGTCCGTTCGCCACGCACCACAACGCGCTCGATGTGCCCTTTTACCTACGCATCGCGAACGAGCTCTACCTGAAGCGCCTCATCGTGGGGGGCTTCGACGGCGTGTTCGAGTTCAGCCGCAACTTCCGCAATGAGGGCATGGACCGCACCCACAACCCGGAGTTCACGGTGATGGAGCTCTATGTGGCCTACAAGGACTACATCTGGATGATGGACTTCATCGAGGGTGTGTTCGGCAAGGTGGCCAGCGCTGCGAACGGCACGCCGACCGCCACGTTCCAAGGCAAGGAGATCAGCTTCGCCGCGCCCTTCAAGCGCATCACCATGGTGGGCAGCATCGAGGAGAAGATCGGCCTCAACGTGTTGGACATGGAGGAGGACGACATCCGGGCCTTGTGCATGAAGCACCACATCGAGGTGGCGCCCAGCATGGGCAAAGGCAAGTTGATCGACGAGCTCTTCAGCACACTGGTGCAGCCCGAACTGATCCAGCCCACCTTCGTCACCGATTTTCCGGTGGAGATGAGCCCGCTGTGCAAGAAGCATCGCGAGGACCCGCGCCTCACGGAACGCTTCGAGCTCTTCGTGGCCGGCTTCGAAGTGGCCAACGCGTACAGCGAGCTCAACGACCCCATCGACCAGCGCGAACGCTTCGAGGAGCAACTGAAGCTGATGGAACGCGGTGACGATGAGGCCATGTTCATCGACCAGGATTTCCTGCGCGCATTGGAGTACGGCATGCCGCCCACCAGCGGCATTGGCATCGGCATGGACCGGTTGGTGATGCTGCTGACCGACAACCCCGCGATCCAGGAAGTGCTGCTGTTCCCCCAGATGCGCCCGGAAAAGTTCGAGTAAGAGATAGAATGTCACCGGGTCGCACTGACCTATGGAATTGCACCTGTAGCGCAGGCCCACCGGTTCGACCTACTTGAACGATCGGGATACGATCATGTCCACCATCGAACATCCCTTCTTGGTCCTCACCCCACGGTCGTGGAAATGGCTCGGTGTGCTGATGGTCTCGCTTGTGCTCGGCTTCGGTGGATGGCTGATGATCACCGACCCCGACACTGATGCCCGGCAAGGGATGGGGTGGTTCTGCCTGGTGTTCTTCGCTCTGGCGGCCCTTGTGGCCATCATCCAGTTGATCCCAGGGAGCTCACGTGTGGTGGTCACGTCGAAGGGGCTTTATCAGACAGCGCTGTACCGGCGGCACTTCTTCGACTGGGCCGATATCGAGCGCTTCGGCGTGTTCGAGCGGACCCATTGGCACGGCCCGTTCCGCCAGCGGCAGCGCCTGGTCGGCATCCGTTTCAAGGCCGGTTCCCAGGTGCTGAAGCGATGGCGCCGGGCCTCCCTGCTGTCCGAAAGCCTGGTGGGCTACCACGGTGCGTTGCCCGACAACTACGGCTACAAGCACCAGGAGCTCGCCGACCTGCTGAACAGCTACCTCGACGCATCCCGCAAAGGCTGATCGAGCAGCACCCGCCACACCATCGCCGGCGTTCCGCGGTGCACCGTGTCCTTCTCGAAGCTCATGCCATTGCGCTTGGCCACATTCTGGCTCGCGAAATTCTCATGGTCGATCAACGAGACCACTGAAAGAACGAGCTTGTGTTCTCGCGCGAATTCCCTGCACGCAATGGCCGCTTCCGTTGCGTAGCCCTTGCCCAATGCGGAAGGCAGTAGGTGGTAGCCGACCTCCAGCTCATCCACACCATCCACCACCTGCGTCAACAGGCCGATCATGCCCACGGGTTTGCCGGTGGCTTGTTCGATGATGGCGTTCAGTCCTGAGCCATCGGTCCGCTGCCGGTCCAAGGCCCGCTGGATGAACTCGCGGCAACTGTCCTCGCTCCCCACCGTGAGGGACATGAAGCGGATGGCATCGGCGCTGTTGATGTATTCCATCCACCAGTGGCGGTCGTCCATCGAGATCGCACGGAACAGGAGCCGTTCGGTGGTGACACCGTGCATGGAGGGGATGCGCTGCACCACGGGCGAAGATCAGTCGATCCGTTCAACGCGCTCCATCACGTCGCCCACCTGCAACTGCCAGACGATATCCATGCCTTCCACCACTTCCCCGAAACGGGTGTAGCGGCCATCCAGGTGCGGTGTGGCGCTGTGGGTGATGAAGAATTGGCAGCTCTCCGTATCCCTTCCTGCCGAAGCAAGGCCTACCGACCCAGCCGTGAACAGCTTGCGACCGATCTCCGTGCGCAGTGTCCAAGGCATGCCGCCATACCCATCGCCACGCGGGCAGCCGCCCTGTACCACGAAGTTGGGCACCATGCGGTGGAAGGCCTTGCCGTTGTAGTAGTCTGCGGTGACGAGTGAATCGAAGGCGAGGCTGCTGCCGGGGCATTCGTTCACATCGGTGGCAAGGATGATGTTGCCTTTGGCAGTGGTGATGCGGTAGCGCTGGCCCTGGGGGAGGGTGCGGAGTTTGGCGGGGTCGATGGGGTGGTTGAAGGCCGGTGCGGTATGCGCCGGTGGTGGCAGTCCATCGCGCTTGGCGATAGCCTGCTGCAGAAGCTGAACGGCCTCCATGTCGCGCAGGGGGTGTAGCGAAGCGAGGGCTTTCTCATCCATGGTCGTCGGAAGGAGGAGTTTGATCGTTGTGGCGTCCTCCAGTTGGAGCTGCTCAGCTGCAGCGCAGATCAACCCCGCATCCCTCATGTACATGGCTGATCGGATCACATTGCCCAGCTGGCGATACTGCTCCTCGGCCGATGCGTATCGTGAGCGCGCCATAATGGACTTGGTAATACCGACGAGCCCTTCGAAAGCGGCTTGTCGCACGATGGAAGGGGCATCGCTCTGCATCAGAGAGAGAAGCTCATCATGGTAACCTGGCTCTGGTGCGTTGGCCATGGCCCGTATCGCTGCAGCACGGCGGTAGGGGCTATTCCCTGAAGCGGTGACGGAGTGCAGCACCAAGCGGATACTATCGGCCAGTTCCTCCCCAGCATGATCGAATGCCACGCCCAACAAGCGGATGCGTAGTCCTTCATCCATTCCGGGCAGGATCGGATCCAGACAGGCCCGGGCGGGAAGTACCTCCCGGCCTTCGAGGATATCGAGCGCAGCGATCTCCAACGGTGGAACGGCGGTCATTGCAAGCAGCAGGGTATCGACCCCGGGGTTCTCAACACTGGCCAATGCCCTCAGTGCGTTCACCCGCACACCACGATCCTGGTCCAGTACCATCAACCGTTCCAGATAAGGCCATTGCCTCTGATCACCAGATCTCGCGAGGCCCAGCACAAGAAACTGACGCACATCGGCGGAGTGAGCTGGTATCCTATCGCGGATCTCGTCGACGATCAGGCTCAAGGTGCTATCCGGCAAACGCCGCAGCACATCCGCCGCCCGTGCCCGCTCATGGCCAATGCCGCTGTCCAAATAGTATAGGATCGCATTCGGTTCCTTCACCATCCCGTTCCGCTGCATCGCCAGGAACGACGCGCTCAAGAACACTCGCTGAACGATGGTGTCCCGCTCATTCACCGCCACTTCGGCCATCCGTTGAACGGCCAGGCTGTCCGCGACGAAGGCCAACGCAAAGACGGCCGTGCTGCGCACACCAGCGACGGGATCGGTGAGCGCCTTCAACAAGCATCCCACTGACGCGCTGTCCTGCACACTCGCAAAAGCCAGCGCAGCAGCTTCACGCACAATGGCCGAACTGTCGACCAACAACGCACATAGCGCCTCGGTATCCCGATGCTCCTGCGCTTCCAATACAGGCCAAAGCCGTTCATCCGCCCAGCGGTTCGGTGAGGCTTCCCGGGTATGTTCAGCAGTCGTGCAAGCGACAAGAAGCGCTAAGAGAATGGGAAGAAGTGTGTGCATGGTCATTGGTCTTTTCCGAAGTCGTTCACGGTGCGGCTCTTGAACAGATCGGTTACGTCCCAGCCGAAGTAGCGCATGGCGGCGATCAACACCATGGAGGCTGCGGCCTCATCCAGGTTCCCGACGAAAGGAAGGTTGTCCGGTATGAACTCGAACACCCCGAGCGTGGGGTTCAAGAGGTAGAGAACGGCCAGCACACCGGCCGGTCCGACGAACAGCTTCTTCATGGATGGTGGGTCATGTCAGCGTCATACCAACGTGGTCCCGTCCATCGAAGGTATGGACCCTCGGTATCTTCGCAGCCGTCATGAACATGCTCTTCCGTCCGCTGCTGATCGCCAGCCTTTGCGTACCCCTTCTGGCAAGCGCCCAATTGATGTCCGACGCCGATGCCAAGGACCAGATGAAGTACGACGTGAAGTACCTGGCCAGCGACCTGCTCGAAGGGCGTGAGACCGGCATGCCCGGTGAGAAGTTGGCGGTGGATTACATCGCCGGGAAATTCGGTAACGTGGGCCTGATGCCCTATGGCGACAAGGCGAGCTATCTGCAGGCCTTCACCTTCAAGGCACAGCCGGTGCTGGGCCCGATGAACACCATGCAACTGGGACGCCGGAAACTGAAGCAGGGCGAGCAGTTCTTCCCCATGCCATTCTCCGCCTCGGGTGCCGCACGTGGGAAGATCTACAAGGTGGGCTATGCCATCCAGGCACCCGAACTGAAGCACGAGGACCTGAAGGACCTGGTGCTCACCGACCGCATCGCCGCCATCGCCATCAGTTCGCCGGACGGCACCCACCCGCACAGCAAGTACCTCGCCCACCAGGACCTGAAGGCACGCGCCGAGAAAGTGATCGCGCTGGGGGCGGTCGGCATCGTGTTCTACAACGATGACGAGAACGCGACGGCCCCGGAGGCCGCCCTTTCGCCCAAGGTGTTGCCCCTGTCCGTGCCGGCCGTGTTCCTCACCGGCAAACACTACGAGGACCTGCTGGTCGACAACAACCCCTGTGTGATCAACGTGGACATCATTCGCGAGGAGCGCACGGGCTACAACGTGGTGGGCCTGCTGGACAACGGTGCCGCCAATGTGGTGGTGATCGGTGCACACCTGGACCACTTGGGCTGGGGCGACGAAGCTTCCCTGCACCGCGGAGAGCGGGCCATCCACAACGGGGCCGATGACAATGCCAGCGGGATCGCCGTGATGATGCAGCTGGCGCGTGACCTGGCCGAGATGGATGAGGCCCGCACGAACGACTACCTCTTCATCGCCTTCAGCGGCGAGGAGAAGGGGCTGTACGGATCGAACTACTGGACCAAGAACCCCACGGTACCGATCGCGGAGCTCAACTACATGATCAACCTGGACATGGTGGGCCGCCTGGACAGCACCGGTGCCATCGGTATCAACGGGGTGGGCACGTCGCCAGCGTGGGAGGAAGTGCCGCGTGTGCTGGTGGGCGACCTGAAGGTGAAGACCACCACCAGTGGCATCGGCCCCAGTGACCATACCAGCTTCTTCCTGCAGGGCGTCCCGGCCATCCACTTCTTCACCGGCACCCACGCTGATTACCACAAACCCAGCGATGACGAGGAGAAGATCAACTACGAGGGCATGCTGCGCATCACGCGCTACATCGAGTCGCTGGTGACCTCGTTGAGCGACGATGGCAAGATCGCCTTCACCAAGACCGAGGAGGTGAACACCGAGAACACCCCGCGCTTCAAGGTCACCCTGGGCGTGGTACCGGACTATCTCTATGATGGCAAGGGCATGCGCATCGATGGGGTGACGGAAGGCAAGCCCGCGGCGAACGCCGGCATGCGCAAGGGCGATGTGGTGATGGGCATCGGTGCGGTGGAGGTGAACGACATGATGGGCTACATGAAGGCCCTCGGCCAGTTCAACAAGGGCGACACGGCCCCGGTGAAGGTCCTGCGGGAGGGTAGGGAGATGATGATGGAGGTGACATTCTGATCACATTCACGGGATCCGTCGTCATCACCTGTAGCGTCGACCCACTGGATCGACCCTGCAGAAGTCCAGGATAAGCGATATTCGTCCGCAATGAACGATCAGAACAGGATCGCCGTGATCGGCGCCGGTAGCTGGGGCACCGCCCTGGTGAAGTTGTTATCCGCCAATTCCCCGGAGGTGGGCTGGTGGGTGCGCAAGCCTGCCACCATCGAGCACATCCGCAAGTACGGGCACAACCCCGACTACATCAGTGCGGCCCAGTTCGACGCCCAGCGCCTGGCCATGGACAGCGACATCCACGCTGTGGTGAAGGACGCCGATGTGCTCGTGATCGCTGTGCCCAGCGCCTTCCTCAAGGGTGCCCTGGACCAGTTGGACCCCGCTGAGCTCAAGGGGAAGACCATCTTCAGCGCGGTGAAGGGCATCGTGCCGGAGACCAACCAGATCGTGGGGGAATACCTCTTCCAATACTGGGGTGTGGAGGTGAAGGACTTCGGGGTGATCTGCGGTCCCTGCCACGCCGAGGAGGTGGCCATGGAACGGCTCAGCTACCTCACCATCGCCTGCCAGGTCAACGACACGGCGAAGATGATGAGCGCTGCGCTCAACGGACGCTTCCTGAAGACCACGCTGAGCGACGACATCTACGGTACGGAGTACGGTGCCATCCTCAAGAACGTGATCGCGGTCTGCGCCGGCATCAGCGTGGGACTGGGCTATGGTGACAACTTCCGCGCAGTGCTGGTGAGCCGTGCCATCCAGGAGGTCGAACGCTTTGTGACCGCCGTGCATCCCATTGCGCGTGACATCAACGAACCGGCCTACCTCGGCGATCTGCTGGTGACGGCCTATTCCACCTTCAGCCGCAACCGTGAGTTCGGCACCATGGTGGGCAAGGGCTATAGCGTGAGGGCCGCCCAGCTGGAGATGAACATGGTGGCCGAGGGCTACTATGCCGTGAAGTGCGTGCACGAGATCAATAGCAAGCTGAAGGTGGATATGCCCATCACGGAGACCACCTACCGCATCCTCTACGAGAAAATGGCCCCCGCCATGGAGATGCGCCTGCTCAGTGACCTTCTGGCCTGATGGCGTTGCTTCGCTTCCACTGGGATTTCTTCGGGCCCGACGCACCGACCACGGCCGAGCACTTCCTCCGGCATGTGGATGAGTTCTGCGCACGGCAACAGATCAGCGGCTATCGTCACTGGGTGAGCACCCTGCCCGTACGGGCCACCGCCACGCTGGAATGCGATGAACAGCACCTGAAGGTGGTGCGCGATGCACTGCGACCCAAGCGCGGCGAGAAGGTGGTGGAGGGCTGAGCGGTCAGCGCACGAAACGCACCGTGCTCCGCAGGTCCTGCATCCGGAGCTCCACCAGATAGGTGCCCGGGGCCAGACCCTTGATGTCATGGTGCAGCACCTGACGGCCCATGGGCACCTTCGCCGCAAGCAGGGTCCGTACGGTGCGGCCACTGCTGTCCAACAGGTTCAGCTCCACCGTGCCGGCACGCGGCAGATCAAGGGAGACCATCAACTGTTCGTGGTCCGGTGACAGGCTCACGCCGATCACCTCCTCCTCGGCATCCACTTCCGCGGCGCCCACGTCCGTGTTGGTGTCGCGGATCAACAGCACCCGGAAGGTCCGCGTAGTGGCATCGCTTTGTGTGCCCGTGTTGATGAAGAAGATGTTCGCTGCGCTGCTCTCGATGCCGCCCACGATGTGACCCGCCACGACCGTGTCGCCAACGAGCTGGTCGAGATCGATGATGTTGTCGAACACCAACGGAATGCCAGGCATTTGGATGAACTCCGCACTGGACCCCAGCAGGGCGGGCATGGTGCCGATCGCCGTCTCTGCCACCGCCCCGGATGCGGTGCGCTCCACCTTGCTGATGGTGTTCACGAAGGGTACGTTCGGATCATCCCACAGTTGGCCGTTCGCATCGAAGTAATACCGCCCGATGCCCCCGAAGAACATGGTGCTCATGCTGTTCGCCGCGCTTGAATAGGCCGGCAGGTGGGCCGTGTGATACTGGTTGAGGAGCTGCTCGAAGTCCGGCACCACCGTGTATCCTTCAGCGTCAATATCCACGATGTTCAACCAGGGGATGTCCGATGCGTACTGGAACACGCCGGAAAAGGCCGTGTATCCATGGGTGCCGTTCGGATAGACCTGCGGAACAAGGTTGTAATCCCGGCGGTGCAGGTTCACGGTATCCACCGTTTCCACGTAGTCGGTCACGGACAACGCGGTGCCGTCATCGGCAATGCCGAAGCGCCGGATGGCGTTGGTGTACTCCTGGATGAAGCCGGGCCCGAAGTCGGGACCCTGGGGATTGTACCGGCCGATGAAACGCTGACCGCCGACCAACAGGAACACATCGTCCAACTGGCCCAGATAGCCGCCTGTGACGGCCATGCGCTGATCGGTGATGAAGCGGAAGTGGGGAGCGATGGGCTGGCCGGTCTTGATGGCCGCGATGGCCCCCGGCACATCAATGGCGCTGAGCACCGGGTGGGTGATGTGGTCGTTGACCGTGGCGGAGAAGCCGTAGCCGCCCAGCACGTAGAGCATGTCACCCCGTTGTTGGAACTCCATGTTGGTGCTCTGCAGTTGCTCGAACTGGGCGGTGGGCAGGGTTGAAAGGGCCGCACTCCACACCTGCCCCAACGCAGGGTTCACCACGTAGGCCTGCGTGTTGTTGTCCGCTGCCAGGAAGGCCGCGAAAGGCTGGCGACGATGCAGGCCGTCCGTCCGTCCTCCCACAAAAAGCCACTCACCTTCGTGCTGCGCCCAGGCATAGGACTGGATCCCCGGCATGCCCGGTACCGTGATCTCTTCAAGGACCACGCGCCGGTCGCCCAGGTCCTGAGCGTGGCTGGAATGGATCAGGGTCAGCGTGAGCAGTGCGGAAAGAAGGGTGCGCATGGGTTGGAGTTCTGAAGGCAAAACTCCATCACCCCGGTCGCCGACTTGGTGACGATCGTCACAGAGCGCTGTCCTCGTGTCGCAACCCGTAAGTCGGTTCACTGAAGTTCTGCCACGATTTCGCCTTCATGCAAGGCGGAACATGTACGGCGTAGCGGGCGCTACGACGAAATGTTCCAACGCGGCAGGAAGGTGAAAGAGGGGCGGAGATGGTGAAGGAACTTACGGGTTGCGGTACTAGCGCAGCACCCAGCGCAATATCCGCTCCTTCCAAGGCGCATAAGGCGGGTACTGGATGCCCGGCTCGATCAGCGTGCTGGCGTGCACCAGCGACTTGTGGTGCGAGAAGAGGTCGAAGGTGGCCCGTCCATGATAACTCCCCATACCACTGTTGCCCACACCCCCCAAGGTGAGCTCCGGGTTGCCGAACTGCAGCATGCAATGATTGATGCATCCACCGCCGAACGGGATCTCTTCGGTGAAGTAACGCTGCGCCTCGCGGTCGCTGCTGAAGACATAGGTGGCCAAGGGGTGTGAGTTGCGCCGGGTGATCGCGAGCACCTCCTCCCGTTCGGTCCAGGGGATCACCGGCAATACCGGACCGAAGATCTCCTCCTGCATCGGCGGACCGTCCAGCGGCACATCGGTGAGCACCGTGGGGGCGATGTAGCGTTCCGTCGCATCATGCGACCCGCCGAAACGGATCTGACCATGGTCCAGATAGCCCTTCACCGTGTTGAAGCGCTTGTCGTTCACCAAGCGACCGAAGTGGGGGCTTTGTTTCGGGTCCTTGCCGTAGAAGCGTTCCACGTGCTTCGCGGTCGCGGTCAGGAAGCGCTCCATCACATCGCGGTGCACGAGCACATGGTCGGTGGCGATGCAGGTCTGCCCCGCGTTGAAGTAGCGGCTCCAGGCGATGCGCTGGGCGGCGCGGTCCACATCGGCGCTGCGGTCCACGATAGCGGGGCTCTTGCCACCCAGCTCCAGTGTGATGGGTGTGAGGTGCGGCGCGGCCAGGGCCATGATCTGTCGGCCCACGGTGGGACTGCCCGTGAAGAAGATGTGGTCGAAGCGGAAGGGGAGGATGAGTTGCGGACCCACCTCGCGCCCCGGTCCTTGCACGACCTGCACATGCCCGGGTGCGAAGGCCCGCGTGACGATGCGCTCCACCACTGCCGCTGTTGCGGGTGCTTCGTTGCTGGGTTTCACCACGGCGCAATTCCCGGCGGCGATCGCCCCGACCAAGGGTGTCAGCACCAGTTGCACGGGGTAGTTCCAAGGGGCGATGATCAGTACCACGCCCAAGGGTTCGGGGCGTAGTTCGCTGCTGGACACCTGCATCACCAACGGGGTGGCCGGTCGCTGCGGTCGCATCCACTCCTTCAGGTGCTGCAGCGTATGCTCGATCTCGGTATACACCAGGCCGATGTCGCCCAGGTAGGCCTCGAAACGCGGCTTGCGCATGTCCGCATGCATGGCCGCGATGAGCTCCTCCTCGTGTTCCTTGATGGCCGCGCGAAGAGCCAGCAGGGCTTCGCGCCGTGCCGCATAGGGACGAGTGGCGCCGCTCTCGAAATGGGTGCGCAGCCGTGCAAGGGCCGTTGGTATGTCGTTCAGGTCCGTTCGCATGGAGTGTGCCAAGATAAAGCCAGCTGATCCCTTAGGCTGCCAGCACAAAATCCGCCCCCTCCACCAAGCCCCGTGAAGCAAGGAACTCGGCGATCCGATCACCTGTACCGCGCTGGCTGATGAACGAGACGATGAAGGCTTCACCCGCAGGCGGCAACTGGTCGTGTGGGATGAAGGTGTAGCCCGGAACCTCACGCGGCCTCACATCAGTGAAGGCACCAATAACGATGCCTTCCGCCTCCAGCATTGCGGCCCTGTTCCTGCATAGCGCGCTGGTACCCGCGATGATCACCGGCCGGCCGTTCAACCTCCGCTTCAGCCACTGCGCCAGCCACTTCACCTTGGTGCTGAAAAAGGCGTCCACACTGTAGTTGCTGTGCGTGCGGCTCAGGCGATGCGCATGGTCGTTCCACGTGAGCAGTTCCGCAGGCAGCTTCGCGAAGCGCACACCAGCGTCCATCCAGCGCAACCACAGCTCGTGGTCCTCGGGTAGCGGTCCTGTATCGTAGCCGCCGAATTGCTCCACCAGTTCGCGACGGAACATCACCGTGGGGTGCGCAAGGGGCGCGTCCACGAATCGCTTCACATAGTGCTCATGCGGGGAAAGGATGTTGTTCTGCCATTCCACGAAGGCCTGCATGCCCCGGCTCTCTTGCACACTGCTGGCGAAGGCGGTACGCGTGCCCAGCACGCCGATCTCCGGATACGCGTCGAGGGTGGCCACTTGTTCCGCCAGGCGTTCCGGATGACTGATGTCATCGGCATCCATACGGGCGATATACCCCCCCTCGGCATGAGCCAGCCCGGTGTTCAAGGCGTGGGCGATACCGATGCGTGGCTCGTGCAGCACCCTGATCCGTGGCTCGTTCCCTGCCCAACGTCGGCCAATGGAAGGGCTTTCGTCAGTACTGGCATTGTCGATCAACACCAGCTCCCGATCATCAAATGACTGCTCAACAATGCTCGAGATCGCAGCATCCAGCGTGTGTGCGCAATTGCGAAATGGCAACAGGATGGAGACCAAGGCCATACGTCAGCTTGCTTCGGTCAAGGCCTTCAAGACCACCTCGGCCTTCTTCGCCCCCACCTCCGCCACCACATCCTCTGGCATCGCTTCACGGATGCCTTTGATGCTGCCGAAACGTGTGAGCAACTTCTTCGCCGTGCCGGGGCCTATGCCGGGGATCTCCTCCAGGCCGGTGCGTACGATGCGTTTGCTGCGCTTCCCCCGGTGGTGGGTGATGCCGAAGCGGTGCGCCTCGTTGCGCATGTGCTGGATCACCTTCAACGACGAGCTGCGTTTGTCGATGTGCAAAGGGTAGAGGTCGCCCGGGAAGTAGATCTCCTCCAGCTTCTTGGCGATGCCGATGACGGCGATCTTTCCGCGCAGTCCCAGTCGCTCCAGAGCATTGAGCGCGGCACCCAACTGGCCTTTGCCGCCATCGATGACGATCAGTTGCGGCAGTGCTTCGCCCTCGGTGACCAGCCGGCTGTAGCGACGCTCCACGGCCTCTTCCATGCTCGCGAAGTCGTCCGGCCCCTCCACCGTGCGGATATTGAAGTGCCGGTAATCCCGCTTGCTTGGTTTGGCATCGCGGAAGACCACACAGGCGCTCACGGGGTCGGTGCCCTGGGTGTTGCTGTTGTCGAAGCACTCGATGTGGCGCGGCAGTTCGCTGAGGCGCAGGTCCTGCTTGAGCTGTTCCAGGGTGCGCGTGGTGGCGCCCTCCGGGTCGGTGAGCTTCTCCTGCTTCTGTTTGTCGAGCATGAAGTAGCGCACGTTGCGCTCGCAGAGCTCCAGCAGCTTCTTCTTGTCGCCGATGCGGGGCACGGTGAAGGTGATGCCAGGGACCTCGATCTCCGGGTCGAAGGGCACGATGGCCTGCGGTGCCAGGCTGTGGTAGCGCGAGCGCAGTTCGGCGATGGCCATCTGCAACATCTCCACATCGGTCTCCTCCAGTCGTCGCTTGAGATCGATGGTGATGCCGTGCACCACCGCTCCATCGATCACCCGCATGTAGTTCACGTAGGTGCTGCCCGGGTCGCTCACCAGTCCGTAGATGTCCACGTCGCCGATGTCGGGGTTCACCACGATGCTCTTCGCGCGGTAGCTCTCCAGCTGTTCGATCTTCCGCCGGTAGTCCTCGGCAGCCTCGAATTCCAATCGATCGGCGTGTTCATGCATCAGGGGTTTCATCACCCTCAGCAGTCCGGCGACGCGCCCCTTGACGATCTCGCGCACCTGGCCCATGTGCGCCGTGTATTCCGCTTCGCTCTGCAGGCCTTCGCACGGAGCCTTGCAGTTGCCGATGTGGTACTCCAGGCAACGTTTGTACTTGCCCTTCTCGATGTTCCGTTGAGAGAGGTCGTAGTTGCAGGTGCGTAGCTTGTAGAGCTTGTGCACCAGGCCCAGCACGGTCTTCATGGTGCGCACGCTGGCATAGGGGCCATAGTACTCGCTGCCGTCCTCTTCGGGGTTGCGGATGGCCTCCACACGGGGCATGCGTTCGTTGCGGATGCGGATGAAGGGGAAGCTCTTGTCGTCGCGCAGCAGGATGTTGTAGCGCGGCTGGTGCTCCTTGATCAGGGAGTTCTCCAGCAGCAGGGCCTCGAACTCCGTGGGCACATGGATCACGCGCAGGTCCACGATCTTGCGCACCAGCAGGTTGGTCTTGCCGTCCGTGTGGTTCTTGGCGAAGTAGCTGCTTACCCGGTGTCGCAGGTCCTTGGCCTTGCCCACGTACAGGATCTTGCCGTCGGCATCGAAGAACTGGTAGACCCCGGGGCTATGGGGCAGCAGTTTCACTTTCTCGCGGACGTCGAGCTCGCTCATGGGAGTGCGAAGTTCGGGATGAAGCGCGGTGGGTAAGGGAACTCAGTTCAACGGAAATGGGAAATACAGTTGGACCGCAGAGGACGCGAAGCACGCAGAGGGAATACAAATATCCCGAGGGGCGGCCATGGTCGGAAGCTGGCTTTCTCCGTGCTTTTTGCGTCCTCCGCCGCGAGAAATGAGCTCATGATAAATGCGAATCCTCTGTCCGTAGACGGCAGGCATTTCTCCGCGTGCTCCGCGCCCTCTGCGGTTCAGATCGCAATGCGCGAGCGAACCGAATGACCGCTGCTCCCAGCCGCACTTCCCGTGGACCTCCGCAGTCCAGGTCGTAAGGCATGATCGCAGCGGATGTCTGTCCCCCCACCAATTACCTTGGCGGTCCACACCGAACACGACCATGCAATTTACCGCCGCACAGATCGCTCAGCTCCTCAACGGCACCCTTGAGGGGAATGCCGACATCACGGTCACCCGCTTGTCCAAGATCGAGGAGGGAGGTGCCGGATCCCTGTCCTTCCTGGCCAACCCGGCTTACACGCCCTACATCTATACCACTACGGCATCGCTGGTGATCGTGAACAAGGACTTCGTCCCCACTGCGCCCATCGGAGCTACATTGCTTCGGGTGGAGAGCGCCGAGAAGGCCTTTGCCAAGCTGCTCGGTTTCTACAACACGCTGAAGCTGGACAAGAAGGGGATCGCACCCCAGGCCGTGATCAGCGCTGGCGCGACGCATGGCACGGACTGCTACATCGGTGCACTGGCCTTCATCGGCGAGAACGCCCGGATCGGCAACAACGTGAAGATCTACCCGCAGGCGTACATCGGCGACAACGTGACGATCGGTGACAACACCACGGTCTTCGCCGGGGTGAAGATCTACGGCGACTGCGTGGTGGGCGCGCGCTGCATCATCCATAGCGGTACGGTGATCGGCAGCGATGGATTCCGTTTCGCCACCGGTGCGCCGGACGGCGCAGGTGAAAAGATCCCCCAGATCGGCAATGTGGTGATCGAGGATGATGTGGAGATCGGCGCCAACTGCGCGATCGACAGGGCCACGCTGGGAAGCACCATCCTGCGCAAGGGCGTCAAGTTCGACAACCTGGTGCACATCGCGCACAACGTGGAGGTGGGCGAGAACACCTACATCGCCGCGGCCAACGTGGTGGCGGGGTCCACCAAGATCGGAAAGAACTGCATGTTCAGCGGCCAGGTGGGCATCGTGGGCCACCTGAAGATCGCGGACAATACCATTCTTGCCGCGGGAACCGGCATCAGCAAGAGCATCACCAAGCCGGGCGAGGCCTACATGGGTTCACCCGGATTTGAGATCGGCAAGTACCGCAAGGCCTACATCCACTTCCGCAACCTTGACAGCCTGGTGGAACGCGTGAAGAAACTGGAAGAGGCTGCGAAAGGCTGATCTCCAGGAGACCAGCACGCGTAGAACAGAAAAGGCCGGAGCTCGTGAAGCCCGGCCTTTTCCGTTCGTCGTCGATACGCTTACGGCAGTTGTTCCTCGCGCGTGTTCGTGGGGACCGATCCGCCTACGGTCTGCAGGATGGGATCGCGGTCGTTCGCCGCACCCGTGTAGCGCACCACACCATCCAGGTTCACATCCTCCGGGTGGTAGCCGTTCGTGGTGGCGGTGGGCAGTGAGCCGCCGATGCGCGACAGGATCGGGTCGCGGTCATTGGCCGCCCCCGTGTACCGGATCACGCCATCGGCATTCACATCGCCCGCCCACAGCGCCTGTATGGGCCCGATGGTGCGGCGCGCATCCACGCCATAGGTCGACACGGCGGCGCTGGAAAGGTCCAGCACACGGACGCCATTGCCCAGCCCATGTGTTCCGCTCGTCATGATGCCCAAGTGGTTCCGATGGCTGGCCATCACATGGTAGCTCCCTCGTGGTGCGTCCGGGAACAGCACTGGGGAATTACCATCGGCCATCACCACCTGACCGTTCGCGAGGATCACCGCAGCGCGTTCATCCACGACCAGGGTCGGATCGCTGTTGGACCGCAGTTCCAGCCACACCCAATCCACCGGAGCGCTGAGCCCCTGGCGCTGAAGGAGGGATTCCTTCAGCTGCTCTCCGGAGCCATAGGGGTCGGAAAGCGGGATCAGGCCGGCCGTATGGAGGTCGGTGCGCATGCTCGCCCCGTTCAGCGGGCCTTCCAGGAAGAGCGTGAGGGCCAGCTCGGCATCCCCGTCCACGTAGTCGAACACGCCATCGCTGTCGCGGTCCACTCCGTGTCTGATCTTGGTGTTCGGATGCACCACTGTCCAAGTGAGCGGAGACCCGGCTTGGGCGGCGGCCAGCAGTTGGGCGTGGGTCACGGTCTGGCTTGCCAGGTCGCTCTGGTAGGTGTTGCTGCCGATGTAGTAGAATCCGCGCTGCTCCCCGTTATAGAGGCCTTTCACCACCAGGGCATAGTCGCTGGGGTACTTCTCCACCATGAAGGTCTTCATGCTGTTCACGCGGCCCACGCTGCCCACACTTCCGTTGATGGTCATGCGCATGCCCACGGCGGGAAGTGCGTCCTGGGAAGCGTGGACCAGGTCGAACACTTGGCTCTGGGGACTGTTCGCAGCAGTGATCCCGCCGGACCAGGCGAGCAGTTCGGGCTCGTAATCCCCCAGGTAATGTCCGGTTCCGGCCTGGTTGAAGCGGGTCTCCATCACCCCATCGGCCATCATGCCGAAGCCGCTGGTGCACTCGGTGGTGTTGTAGAAGAAGCCGTTCTTCCGGTAAACTGTCCGAAGGTCGGGCACCATGTTCGTGTTGTTGGTCATGTTCACCACACCCGCATTGGTATTTGAGCCGTTGCCCGGCAGGTGCCCGCGCCCGGTGCCGGTCTGGTGGCAATGTGAACAGTTCACGTTCACCGCTACGAAGAGCCGGACGCCCGCTGCTGGGATCGTCTGGAACGTGGTGCCTGTCAGTCGCACACGGCCAGGGTTCATGCGTTCCACGGCGGAGGCCACGGCGCTGTCCGGGCGGATGGTGCGGTACGGATTGGGCACATGCCAGCAGGCATCCAGGAAGTCGCTGAACTCCTGCATGCTCAGCGGGTCCAGCGGCGCATCGGCACCCTGCAGGTCCACGAAGGCCCCCGCGAAATCATGGAAGCCGCTCTTGTCGCCGCGCCAGTGCAGCTTGCCCGTTCCCCGGTTGATGATGTCGATGAGGAACTGGGTCGTCTTCAGACCCTTCATCGGGTGGAAGGTCTTGTTGCCCGCAGGGTCGTTCACGGTGACCATCTCCCCGGCGGGGTTCCCCAGGTCCCAGGCCAGGCGGTCCCAACGGGTATCCACATGGCACGAACCGCAGGAGATCTGCCCGTGCCCCGAACCCGTGTGCGTATTGTACAGGTGCTTGCGGCCCTTCTTGATGGCCACGGGCGTCGGGTCGAAGAACGCGGTGCGCGCGGTCTCCCGGTCAGTGCCGAGGTCGATCGTGGAGATGGAACCGTCGAACTTGTTGAGCACGTACCCACGGTTGCGCACCTCGTCGAGCACCATACCCGTGGGGCCTTCACCCACCGCGATCGGATCGGGCACCGTGCGCGAACCCGTGGCCGCGATGGTGATGATGTTGTTCGAACCCATGCCCGTGACATAGGCCTTGCTGCCGTCGGACTTCCACACGATGGCGCGCGGATCGCCCACGGACTGCTTGCGCAGCAGGGGCGGGGAACTGGTCGCGGCGTAGTTGATGTGCGGGTTGAGGTCGGTGATCGACGGGCTTCCGGCCGGTGCGAAGCGCGACACGTTCACATGGAGGAAGGTGCCTTTCAGGTTCGGTTCGAAACGCACCTCGTTGGTGGCATCGGTGCCCACCACGTACACCTCGCCGCTTTGTGGATGCACCGCCATGGCCATCAGGATGTTGCCCAGGTGCGCCTTGTAGGTGACACCCGCCGTGGTGGGGCTGTTCGCATTGATGATGGCCACGTCGCGATCAGGCATGTCCCAGCCAGCGATGCGGGCCGTTCCGGCGACGCCTCCAGTGACGATGTTCGTCCAGTTGCCCCCATTGTCATCCATCCACTGCCCGGAAGTGTTCTTGCGCACCACCAGGCTGTGGTTGCCCGGCATGGCGGGGTTCGCCGGGTTCATCGGCGGGCTGAACCCGGCACCGGCGTTGGGCACCGGCACCACTCCGCCGTACGGACCGGCAGGGTTGGCCACGTCGTTCGGGATGGTGGTGCACCCGCCCTGTGGCGAGCAGAAGCCGCCCGAATGGAAGACGTTGCCGGGCACCACGGTGGTCTGGTTTCCGCTTTCGAAGAAGGCCGCATACACGGTTGATCCATCGGGGCTCACCGCAAGGGCCCGTGGCTGCTCCCCCTTCAGCAGCACCTCGGTGGGCGGGTTGCTGGGGTTTGCGGGATCGAAGACCTGCACACTTTCACGTTCGGCGCAGGATACGAAGGCACGCACGGGTGAACCCGCGAAGACCACATCGGCCGGCTCGTTCTCCGTGAGCACACTGCGGACCGTGGCTTTCTGGGTGAGGTCCACGATGCTCACCTCATCGCTCACCTGGCACACCACCCAGGCCTCGTTGTTGGTCCGGGCGCGCACCGTCACGGGGTCCAGTCCCACCGGGATGCTGGCCGTGTGAACGATGCCTGTGAGCGTGATGGTATACACCTCCAGACTGTTGTTCCCCGTGTTCACCGCTAGGAGCTTGGTCCCGTCCGGCGTCATGTCGATGGGATGCACGTGGGCCGACTCGAAGTTGGTGAAGTCGGAGGTCGGTACATCGCTCTTCGCCCCGCCGCTCAGGTCCGTTCGTTCCTTGACGCCGATGGCGTTGAAGGCGGAGAATGCGACCAGGCCGCTGACCAGGATGGTGGAGAGCAGGGCCTTGTGCCGGGTGATGGTGGAATGCATGGTGAGGCGTGCTTGTGACCCCGTTGCACTGCATTGATCCTCAGGTCAACACGCAGGCTTCCCGGGCCGAATGGAGAACCAATCTATTGGATCTCGTACTCACCTGCAAGCTTTGCCCAGGGGACCAAGGTCTCCTCACTGGTCCAGGCGGTGCGCCAGGGTCACGGTCTTCTTGTACTTCTCCACGTTGCCGCTGAGGTCATACACCTCCAGCAGCACGACGTACGCCCCCATGCGGGCCTTGCTGCCACCGTCCATCAGGCCGTCCCAGCTCACCGCACCCTCAGTGCCCAGCAGCTGGTTCTCCATCAACTTGATCATCTCCCTGCCGGCGATGTCGAACACGCTCATCGTCCCCACGAAGCCCGGTTGCTCGAAGCGATACGCGATGGTGAGCAGGTCCTGGTAGCCATCGTTGTCCGGTGAGAAGATGGACGGTTCGATGGTCATCTCACCGGAAGCTTCCGGGGCTGCAGCGTACTGCGAGTTGAGGAAGCCCGGCGTGGCTTTCCCGGCCACATCGGAGGCGGTCTGCCAGTTGGTGGCATCCTCCGTCGGGCGGTCGGGAACAACGCGTTCCAGCGTGTAGCCCTCCGTATTGTTCACCAGGCCGAAGTGCAGGTCATCCGAGTATCGGAACAGATCGAGCGTGGTGCCATCGGGCGCCTGGAGCACCACGGTGCCTTCGCCGTTGTTGTAGCTCGGCATGTCCGTTTCCACGAAGCGCTCGGTGCGGCTCTGCGGGTAGGTGGATGCCGTGTTCAGCGCACTCTCGGTGATCAGCACGTACTCACCGGGGAGCAGTAGCATGGCCGAGTTGATGAGCGTCGGGCTGCTGATGACACCGTCCGTTTCATTCGCCAATTTCCAACCGGAAAGGCTCAGGGTCTTCTGCGAACGGTTGTAAAGCTCAACCAGGTCGCTGCCGCTGCCGATGGGGTCGTACAGCACCTCGTTGATCACCACGTCTCCCACCTCCACCGCTTCGGGCAGCGCGAAGGAGAGGGCGTTCGGTGCGCCGATGGCATTGCCCGGACAATCGTTCACACCGGACACCGTCACGGTATAGAGCGTGCCGATGACGAGCGCCTCATCCAAGGTCAGTTGCGCGCGGTCCGCGGCAGGAACGGTGACGCCGGAAACCGCGACCGCAGGGGTGATGACATAACTCCCGGCCAACAGGCTCGCGGCGTCCATCGTTTCACTGAAGACCATCGTGATCGATGTGGTACTGTTCACCACCACACTGCCCAGGGTGGGGGCCTGCAGGTCCGGAACGATGGCATAGATGCTGTTCTGGACGCCCGGGGTTCCGCCCGCCGCAGCGCTGCTGGCCCGCCAGTTCGCGGCACCGCTGCAGGGTGCCGTGGGGTCGATCTGCTCCAGGGTCCAACCCCCATCATCCTTCACGGCATCCTGGTACCAGGCCAGGGCGTAGGTCACGGCATCGATCAACTGGCCGTTGTCATCGCGAAGCTCCAAGGCGTCGCCATCGTTGTTCAAGGCCGGCAGGCTGGCGAGCCCGATCTTGTTCGTGATGTTCGGGAAGAGCGCCAGGTTCGCTGTCGCGGTGAGCAGCACATGGCCGCCCGGCGTCAAGGCGTAGGTCGGAAGGCTCACCGGTGTCCCGCCATCGCTGAAGGTCCAGCCCGAAAGCTCGAAGGTCCGGTCGGGTGTGGCGTTGTACAGTTCCACGAACTCCACCTCCGGTAGCCCCACCACCGGTGAGGGGTCCGCCATGATCTCGTTGATCACCACATCGCGCGGTCCCGCGGTTTCCGGCACGGCGTAGATGAAGTCGATGGACACCTGCGCCGCAGCGTTCCCCGCTGCGTCCTGGGCCCCTTCGGCGATCAGGCTGTATGTGTTTCCATTGGTGAAGGCCAGCGCTGCCGTGAGGTGCACCAGGGTGGGGTCGCTCACATCCAGCACGGCACCCGATACACCGATGAAGGGGATGATGTCATAGGTGCCGATGAAGGCCGGGTCCAAGGGTTCGTTGTACACCACATCAACAGCTGTGGCACTGATGGCCGTTGCGCTGACCACCGCCGGTGCGCTGAGGTCCACAGGGATCACACCCACACTGAAGTCGTCGAAGAAGTGGTTGTTGACCGCGCTGGCCGCCGAGCTCTGGACCACCAGCAGACCGAAATGGGTGCCCGCATCCACCGCAGGATCGTTCGCCGAACCCGCCACCACGAAGGTGCCGGTGTTGCCGTCATCGAACTGGAGCGTCCAATCATTGCCCGCGGTCCGTTCCACTCGGATCACGAGCGGGTTGCTCGTGCTGCTGTTCACCACAGCATCCGCACTGGCCAGCACCGACGTGTTGGTCCCCGACACGCGCTTGAACAGCTCCACGCGGTCCTGCGTACCGCCCACACGGACGAACCATCCGTTCTGCACGGAGGGGATGTCGGCATTGTCCGCGATGAGGTACACATCCACATAGTTCGCGCCGCTGGTGGCGAAGCGCAGGTCCATGGACCACTGCCAGCGCGCGTTGGTCGCCAGGGTGCTCGCCGTGCTCAGGGCGTAGTTCGATGCCCCCGGGCTGTTGCTGCGCAGCACCTGGTCGCCTCCATCATCCACCACGGTGAACAGGGCGTCATTGCCGGTCCAGGCAGGGGCAGCAGTGAAGTTGCCGTCCGAAAAGTCGTCGGTGAACTGGGCTTGGGAGCCTGCCCATGACACGGACAGGGCCAGCGTAAGAAGAGCGATCGCAATGCGGTTCATGGGACTTCGGTCGGTCGGGCACTCTGCATAACCGGGTGCCCGTCCGTGGCGGACAAGGTAGTACTTTCGGCTACTGAACCACGTTGACAGAACATCATGAAAGTCGCAGTAGTAGGGGCCACCGGATTGGTCGGGGGGGTGATGCTGAGGGTGTTGGAGGAAAGGGCATTTCCCGTGGATGAACTGCTGGCCGTGGCCAGCGATCGCAGTGCCGGGCGCACGGTCCGTTTCCGCGGCGCGGAAGTGCCTGTCATCGGCATGGAGGCGGCCATCGCCGCCCGACCCGATATCGCCCTGTTCTCGGCCGGCGGAGGCACCTCCCTGGAATGGGCCCCGCGTTTTGCCGAGGTGGGCTGCACGGTGATCGACAACAGCAGCGCCTGGCGCATGTTCGCCGACAAGAAACTGGTGGTGCCCGAGGTGAACGGAGAGGTGCTGGGATCCGAGGACCGCATCATCGCCAACCCCAATTGCAGCACGATCCAATTGGTGATGACCCTGGCCCCCTTGAACAAGGCATTCGGCGTTCAGCGCGTCATCGTATCCACCTACCAGGCCGTGACAGGCACAGGCATGAAGGCGGTGCAGCAGTTGGAGAACGAACGCAAGGGTGTCGACGGCGACATGGCCTATCCCTTCCGCATCGACGGGAACGTGATCCCCCGCTGCGATGCCTTCATCGACAACGGCTACACAAAGGAGGAGATGAAGCTGGTGAACGAGACGAAGAAGATCCTCGACCCCGCGATCCGCGTCACGGCCACCGCCGTTCGGGTGCCGGTGACGGGCGGGCACAGTGAATCCGTGAACATCGAATTCGCCACCGAGTTCGAAGTGGATGAGGTACGTCGGCTACTGGCGGCCTTTCCCGGGATCACCGTGGCCGATGAGCCCGGGAACGACATCTACCCCATGCCGCTCCATGCCGGCGGCAGGGATGAGGTCTTTGTGGGCCGCATCCGCCGGGATGAGACCCAGCCACGCACATTGAACCTGTGGATCGTGGCCGATAACCTTCGGAAAGGCGCTGCCACCAATGCCGTGCAGATCGCTGAGCTCCTGGTGCGGAAAGGTTTCGTGCGCTCGGGTCAGGCCGTGGCCTGATCCGGCCTGTTTTCGGACTCCTTGCTCCCTTCTGCGACATCCGACGTCGCTACGTCGGCCTCTTCCTGTTCGGTCGTGCTGGTCCCTCCAGTCGCATCTGTCCGTTCGGGACGCTGCACGAGGATGAACAGGACCACCCCGGAGGTGATGGCCGCATCGGCGATGTTGAACACCGGACGGAAGAAGAGGAAGTGTTCTCCGCCCCAGACCGGCAGCCATTCAGGCAATCGGCCTTCCCAGAGCGGGAAGTAGAACATGTCCACCACGGCGCCGTGCAGGAAGGGGGCATAGCCTCCCTCGGCAGGGAAGAGCAAGGCCTTCTGGAAGGGCGAACTGGCGCTGAAGATCAGGCCGTAGAAGGTGCTGTCGATGATGTTGCCCAAGGCCCCTGAAAAGATCAGCGCCACGCTCGCGATCTGGATGCCCCGCGCACCCGTCCGGGTCATGCGCACCAAGGCGTAGCCGATACCGGCCACGGCGATGATGCGGAACAGCGACAGGAGCAGCTTGCCCCATTCACCGCCGAACTCCATCCCGAAGGCCATCCCCCGGTTCTCGATGAAATGCAGGTAGGCCCAGTCGCCGAACAGCGGAATGGCCGAATCGTAGAAGAACGTGAGCTTCACCCACACCTTCAGCACCTGATCCGCCACCAGGACGAGCAGGATGATGGCGAGGGCGCGCTTCAAGGTCTGCGGTTCTCGTTCAGCGAACGGATCAACCGTTCATCTGCTGCTTGGCCTCGATGCTCAGGGTGGCGTGCGGGACCAGACGAAGACGCTCCTTGCTGATCAGGCGGCCCGTGACGCGGCAGATGCCGTAGGTCTTGTTCCGGATGCGCAACAGGGCATCCTCCAGGTGCTTGATGAACTTCTCCTGACGGGCGGCCAGCTGTGCGGTCTCCTCACGGCTCAGCGTTTCACTGCCGTCCTCGATCATCTTGAACGAGGGGCTCGTGTCGTCCGTACCGTTGTTGTCCGTGTTGGCCAGGGTCTGCTTCAGCAGGTCATAGTCCTTGCGGGCCTCGTCCAGCTTGCGATTGATCAGGTCACGGAACTCGACCAGCTCATCATCGGAATAGCGCAGCTTGTCGGCGCTTTCCAGGGTGGATACGTGCTTCTTGACGGTGGGTGCTGACATGGGGCGATTGGGGACCAGGATCTGGGTCACCAATGGCTTGGAGGCTGCAGCTGACCGGAGGCCATCCTTCTCACTCTTCTTCGATTCCTTCTTCACGGGCTTGGGTGCAGGTGCCGGTTTTTCGGCTTTGGGTGCAGGAACAACAACGGGTTTCGGTGCCGGCTTGGTCTCAGCCTTCGATGGAACAGGCTTCGGCGCGGGTTTGACGGGAGCCTTGGGCGCCGCCTTCTTGACCTCCGCTTTCGCGGGGGCCTTGGGTGCCGCCTTCTTCACAACAGGCTTCACCACCTTCTTGGGTGCGACCTTGGCGACCTTCTTGCTTTTGCCCGCCGCAGCCTTTGCGGAGGCAGGGGCCACCACGGCTTTCTTCACTGGGCGGGGCACCTTCTTCGCGGCTTTTTTACCCGCTGCAGCTTTTGCGGAGGAGGGCTTCACCACGGCCTTGGACGCTTTCTTCGGGGCGGCCTTGGCCGTCTTCTTCGCCACCGCTTTCACGGTGGCCTTTTTCTTGGCCGGGGCTTTCGCCACTGCTTTCTTCGGAGCCGGTTTCGCCTTGGCTGCTTTCACCGCTTTCTTGGGAGCGGGCTTGGCAGTTTTCTTCGCCGCAGGTTTTGCCACCTTCTTGGGTGCGGGCTTGGCAGCCTTCTTCGCAGGCTTTGCAGCCTTTTTCGGTGCGGGTTTCTTGGCCATGGCGTCCGGTGTTTGCTAAAAGATCCGCAAATATAGACCGATCGGGGCCTCAGTTCGCGGACCTGACAAGGGATAGCGCACAGCGGAGCACCTCGTCCAGCTCCACTTCATGGAACCCTGCTCCCGAGGGCGGAAGTACGGACACAAGCACCTGGTCCTCAGGCGTTACGGCCAAGGTCTCCGCCACGATGTACGGCGCATGCGTCCGGATGGCCTGGGCGAAGCGTGCATCCCCGTTGTCCAGGATGTGCAGCTGCACCCGGTCCGTGATCTCGAAACCGCTCTCCTTCCGCAGGGTCTGGATCCGGCTCACCAGCTCCCGGGCGATGCCTTCCTGGATCAGCGCGTCGTTGAGCGTGATGTCGAGGGCCACGGTCAACGGGCCATCCGCGGCCACGCTCAGTCCGGGGATGGTCTCGGCGCTGATCTCCACATCATCGCGGAGCACTTCGACCTCCTGGCCCTCTACCGTGAGCTTCATCGCGCCCTTCGTTTCCAGCTCGGCGATCTGCGCCTGATCGAAGCCGTTCACGGCGGCCGCCACGCTCTTCATCAACTTGCCCATGCGGGCGCCGAGCTTCTTGAAATCGGGCTTGATCTTCTTGGTGAGCTGGCTCTCGCTGGCATCGAGGATCACCAGCTCCTTCACGTTCACCTCGCTCAACACCAGGTCGCGGATGGCCTCCAGGCGGTTGCGCATGGTGGCATCGGTCACCGGCACCATCATCTGCTGCAGGGGCTGGCGCACACGGTGCCCCTCCTTCTTGCGGATGCTGAGCACGAGCGAGGTCAGCTTCTGGGCTAGTGCCGTGCGTGCTTCCAGTTCGGCGTCGATGAGCGCTTCGTTGTGCTTCGGCCAGTTGCTCAGGTGCACGCTGCTGCCCGTGAGGTCACGATAGAGACGATCGGTGAAGAAGGGCGCGATCGGGGCGCTCAACATCGCCACCACTTCGAGGCAGCGCTGCAGTGTTTGGAACGCTGCGTTCTTGTCAGCACCGAGCTCCCCCTTCCAGAAACGACGGCGGTTCAGGCGCACATACCAGTTGCTCAGGTCTTCCACCACGAAGTCCTGGATGGCGCGGGCCGCGATGGTGGGCTCGTAATCGGCGTAGTTCGCGTCGGCCAGTTTCATCACGCTGTTGAGGCGTGAGAGGATCCACCGGTCCGATTCGGTCAACGTGGCTTCACCATTCCCATCGAAGCCATCGATGTTGGCGTAGAGCGCGAAGAAGTTGTAGGTGTTGAAGAGCGCGCGGAAGAACTTGCGCTGCACCTCGGTGATGCCCTCCGCATCGAACTTCAGGTTGTCCCAGGGCGAAGCGTTGCTGATCATGTACCAGCGCACCGCATCGGCTCCGTAGGCGTCCAGCGTCTTGAAGGGGTCCACGGCGTTGCCGAGGCGCTTGCTCATCTTCTGGCCCACCTTGTCCAGCACCAGGCCATTGCTCACCACGGCCTTGTAGGCGACGGAATCCTGCGTGAGCGTGGCGATCGCGTGCAAGGTGTAGAACCAACCGCGGGTCTGGTCCACGCCTTCCGCGATGAAGTCGGCCGGGAAGGTCTCCTTGAACGTGGACGCGTTCTCGAAGGGATAGTGCCACTGCGCGTAAGGCATCGCACCGCTGTCGAACCACACGTCGATCAGATCGGTCTCGCGCTTCATCACCTTGCCACCGGGGCTCACCAGCACGATGTTGTCCGCGTACGGACGGTGCAGGTCGACGCGGTCGTAGTTCGCATCGCTCATGTCCGCAGGGTCGAACGAGGCATAGGGGTCGGCGGTCATCACACCGGCCTTCACGGCGCGGGCGATCTCCTCCTTCAGTTGCTGCAATGAACCGATGCAGAGCTCTTCATCACCGTCCTCGGTGCGCCAGATCGGGAGCGGGATGCCCCAGTAGCGCGAACGCGAGAGGTTCCAGTCCTGAAGGTTCTCCAGCCAGTTACCGAAGCGGCCCGTGCCGGTGCTTTCGGGCTTCCAGTTGATGGTCTTGTTCAACGCGATCAGGCGGTCCTTCTTCGCGGTGACGCGCACGAACCAGCTGTCGAGCGGGTAGTACAGGATCGGCTTGTCGGTACGCCAGCAGTGCGGGTAGTTGTGCTCGTACTTCTCCACCTTGAAGGCGCGGCCCTCGGTCTTCAGTTTGATGGAGATGCGCTCATCCACACTGAGGTACTTGTCGCGGCCCTGCTTCGTCGCTTCGGCGGCACGTTCCTCGTCGCTGTAGTATTCCGCTTTCACGTACTCGCCTGCGAACTCACCCACCTCTTTCGTGAAACGCCCTTGCAGGTCCACGAGGGTGAGCGTGCCGATGCCCTGCTGCCGCGCCACGCGCATGTCGTCCGCGCCGAAACTGGGTGCCGTATGCACCACGCCGGTGCCGTCCTCCGTGGTCACGAAGTCGCCGCCGATCACCTTGAAGGCATCTCCACCTTCCGGCGTGGCGTAGGGTAGGAGCTGCTCATAGCGGACGCCTTCCAGCTGGTGGCCGTAGAACTCACCATCGATCGTCCAGGGGATGTTCTTCCCGTCCTTCTTGTAATCCTCGAAGGAACCGTTCTCGTTCTTCTCGTTGAAGTAGGCGCCCAGCCGCGACTTCGCGAGCACCATGGTCTGTGGCTCGTGCGTGTAGGGATTGAAGGTCTTCACCCGCACGTAGTCCAGCTTGGGTCCCACCGTGAGCGCACAGTTGCTCGGCAATGTCCACGGCGTGGTCGTCCATGCGAGGATGAATACATCGCCGAACGCATCCTTGAACAGGAACGCCGATGCGTGATCGGACTTCACCTTGAACATCGCCACCACGCTGGTGTCCTTCACCGGCTTGTAGGTGCCGGGCTGGTTCAACTCGTGCGAGGAAAGCCCGGTACCCGCGGCGGGGGAGTAGGGCTGAATGGTGTAGCCCTTGTAGAGCAGTTGGTCATCGTAGAGCTTCTTCAGCAGGTGCCACACGCTCTCGATGTACTTGGTGTGGTAGGTGACGTACGGATGCTCCAGGTCCAGCCAGAAGCCGATGCGCCGCGTCATGTCGTTCCACACATCGGTGTAACGCATCACGGCCTTCTTGCACGCCGCGTTATAGTCCTCGATGCTGATCTTCTTCCCGATGTCCTCCTTGGTGATGCCGAGCTCCTTCTCTACTCCCAGCTCGATGGGCAGGCCGTGCGTATCCCAGCCGGCCTTGCGGTCCACGCGGTGGCCCTTCTGCGTCTGGTAGCGGCAGAAGATGTCCTTGATGGCACGGGCCATCACGTGGTGGATGCCGGGCAATCCGTTGGCGCTCGGTGGACCTTCGTAGAACACGAAGGGCGGCGCATCCTTGCGCAATTCGAGGCTTTGTGCGAAGGTGCCTTCCGCCTCCCATTGGTTCAATACCTCCTCGGCGACCTTGGGCAGGTCGAGTTCATCATACTGCGGGAAACGCTTGTCCATCAGGGCTTTCTACGGGGCGGCAAAGATAACCGCTCCCGCCGACCCGGAAGGGTCGTGCTTCACCCCCGGAAGCGCACCATCACGGTGTTCCCCTTCTCCTCACGCCGCGTCTCCAGCTGGTCCTTCAGGGCGTTCACCATGGAGGAGAGCGAGGCGTGGCCGTAGCTGCGTGGGTCGAAGCCCGGGTCCAGGCGGCGCAGGGCCTGGCCGATGAGGCTCAGCGAGGCTTCCTCCTCCTCGCCCTTGGCGATCACGAAGGCCTTCCGCAGTTTGCGCATCAGGTCGCCGTTCGCGGAGAGTTTGCTCGCTGTTGCCTTGGCCGGAGCGGTGTCGCGTTTGGCCCCTGTCTTTGCAACGGGAGCGGTAGAGGTACGCGGCGCGACCACGGGTTCCTGCACATCCAGGTTCTCCACGTAGATGAACCGGTCGCAGGCCTTCACAAAGGCGTCCGGGGTCTTTTTCTCGCCCACCCCCATCACGAAGTGGCCGCTCTCGCGCAAGCGGGTGGCAAGCCGCGTGTAGTCGCTGTCGCTGCTCACGATGCAGAACGCATCCACCAGTTCGCCGTGCAGGATGTCCATGGCGTCGATGATCAGCGCGCTGTCCGTGCTGTTCTTCCCCTTGGTGTAGGCGAATTGCTGCACGGGCTGGATGGCGTTGCTGTTCAGCAGGTCCTTCCAGCCGCTCATGCCCGTGGTGGTCCAGTCGCCGTAGATGCGGCGGATGGTGATGGTGCCGGTCTTGCTCACCTCTTCGAGAATGGCACGCAACCGTTTCGGTGCCGCGTTATCGCCATCGATCAGCAGTGCGATCGTGGTGTCGTTGATCTTCTTCATTCGACCACCAAGATAGGCGCGCCCTCCGCGCTACATGGTCCCCTTCATCATCCTGACCATTGGATCCATTTTGTGCATGCCGACATTATTTCAGCCGGTCTCTCCCCGTTGCATCAAGCATCAGCGCAAAGGCTGAGCCACGAAGCGCGTTCCATCCCAGATCACGATCCGGTCTGCCGGTCGGATGTACAGCGTATCCAAATGGTCCTCGAAGGCCAGAGCGGGGAGTTGATCCGCGGTGCGGAGGCCTCGCAGCAGGGTATCCGCCCGCGAGATCCCCGTGGTGTCCTTCCCGGCAAAGATCAGCGCCTGCAAATAGCCATGCCGCAGGATGTAGGCGCCGCGATGATCACCGGGCAGACCCATCACGAAGACCCGCTCACCGCTTGCAGCATCGGGTGTCTGTTCAACGATGCGCTCCAGGGTGGCCGATGCCGTGCGCCAATGGCCTTGTCCGCTCCACAGGCCGATGCCTTCCAGAACGATCAGCGCGATGGTGAGCAAAATTCGTGTGCGCCCGGTGGTCAGGGTCACCAGCAGCAGGGCGATCGCCAAGCAGAGATAGGCGGAGGGCAGGTAGAGGAAGCGGTCGCTCTCACTGGTGCGTGTGCTCACACCGCCCACCACGGCGATGACGGAGGCCACCGCGGTCATCAGTAGCAATGCGCCCAGCAGGTGCCCGTGGACGGGGCCTTTGCGCGATCGGCGCCACCAGAGAAAGCCCAGGGCGATCAACAGGACGGCCAGCAGCACCATGCGCAGCGTCTGGGCCTGAACAACGGGTTCGGGTGGAAGAAAGAGGCGACCGGCCACCTTCAACGCGCTGCCGAGGTAGTCCGCACCATCGCGTTGGAAAAAGGCCGATCCGTAGGTGTTGGCCACCGCGCCGGATGCCCATGAACGCAAGGCCAGGTTCAATCCCACGACCATTGATGCGCTGATGATCATGGGCAACCACTCCCGCGGGTGCCTCGGTTCCAGGACGAGCCAGACGATGAGCAGCAACCCCGGGATGAGCAGGGCATGCTCGTAGCAGAGGGCGCCCAGGAAGGTCCATAGAGCCACCTGCACACTGCGTTGCCACACCGGGGCTGTGCCCAGGGCGGTCCACGTGGCGAGCAGCACGAAGCTGCTGGCCATGGCCGTGCTGCGCCCCACGACCCACACTTGCGGCTCCAAGTGGAAGGGATAAATGACATAGAGCATGCCCGCGAGCAAGGCCCAGACCGGGCTTTCGGGAAGAAGCGTGCGCTCGGCCATGCGCCGTGCCAGTAGCATCACCAACCAGGCGTTGAAGCCCAGCACCAGCACATTGACCGCCCTGAACACCCAAGGCGTGGGTCCAACGATCCGATAGGTTAGCCAATGCGTCCAGTCCGGCAGTGGGCGGAAGAAGGAGCCCGTGCCCAGGTCGTTCTGCTCACCGATGCGATGCAGCACCATCAGGTCATCGGAAAGAAAGGAGAGGCCGAGGACCGGGATATGCAGGATGAGCGCCACGGCCATGAAGCCGGGCAGGGCGCGGTGCGTGGTGATGCGGTCTGGCGC